>CAJWFS010000013.1 GCA_913030665.1 uncultured Acidimicrobiaceae bacterium
GCATCGGCTGCCACGCCTGCACCGTGGCCTGCAAGAGCGAGCACGACGTGCCGCTGGGGGTGAACCGCACCTGGCTGAAGTACGTCGAGACCGGTACGCATCCGGACAGCGAGCGCCACTTCTCGGTCATGCGCTGCAACCACTGCGACGACGCACCGTGCATGGACATCTGTCCGACCTCGGCGCTGTTCCGGGCCGACAACGGTGTGGTCGACTTCGACGACGACAACTGCATCGGGTGCAAGGCCTGCATGAACGCCTGCCCGTACGACGCCATCTACCTCAACCCGGAGACCGGCACGGCGCACAAGTGCAACTTCTGCAACCACAGGATCGAGGACGGCCTGGAACCCTCCTGTGTGGTGGTCTGCCCCACGCAGGCCATACGGGTCGGAGACCTGGACGATCCGGCGTCCGAGATCTCGATGCTCCTCGCCTCGGGTGGCACGGTTCGCTCTCCGGAGCAGCGGACCAGCCCGAAGGTCGTCTACAAGGGCGCCAGCCCCTCCTCGCTGGATCCCCTGGCCTCCTCCATCGCCGACGACGGCATGATCTGGGCCGACACCGCGCCCGGCCACCCGACCCCCACGCCGGTGGCGCTGACCGCCTCCCCCGTCCGGGAGGACGGTGCCGCCATGGCGCGGACCGTCTACACGACCCAGCACCTGACGGCCTGGGGTTCGATGGTCTCGGGATACCTGGTCACCAAGGCCGTAGCCGCCGGCGTGATGCTGGTCGCCTCCCTGCTGGTCATGCTCGGGCACGGCGGCTCACGGCTAGCCGTGGGCATCGTGCCCCCGATGCTGGCCGGCGTGTTCCTGGTGCTCACCGGCATCCTGCTGATCGCCGACCTGAAGCAGCCGAAGCGCTTCATGTACCTGCTGACACGGGGAAATCGGACGTCGTGGCTGGTGAAGGGCGCCTACGTACTGGGCGGCTTCGCCGCCTGCCTCGCCGTCTGGTGGATGGTCGGGCTGGTCGACGCCGACGGCCTCCTTCCCGTGCTGGTATTTCCCACCGTGCTGCTGGCACTGGCTACCGCCGGCTACACCGCCTTCCTGTTCGGACAGTGCGAGGGCCGCGATCTCTGGCAGGAACCCATCCTGCTGCCGATCCTCCTGGCCCAGGCCGTCGTCGCCGGCGGAGCCGCCTACTCGTTGCTGGATCTCGTCATGCAGGTTCCGGGGACCGCTGCCATTCAATGGACGTTCCTGGCGGGTCTGGTCGCCAACGGCCTCCTGGTCGGCCTGGAGTTGCGGGGTGGGCACTCGCGGCATGTGACCATGGCCCTGGCCGAGATGACCCGGGGAGGCCAGCGGAGGTCGTTCCGACAGTGGCGCCTGAACGGCATGGCAATGCCGCTGGTGCTCGTCGCCGCGTCGATCGCCACCGGGGCCGATGACCCGTTGCTGCCAGCCGTGGCCGCACCCTTTGTCCTGTTCGGCCTGTTCGCATACGAGGACGCCTACGTGAGGGCCGGCCAGTCGGTCCCCCTCTCGTAGGTACGGAACCGGAGACCCACGATGGCATTGGATGCAGCACCACCCGGTAGGGGTGCCGAGGGCCTGTCCGCCTACCCGCCCGAGGAGACCTGGGACCACGTCGAGTCGCTGGACCCGGCGGCATGGCCGAACCGTGTCCGGAGGGCACACCGCCTGGTGCCCACCACGTGCTTCAACTGTGAGGCCAACTGCGGGCTGCTGGCATGGGTCGACAAGGAGACCGGGCGGATCACCAAGTTCGAGGGAAACCCGGTGCACCCTGCCAGTCGGGGTCGCAACTGCGCCAAGGGCCCGGCCACCATCAACCAGGTGGAGGATCCCGAGCGGATCCTGCACCCGATGAAGCGGGTGGGCGAGCGGGGCGAGGGCCTCTGGGAGCGCATCACCTGGGACCAGGCCCTGGAAGAGGTAGGCACCCGCATAGGTAACGCCTTCCGGGAGGAACGCCACCACGAGGTCATGTACCACGTGGGTCGGATGGGCGACGACAGCTACATGGAGCGGGTGCTCCACTCCTGGGGCATCGACGGCCACAACAGCCACACCAACATCTGCTCCAGTGGCGCCCGTGTGGGCTACGCCTCGTGGATGGGCTTCGACCGTCCCTCGGCCGACTTCGCCAACGCCAAGGTCATCTTCCTCATCTCGGCTCACCTGGAGGCCGGCCACTACTTCAACCCGCACGCCCAGCGGATCATCGAGGGCCAGCAGAACGGCGCGACGGTCATCTGCATCGATCCCAGGCTGTCCAACACGGCATCCAAGGCCGACCACTGGTTCTCCGCCTGGCCGGGCACCGAGGCGTTCCTGCTGCTGGCCATCGCCCGGTTGCTGATCCTGGACGGCACCTGGGACGCGGCGTTCTTCGAGCGGTGGGTGAACTGGGAGACGTTCCTGCGCGAATCGCGACCTGACCTGGAGCCGGTGTTCGCCAACGTGGGTCCTGCACTGCTGGAGTTGTACGCCGAGTACACGCCGGAAGCCGCGGCCCGGGTCTGCGGAATCGACGAGGACCGCCTACGTACCGTCGCCCGCACCATCGGCGAAGGCCTGGGGGGGTTCGCCTCCCACACCTGGAGGGCTTCGTCGGCGGGCAACGAGGGCGGCTGGATGGTGGCCCGCTGCCTGCAGTTCCTGACGGTGCTGACCGGGTCCGTGGGCACCGTGGGTGGCACCAACGCCAACGGCTGGAACAAGTTCATACCCGTCACCCCGATACATCCCGAACCCCAGGGTCGGTGGAACGAGATGCAGTGGCCGATCGAGTACCCGCTCAGCCACCACGAGATGTCGTTCCTGCTGCCGCACTTCCTGAAGGCCGGACGGGGCTACCTGGACACCTACTTCACCCGGGTCTACAACCCGCTCTGGACGAACCCGGACGGCTTTACGTGGATGGAGGTGCTGCGCGACACCGACAAGATCGGATGCCACGTGGCGCTCACCCCCACCTGGAACGAGTCGGCGTGGTTTGCCGACTACGTGCTGCCGATGGGAATCGCATCGGAGCGCCACGACGTCGCCAGCTTCGAGACCCACAACGGCCGCTGGATCGGCTTTCGCCAGCCCGTCGGCCGGCGACACCGGGAGCTGGACGGCGAGACCATCCAGCGCACCTACGAGGCCAACCCGGGCGAGGTCTGGGAGGAGCAGGAGTTCTTCATCGACCTGTCGTGGCGGATCGACCCCGACGGTTCGTTGGGCATCCGCTCCCAGTTCGAGAGCGTCCAGAATCCGGGCACGCCGCTCACGCTCGACGAGTACTACTCGATGCTGTTCGAGGGTTCGGTTCCCGGCCTGCCAGAGGCGGCCGAGGCCGAGGGCATCACCCCGTTGGAGTACATGCGTCGGAAGGGCTCCTTCTCACTGCCCGGTGACCAGACGCAGGTCTACGAACGCGACGTGCCGGCAGCCGACCTGGCGGGGGCCGTCAGGGGCGCCGATGGTGTCTGGCGCCGGCCCGGTACAGCCGGTTCGCACGGCTCGCTTGAGGAGATCACGGGCCACATGCCGTTCATCGGCGATGGTTCACCGGCCGTGGACGTCGATGGTGAGCCGAAGCTCGGGTTTCCGACGCCGTCGCGGAAGTTGGAGTTCTTCTCCGAGACGATCCGCGACTGGGGCTGGCCCCAGTACTCCATGCCGGCGTTCATCCGTAGCCAGGTGCACTGGGAGGACCTGGACATGTCGGCCGGCGAGCGGATCCTGGTACCCACCTTCCGCATTCCGACGTTGATCCACACCCGGTCGTCCAACAGCCAGTGGCTGAACGAGATCAGCCACCGCCACCCGCTCTGGCTGCACCCGAGCGATGCAGAGGAGCTGGGCATCGAGGAGAACGGCCTGGTCCGGATTACCACCCGCATCGGCCACTTCGTGATCCAGGCATGGCGCACGGAGGGCATTCGCCCGGGTGTGGTGGCGGCCAGTCACCACATGGGGCGGTGGCGCCTCGAGGACGACAAGGCACGGTCGTGGGGAGCCGGAAAGGCCTCGGTCGAACAGGATGAGGATGGCCGGTGGAAGCTCCAGCGGGAGCAGGGCTTGGAGCCCTACCAGAGCGACGATCCGGACACCGGGCTGATCTGGTGGACCGATACCGGGGTGCACCAGAACCTCACCTTCCCCGTGCAGCCCGATCCGGTCAGTGGCATGCACTGCTGGTTGCAGCGGGTGACGGTGTCGCCGGCCGAGCCCGGTGACGCATACGGCGACGTGGTGGTCGACACCGGGGCATCGCACCGGATCTTCGAGGAGTGGCTGGCGAAGGCCCGGCCGGGCCCCGGTCCTGACGGCCTACGTCGCCCCCTCTGGTTTGCCCGTCCGGTCAAGCCAAAAGCGACGGCCTACCGCTACGACGCCTGAGGTCGGCCGGCGGCCAGCCCTACAGGTAGGCGTTTGCCGAGAGGTCGGCGGGAACGAGGGAGTCCACGACGGCCCGCAACGTCGTGTCGAACAGCGAAGGCAGGTGGCTGCTCGTAGCCAGGGCCGAGCGGGTGGCCGGGTCCAGGCCCGGATCCTCCAGGTGGGCCAGGACCGAGGTCCGACGGTGGTCGGTCGGGAGGGCGTCGTCGAGCAGGGCGGCCACGATGAAGCCGCCGACACAGGCCGTGATGGCCCGGAGGGCGTCGCGGGCGGCGTCGCCTACCACGCCGGCCTCCTGGAGCTCCCTGGCCATGGCCAGCTCCAGGTGCTGGGCGTGGAGGGACGAGAGCCCGTGGGCACTGGCCAGCCGGGTGATCCCCCGATGCGCCAGGGAGCCCTCCCAGATGAGGCGTGCGACGGCGAGCACCCGGTCGCGTGCCGTGTCGCCAATGATGGGGGCCTCGGCCATCCGCTCGCCGTGGCGCCGGACCATGGCCGCCACGAGTTGTTCCCGGTTGCCGACGTGCCAGTAGATCGATGTGGTGGCCACACTCAGTTCGGAGGCCAGCCGGCGCATCGTCAGCGCATCGGCACCCTCGACCTCGACTAGGGCAATGGCCCGGTCGAGTACCTCGGTGGGCTCGAGGCCGGCGTGGCGGTTGGTCCTGGGTCGGGTGTCGTCCATGTGTCCTCTGGGTCCCGGGTTGCGGTCGGGCCCCTTCTCTGCGACAGTGTACAACGAAGTCTGTGACGCTGTCCAAGAGAGCAGCGCCCCATAATGGAGAGGCACACAGTGGAACGAGAGGTCAGCACCGGGAGCGAACCGTACATAGTCGTCTCGTCGGACACCCACGCCGGTCTGCAGTGCGAGGAGTACCGCCCGTACCTGGAATCCTCGCTGCACGAGGAGTTCGACCGGTACGTCGCCGAGCGCCACGCACACCGGCGGATCGCCGAGGAGCTCAACGCCGAGTTCATCGCCGAGTGGGAGGGCGACAACGAGTGGGGCCTGCAGGGCGCCTACGACCCGGAGGTCCGCGATCCGGTGCTGGACGCAGACGGCGTGGCAGGCGAGATCATCTTCGCCGACGGCGACGCCGTGACCGGCCAGGAGTCCCCACCGTTCGGTGCCGGCCTGGCCGCAGGACAGATCACCGATCCCCGACTGGCGTTCGGCGGGGCCCGTGCCCACAACCGCTGGTTGGAGGAGTTCTGCGCCACCGATCCCGTCCGGCGGGCCGGAGTGGCGCTGGTTCCCATAACCCACGACGTGGACCTGGCGGTGGCCGAGATCGAGTCCCTGGCCGGAAGGCCGGGCATCAAGGGGATCATGGTGCCGACCATGTGGCACGGCTTCCCCGCCTATGGCACCGACCACTACGACAGGGTCTGGGCAGCGTGTGCCGAGACGGGTCTGGTGGTCCACACCCATTCCGGTGAGGCCGACTTCGACGCCTACGGCGAGAACGTGGCTATGTACATCAGCGAGGTGCCGTTCTGGACCCACCGCATCCTCTGGCAGCTCCTCTTCTCCGGCAAGTTCGACCGCTTCCCGGACCTCCGCTACGCCGTCGTGGAGTGCGGCTCGTACTGGATCGGAGACCTGCTCTGGAAGACCGACGTCAACTTCGGAGCCAGTTGGAAGATCAAGAAGATGGGCTCCCGCATGAAGGGCCTCATCTCTCGCCTGCCGTCCGAGTACTTCGGGAGCAACGTATTCATTGGCGCCTCCACCATGTCCACCGAGGAGGTCCGTCGACGCCACGTCAACGGCATAGACGCCCTCATGTGGGGAACCGACTACCCGCATCCCGAGGGGTCCTGGCCGAACACCGTGGAGCGCCTGGAGAAGGACTTCCGGGACGTCTCCATCGAGGACACCCGTCGGCTACTGGGTCTCAACGCCATCGACTGCTACGGCCTGGACGAGGCAGGGTTGCGTGTCGTGGCCGACAGGATCGGGCCCACGCCGGAGACGCTGGGCCAGTCACCAGACCTGCGGACGCCTGCCGACGCCGTCGAGAAGGCCCGCTGGTGGATTGGCGAGTACGGCTGTGAGATGCAGTACGCCTGAGCCCGACACCGACTCCGGACCCCGACCCGACCACCTGGGAGTGACAACACGATGAGCGAACGACACGTCGTCATCTCGGCCGACACCCACTGTGGTGCGGCGCTGCACGACTACAAGCCGTACCTGGAGAAGAAGTACCACGAGGACTTCGACGAGTGGGCCGAATCGGTACAGGCGGCCGAGCGGCGGACCGCCGAGGTGTTCAAGGACGCTGAGCGGTCACCGCTGAACGTGGGTGTGGACGGGGACCCCGAAGTGGACGGCGACCGCAACTGGTCCAGCGAGCGTCGCCTCAGAGAACAGGAGGCCGACGGCGTGGTGGCCGCGGTCCTGTTCCCCAACACCCAGCCACCGTTCGCACCGGCGGCCGCCAGCCAGTTCGAGGCCCCTCCCTACAGCGATGACATGGTCCGTAGGTGGGCGGGCCTGCAGGCCCACAACCGCTGGCTCCTGGACTTCGTGTCAGAGGCCCCGGAGCGCAGGGCGGGCATCGCCCAGATCTTCCTAGGCAACGTCGAGGCGTCGGTGGCCGAGATCGAGTGGGCGGCTGAGAACGGGCTGCGTGGCGGGATCCTGGTGCCCGGCGCTCCTCCCGACTCGCCGTTCGAGCCCCTCTACTCGGCCTCCTACCGACCGATATGGGCCGCTGCCGAGGCCTGCGACATGCCCCTGAACCACCATTCGGGTGGTGCCACGCCGAACTTCGGAAGCCACTTCCCGGCGTCGCTGGCGATGTTCATGCTGGAGGTCTCATGGTGGAGCCAGCGGGGCCTGTGGCACCTCATGTTCTCCGGAGTGTTCGAGCGACACCCCGACCTCCAGTGGGTGAACACCGAGACCGGCACGGCCTGGGTGCCCGACACCCTCGAGAAGCTGGACTCGTTCTACGAGCGCATGAAGTACTCGACGTACGGCTCCGAGGCGATCTTCGGAGGCGTCGCCGTGGCCCAGATGTCGCTGCGCCCGTCGGAGTACTGGCAGCGCCAGTGCCACGTCGGAGCCAGCTTCCTGCGCCCCACCGAGACCGAGGTGGTCAGGCAGATCGGCCTCGAGAACGTCATGTGGGGTTCGGACTACCCACACGTGGAGGGGTCACATCCCCACACCGACGAGCACCTGAGGCTCACCTTCGGGCAGATGACCGAGGACGAGGCCACCATGCTGCTGACGACCAATGCAGCCAGTCTCTACAAGTTCGACGTCGAGAAGCTGCGACCCCTGGCCGAGCAGTTCTGCCCGACCAAGGCCCATGTGGCGGGCGGCATCGCGTACTCCGAGATCCCGGAGAGGGGCAAGGGCTGCCCCGGCATGGCACCGCAGAACCAGACCCAGGAGGTGGCGGCATGATGGCGGCTCCCCTGGAGGTGGCCGGGTCGGTCGCGGTCGTTACCGGTGGGGCCAACGGCATCGGTCGGGGAATCGTCCGTGCCCTGCTGGAGGCTGACGCCACGGTCGTGGTGGCCGATATCGAACAGGACGTCCTGGATACGACGGTGGCCACATTGTCGGCCTCCTTCGCGGGCCGGATCTCCGGGATCCTGGCGGACGTCTCCGACGATCGTTCGATGGACTCGGTGGCAGACCAGGTGTTCACGGTGCACGGTCGGTGCAACCTGCTCTACAACAACGCGGGAGTGGGTTCGGGCGGAGGTGGCCGGATCTGGACCCATGAGCCCAATGACTGGAGATGGTGCTACGGGGTCAACGTGTTCGGCGTGGCCAACGGGATCATGGCCTTCGTACCCCGGATGCTGGAATCCGGCGAGCCGGGACACGTCGTCAACACGTCTTCGGGTGACGGTGGCTTCGCACCGGTGCCGTCGGCCGGCCTGTATGCCTCCAGCAAGGCGGCGGTGAGCTGCATCACCGAGACGCTGGACCACCAGCTCCGGGCCGAGTCCGAGGCCATGGGAGCGTCGGTGTTCTACCCGTCCGGCGGGTTGATGGACACCGGGCTGTTCACATCCCAGCGCAACCGACCGGCCGACCTGGAGCGGTTACGCGGGGGTACCGGTCGTAGCAGCATGTCCTTCGCCGAGATGAAGGACCGCCTGGAGCAGGCCGGCCGGGATGTCACGGTCGCCGACCTGGACGAGTTGGGTCGCTTCGTGGTCGAGTGCACCGCCAGGCGACAGTTCATCATCGGTCGGAACCTGGATGACACCGTCGGGTTGCTGCACAGCCGGGCCGATGCCATCGGTCGCTTCGAGGTGCCACCCCACCACCAGATCGGCCTTTAGGCACACCCACGGCGACTGCCTGGGGTCTGGTCACGGTGTCTCCGACTGCCGGAGGTCCGGGCGGTCGGCAGGGCCCTACCGGATGGGGGAGGTAAGCCCCTCGTCGTTGGCCGGTCGGCTCCTCGAGAGGAACGCCCCGGCGTCGGCCAGCAGGAACTGTCCGGTGATGCAACGTGCCAGGTCGCTGGTTAGGAACACCACCAGGCGGGCCAGCTCGTCGTGTTCGACCATGCGTCGCAGGGGCGTGGCCTCGACGATCGCCTCCATGCGCTCCTGGGTGAATGCGGCCGCCACCGTCTCGGTCATCGTGGTTCCCGGGGCCATGGCGTTGACCCGGACGCCGGCCGGTCCCAACTCCACGGCCATGGATGTGACCAGGTGGTTCACCGCCGCCTTGGCCGCCGCATAGGCCGCGTTGTACGGCGACGGCCGGGTCGCCTCCCCGGAGGTCACGAACAGGATCGAACCACCCCCCCTCTCGACCATCAGCTCGGCCTCGGCCCGACCACAGAGGGCGGCCACCATGAGGTTCTGGTCGATGATGTCGTGCCAGTCGTCGTACCGGTACCGGACGAAGGGTCGTGGCCGCCGACCGGGCGGCAGCATCCCGACGTTGTTGACAGCGATGTCCAGGCCACCCAGGCGGTTGGCCACGGTGGCCACCATGGCGTCCACGGCGGTTTCGTCACGGCAGTCGGCGGCCACGGCGATAGCCGTGCATCCCTCGTCCGTAATCTCCGCCACCACCGCCTCGGCCCGGTCGGGCCTGAGATCGTTGACGGCCACCGCCGCGCCGGCACGGGCCAGCCATCGGGCGATTTCCCGGCCGATGCCGGCGCCCGCGCCGGTCACCAGGGCGGTGCGGCCCGCGTGGTCGATCGGGATGCTCATGTACCGGTCACCCGGCCATGTCGGTCAGCAGGCCCAGCACCTCGTCGACCACAGCGTCCGCCCGGTCCAGGATCGCAGCCTCGGGGACCCCGCCGATCGGGTGTTCCACCGAGACGATCCGGAGGCCGGCCAGGCCCAGGTCGGCGGCGGTCTGGTCGGCGAGGAGGCGGAGTTCGCCGGTGGCCACCAGCACGGTGGGGATGCCGGCACCTTCCAGCTTCACGGTGTCGTGGACACTCCACGACGTGCAGCTTCCTCAATCGGCTGTGCCGGTGAGGACCAGCTCCACTTCCTCTACGAGTCGGCCGAGTACCTGGTCCTCGCATGGGATGGCGGCGTTCTTGGTCTCGACGAGGGCCACCTCGGCACCCGTACGGGCGGCAAGCCGCTCAGCCAGTCGTGTCAGGAGGATGCCGGCATTGGGCTTGCGGTTGTCGAGGATGCCGATCCGCCTGCCGGCCAGGACAGCAGGAGTGGGTGCCAGGGTGATCGGCGGCGTGCTGGCCGCGCCGGTGGGTGGGTGTATCTGCACGGGTGCTCCTACGGCTCGACGGGAACGGTGACGCTCCGGGTCATTCCCCAACTGGGTATGACGGAACTGTGCCTGCCGGCGCCGCCCACCACCATGATCCGGATGTTGTCGGGGTGTCCGGTCATCGGGGCGGCCTCTCCATCCTGCAGGGACTGCATCCAGGGCGTCCAGGCCCGATGTGCGAAGGCCCGCTTCAGCTCGCCGACGGGCAGTCGGGCGCGTTGGAAGAGGTAGGACGCGACGTCGCCCCGGGACCATCCGGCGTCGGCGCAGGTGGCGGCGTGTTCCGGGCAGAGCGCCACCAGGTACTCGCCCTGGCTGATGCAGGCGTTGTTCTGGGCGGTGGTCGCCATTGCCGAGGCCACCTTGTCGAGGATTCCGGTCGGGCTCGAGGATTCCATGTCGTGCACGTTGTGTGGTGCTTCGCCGCAGTGGATGGTCACCGCCGATGGGGCCTCCACCCCGACTGAGGCCGCGTAGCCGGTCCAAGGCGAGGCTTCCAGGTTCTCGGCGACGCAGAAGCCGAACTTGGCGGGCCCACCCTGGGTGGAGGCGTCGCCGTCGCCCGGAGTGGCACCGGCAACGTGCAGGAGGATGAGGCGGAGGGCCCGACCGGTGGCGGCGTTGGCCCGGCTTCCAGGGCCGAACGCCCCGAGGCCGCCGTGGTAGCCGGCAGTACGGGCCACGTCGCCGTGGACGACTAGGAGGGGGGCGACGCAGTGCGTGGTGGCGTTGACTCCTCGCAGGTTCAGGTCGGGATGGGCCAGGGCCCGCACGGCCGACACCAGGACCGGGAGGTGGTCAGGTAGGCAGCCGGCCATCACGGCGTTCACGGCGATGGCCAGCCGGGTTGCCTGGCCGAACCGCGGTGGGAGGCTGGCCACGACCTCCTCGGGGTCGTGGCCATTGCAGCCGGCGAGCATCGCGCCCACCCGTTCGGAGGTGGGCGCAACCACCGGCAGGCCGTCTCCCCAGCCGTGGGAGGCCAGGACCTCGATCAGGTCGGCATCGTCGTCCACCTCGAGGAGGTCGGTGGGCGAACCTGTCGTGTCTACAGTCATCAGACAACAGCCTGCTCTACTTCGACTAGTTTTGCAAGCCAACCGATGGAGGGGCGATGGCGGCACGACGGGGTGTGACCAGGGACCGGGTGGTCCACGCCGCCCTGGAGGTCCTGGACGAGGTAGGGAACATCGACGCTGTACGGCCGTCGATGGTGGCTGCACGGCTGGGGATCCGGTCGCAGTCGCTCTACGCCCATGTCGACGGCGTGAACGGACTGCGTCGAATGCTGGCCCTCCAGTCACTTGCCTACCTGGCCGATGCTGTGACCGGGGCCGCCGTCGGGCGGTCGGGTCCCGACGCCGTAGACGCCGTTGTCCGGGCACACCTGGGCTTCGCCATGGCATGGCCGGGACGCTTCAGCGCCGCCATCCACCCGCCGGGGGACGATCCCGACCTTCTGGCAGCAGTGGAACGCGTCGGCAGCCCTCTCCAGACGGTCCTGGAGATGCTGGGCCTGGACGCCGACGAGAGGGTCCACTGGACCCGCCTGCAGCTCTCCCTGGTCTGGGGCTTCGCCACCCTCTGGCGCGATGGGCGCCTCACGCTGGCACCACCTCCGGAGTCGACGATCGACCACCTGGTGGCCGCCCTCCTGGCCCGGTTGGGGCCCAGCCCGGCACCGGGAGCCTCGAGATGATCGACGAACGTCGTCGGCGTGACGACCTGTACCTCTGTCCCAGCACTCTGCTACCCGACACGTTCTCCCTGGATGGAGCGGGCTTCGAGGAGTACGTGGAGGCGAGTGTCGATGCTGGAGTGGCCGGCATCTCCTACTGGACCCTCCACGAGGTCCTGCTGAAGGCGCAGGGCTGGTCCTCCGCGCGGATCAGGTCCCGACTCCGCACTGCAGGCCTCCGGGTCGTCTGCGTCGAGGCCATCTACGGCTGGGCCAACGCAACGAGCCCCGCCGCGGCCGTGGAGGCGTCACGGGAGTCGATCGACATCGCATCGGCACATGGGTCACCGAACCTGGCTGCCGTGGTCCTGGAACCGGACCTCCGGTCCATGGAGGCGACGGTGGCCAACCTCGCTGCCGTGGCCGATCGGGCCGCCGAGGTTGACGTGTCCATCTGCGTGGAGTTCCTCCCGTGGTCAGGGATCCCGGACATCACGACCTGCTGGGACCTCCTGCGACGGACGGGGCGTCCAAACGTGGGGGTGCTGCTCGACTCCTGGCACTGGCTCCGCCAGCCCGGTGGGCCATATGGCCGCCACGCCGACACCCTGGCCTCCATGCCCGGCGATGCCATCCGGGTGTTCCAACTATGTGACGCCGGACCCGAGCCGTGGGACGATCCGATGGCTGAGTGCCTGGCCGCCCGCCCCCTGCCCGGTGACGGGGTGGTCGACCACGAGCACCTGTTCGGCCTGTTGCGGGGCATCTCCGCCGATCCGGTGGTCATGCCGGAGGTCTTCAACACCGGGTTGGCCAAGCTGGGAATGGGGCCGATGGCCCACCGCATTGTCGAGGCCAGCCGATCGGTCCTATCAGGCTGGTGACCGACCAACCGGATCCCGTCTACCTTCTGGGGAGGTGGCCGGGCCCACGGTGGGCCCGGAGGGAGGGGCCGGACGTGGACGGAGCCATGCGACGATTCATCGGGCTGGGTTTGGCCCTTGTGCTGCTCGCCGGGGGATGTGGCGGTGGCGGATCGCCAACGACGGCGCCCACCGCTACCGAGGTGACCGTTATGACTACCGAGGCGCCCACGACCGCGCCCACGACGACCACCGAGGCGCCAACGACGACGACCGAGGCGCCAACGACGACGACCGAGGCGCCAACGACGACGACCGAGGCGCCTGCCCAGGACCCGACCGAGGCCACCACCACGATGGCGCCGTCGGAGACCACGACCACGGCGGCCCCGATCGTCCTGACCGACTCCTTCCGGGGCGTCACCTCGGAGACCATCAGGATTGGATTCACGTCAATCGACTTCGAGAAGTTCAACTCGACCTACGGGTTCAACCTCACGTATGCGAACTACGGGCCGGCCGTCGACACCTACGTCGCCCACGTCAACGCCACCGGTGGGATCCTGGGCCGGATGGTCGAGGTCATCCACGGGACCTTCCTCCCGGTGGGTGCAGCCACGGCCGAGGCGGTGTGCGTGGAGCTGGCCGAGGACCACCGGGTGTTCGCCGTGTTGAACGGGTTCGCCGGCCCAGGCGTGGAGAGCGTCAACGAGTGCTTCGGTGGCCTGTACGACACGATCCTGGTCGGGGGAAAGCCCACACCCGAACAGCTCGAGCGGATCACCGCCACCTGGATAAGCGACGACATCAGCCTGGGTCGACGCGGCAGGGCGTTCGTGAACCTGCTGCGGGAGACCGGACGGTTGGCAGACCTTGGCACATTCATGCTCTACGGGGCGAACGGCGACTACGAGGCGACCATCGCTGACACCAGGGTGGCCCTGGAGGATGCGGGCGCGGAGGTGGCCGTCGCCACCTACAACCCGAGTACCGGCGATGAGTCGGCCACCATCGCCCACATGGAGGTGGTCCTCGAACGGGCGCGGGCCGAGGGCGTGTCCACCGTGTTCTTCATCGGGGAGGCCGCCTACGCCCAGGAGGTCCTGTTCGAACTGGGTGACGAGTTCACCGTGCTCATCTTGAACGGCGACTCCACCAACCGTTGGAAGACCGACCCCCCACTGGGCATCGAGGGAGCGGGCACCCTCCTGACCAACCGGTCGTTCACCTCGTCGACGGACCCGGCCATGGCCGACTGCCTGGCCATCATCGAGGCGGGCCTGGGCCTCGAGGTGCGATCGGTGGAGCTGCTGGAGGAGGGCGAGCCCAACTACTGGGCCGCCACACAGAGCTCGTGCCGGTTGTTCGAGTTGTTCCGCCAGATCGCCACGGCGGCCGGCCCGGACCTGACCAACGAATCGTTCGCCGCAGCGACGGCCACCCTGGGACCGTTCTCCATCTCGGGGCAGCCCTACAACTCCCTGGGCCCCGGGAAGTACGACGCCAGGGACACCCTCAGCCTGGCCGAATGGGACCACGGGATCGGGTTCTGGCGGGCCATCTCCGAGCCCGTCGACGTGGGCTGAACGCGGCAGTGACCGGGTCGGGGACCCGGTCACTGGTGGCGGAAGGTGTGGGATTTGAACCCACGGTGACCCGGAGGCCACAACGGCTTTCGAGGCCGCCCCATTCGTCCGCTCTGGCAACCTTCCGCCGACGAGGCTACTGAGGTGCCGACGGGCGGCCAACCGGACCGGTCGGCCGCCGGTCAGCGGTGTCGGGCGAAGAACGAGGTGAGCAGTCCGGCGCAGTCCCCGGCCCGTATGCCGCCGGTCGCCGGGTACTCGTGGTTCAGGCGTGGATCGGAACCCAGGTTGTAGAGGGAACCTACGGCTCCGGCCTCCGGGTTGGGTGCTCCCCAGACGAGGCGACCGATCCGGGCCGCCCAGGCGGCTCCGGCACACATCGGGCAGGGCTCCAGGGTCACGACCAGGACGGCATCGTCGAGGCGCCACGTCCCCAGCTCGGTGGCGGCATCGCGCAGCGCCAGGACCTCGGCGTGGGCCGTCGGGTCACCCGTGGCCTCGCGTTCGTTGTGCCGTCGGGCCACGATCCGACCATCTACGGCCACCACGGCGCCGACCGGGACCTCGCCCGCTGTAGCGGCCAGGGCGGCCTCGGCCAGCGCCACGCCCATCAGGTCATGGTCGGCATGGTGGTCTTGGTCGGTTGGTTCGACGGTCGGGTCCGGATTCTCCATGCACGCGACGTTAGGTCCGGGCGCAGCGGCACCCGTCCTCGAGAGTGGCGGCCAGGCGGTCTGCGGCACTCCGGGAGTTCCGCTGAGAGCTGCTGCCTTCCGGCCCTGACCCGGTTCACGGGGCCCGGTCGCACAGGACCCGACCGCCACACTCGAGGACGGGTGCACCCGAACGATACCCGCGCCGTCCGTATCCCATCCTGCGGCTCGGTATCCTGTCGCCCGGAACCCGGCCGCGCGCCGGGTCCCGGAGGGATGCGAGAGCGGACGATTCGGCACGCCTGGAACGCGTGTGTGGCTTCACCGTCACCGTGGGTTCGAATCCCACTCCCTCCGCCGCTCAGCGGTCCGGAGACCCGAGGCCCCTCCGGTGGTGCCGATGTAGGGTCGGACCATGGAGTACACATCGCTCTACCGGCGCTTCAGGCCCCGGCGATTCTCGGAGATCCGGGGACAGGAGCACGTGGTTGCCGCCCTGCGAAACGCCGTACGGGAGGACCGCGTCCTCCACGCCTACCTACTCAGTGGACCCCGCGGAACCGGAAAGACGACGGCCGCACGGGTGCTGGCCAAGGCCCTGAACTGCACGGCTGTCGTGGATGGCGAACCCTGCTGTGAATGCGAGTCGTGCGTGTCCATGGACGCCGGCACCTCGTTCGACCTGCATGAGTTGGATGCGGCGTCCAACAACAAGGTCGACGACATGCGCGACCTGCTGGCGAGGGTCGCCCTCGGTACCCCCGGTCGGATCAAGGTGTACCTCCTGGACGAGGTCCACATGCTGACCGCTGGCGCCGAGAACGCCCTTCTCAAGACGTTGGAGGAGCCCCCTGACCACGTGGTCTTCGTCCTGGCCACCACCGAACCACACAAGGTGGTCGAGACCATCCGGAGTCGGTCGCAGCACCTGGAGTTGAACTTGCTGCCGGCTACCGAACTCGAGTCCCTGGTGCGCGACGTGATCGCCGAGGCCGACCTCGACGTGGACGAGGACGGCATCTCCCATGTAGTCCGGGCCGGGAGGGGTTCGGCCAGGGACGCCCTGTCGGCACTCGACAGGGTGGTGGCAGGTGGGATCACCCGGGACGAGACCTCCACAGACGAACTGCTGGCCGCCCTCGCCGAGCGGGATACCGCTCGAGCCCTGGCTGCCCTGGCCGCCGGCATCACGCGCGGCCGGGAGCCGCGGGTCACCGGAGAGGCGCTGCTGGGTTCCCTCCGGGAGGCCTTCCTCATCGCCATGGGCGTGCCGCCGACCCAGTTGGCCGCGGCGGACCGCGAGCGAGCGGAGCGATTCGCCGAGATGGTCACGCCGGTGGTCACGACACGGGCATTGGAGGTACTGGGTACCGCCCTGATCGACATGCGACGGTCCCCGGATCCGCGGGTGGACCTGGAGGTGGCCCTGGTAAGGCTCACTGCGTCGGAGGTGGCCGGGGCCGGGGATCCGGCCGTCCTCGAGGCCCTCGTCCGACGGGTCGAGAAGTTGGAGGTCGCCCTGGCCGGCGGCGCTGCCGTTGCGGTTCCGGGGAGCGGTGCCACCCCGCCCCCGCCCCCGCCCCCACTTCGCCGCACCGGGCCGGCGGCTGAGGGCCGAGCCAGGCTGGCTGCCGCCAGCGTCGAGTCGCCGCCCGTTGGTTCGCCGGAACCCGCCGAGGAAGTGGCGGTCCAGTCCGCTGCCGGTGAGGAGCCGGTGCTGGCGACCCGTCCGGTAGCGGAGGCACCGGCAGGCCCGGCCACGGTCGTGACGAGCGAGGAGCTCGTCGTGGCATGGGGAGGCGACCTCCTGGATCGGTTGGGAAGGAAGGCTCGAGCCAGGTTCTCCGCGGCGCGCTTCGTGGCGGTGGAGGACGGGACGGCCGTCATGGCACTTCCCAACGAACCCCACATGCGGCGCTGTGAGGACATGCGAGCAGAGTTGGAGCAGGTCCTCTCAGACCGATTCGGCGGCACGGTTCCCGTGAGGCTGGTGGTGGACGGGGACGCCTCCGCTCCGGTCGCTCCCCAGGTGGTCGCCACCCCGGTGGTCGAGGAGTCCATCGACCTGGATGGTCTCGTGGACGCCGACATGTCCGAGGGCTCGACCGTCGAGAAGCTCACCCAGGCGTTCCCCGGCGCCTCGCTGGTCGACCCGGTCTGACCGGCGGACGGAGCGACGAACGTGTACGCCGACTCGGTACAGCAGGTGATCGACGAGCTGGGGCGCCTGCCGGGCATCGGACCCAGGTCCGCTCAGCGCCTGGCCCTCCACCTCATGAAGGTCACGGTGGAGGACACGACCCGATTGACGGTGGCCATCGACGAGATGAAGGCGAAGGTCCGCTTCTGCGACAGGTGCTTCAACCTGGCCGAGGGGGAGCTCTGTGCGGTGTGCACCGACGACCGTCGGGACTCCTCGGTGTTGTGCGTGGTGGAGGACCCCCGCGACATCGTGGCCGTGGAGCGCACCGGTGGGTTCCGTGGCCGGTACCACGTGCTGGGAGGGGCGATCAGCCCGATCGAAGGCATCGGTCCAGACCAGTTGAGGGTGAGGGAGATGCTGGCCCGTCTGGACCCGGAGGGGGTGGTCGAGGTGATTCTCGCCACCAATCCCAACATCGAGGGCGAGGCCACGGCGATGTACCTGGCCCGCCTGCTCGCCCCACTCGGCGTGGAGGTTACGAAGATCGCCAGCGGCCTGCCGGTGGGTGGCGACCTCGAGTACGCAGACGAACTGACGCTGGGTCGGGCCCTGGAGGGTCGGCGGCGCTTGGAGGGGGGGTGACCCGCCTGTGGAATACCGCATCGAAACATGGAAACGCCCCCCGGTGGCTCCTGCCAGACCGGAGGGTCGTTTCCGAGTTGGGTGGAGGGGTGATTCCCAACTGTTGCAATCATATTACGACAGTGAAGAGATCATTACAAGTCAGGGCCAAATCACCGTGTTTTCGCCACAAAGTGGGCAATTGGCGCCGAGAGAGCCAATTCCGGCCCCGGCGGTGCTTATCCACAGGTCTTTCCACAGGCGGTCAGGCCTGGTGGGACCCGATGGTGGTCAGCGCCACCCGTAATCCCGGAGGTTTCCCTTGCTGTTGACCCAGATCGACCACGTCGCCATAGCGGTCCACGACCTGGAAGCGGCCATCACCTACTACCGCGAGGCCTTCGGCGCCGAGGTGAACCACCGGGAGATGGTGGAACGCGACGGCGTCGACGAGGCCCTGCTGCGCGTCGGTGAGTCCTACATTCAGCTCACGACCGGAACCCGACCCGATTCAGCCATCACGAGGTTCCTAGAGAGCCGGGGTGAGGGCATCCATCACGTGGGATACCGGGTCGATGACTGCGTCGAGGCCCTGGCGGCCATCGTGGCGGCAGGCGGGCGGGCGATCGACGAGGCTCCACGTCCCGGGTCACGCGGCACGACCGTGGCGTTCGTCCACCCGAAAGGCTCGTTCGGAACGCTGATCGAGTTGGTCCAGGAGTAGTCGGGGCACCTGGAGGCTCCATGGCAGGCATCGACGTCCACCTGGTGGACGGCACCTACGAGCTCTTCCGTCACCACTTCGCCGTGCCGTCGCACGTCACGGCAGAGGGCGTCGAGGTTGCTGCGACCCGCGGGGTACTGGGCTCAATGCTGAGGCTCCTGAAAGAGGGTGCCACCCACGTCGGGGTGGCCACGGACAAGGTGATCGAGTCGTTCCGCAACGACCTGTTCGACGGTTACAAGACCGGGGAAGGTACGCCACCGGAATTGTTCGCCCAGTTTCCCCTGCTAGAGGCCGCCCTCGAGGCTGCTGGGTTCACGGTCCTTGCGATGGTCCGGCACGAGGCCGACGACGCCATGGGTGCCGCGGCGGTCCTTGCCGCAGCCGACCCGCGCGTGGCGAGGGTGCTGGTGTGCACCCCCGACAAGGACCTGGCCCAGGTGGTGGACGACGCCGCCGGCATCGTCCAGGTGGATCGCAGGCGGGAGATCACCTACGACACGGCCGCGGTGGTGGAGAAGTTCGGCGTGCAGCCGGAGTCGATCCCGGACTGGCTGGCCCTGGTGGGCGACACGGCCGACGGCATACCCGGCCTCACCGGTTGGGGCGCCAAGTCCTCGGCGATGATCCTGGCCCGGTATGTGCACCTTGAGGCCATCCCCGACGATCCCGCTGAATGGGACGTGCCGGTACGAGGGGCGACGAAGTTGGCTGGCACCCTCGCTGCCGACCGGGAAGGTGCCCTGCTATACCGGCGTCTGGCCACCCTGGATCTGGACGCACCGGTCATGGCCGACGTGGAGGATCTGCGCTGGACCGGTCCCGCGGACCACCTCGAGGACGTCTGCTCCCACATGGACGCCCCGCGGCTGGCCGAAATGGCACGACGCCTCGCCGACGACCGGAACTGACCTCGTCGTCGGGCCACCTGAGGCGGTGGTCACCGATCCAGGACCGCTAGCACCTCGGCGACGGAGGTCACCCGCGACACGATCCCGCGGCTTTCCGGCCTCACGAAACCATCGGAAACCAACCTGTCCAGGAACTCGTCGAGACCGGACCAGAACCCGTTCCGGTCCAGCAGGACGACCGGCTTGTGGCTGCCGTGGAGGCCCAGCTGCGTCCAGGTGGCGGCTTCGAACAGTTCCTCGAGGGTTCCGAAGCCGCCAGGCAGCGCACAGAAGGCGTCGGAGCGTTCGTACATCGCCCGCTTCCGGGCCTGCATGTCCGGGACCTCCACCAGCTCCGTGAGGTACCCGTGGGGGACCTCGCTGCTGAACAACCCAACGGGTACGACACCGACTGCCGTGCCTCCGGCCTCCAGCACGGCGTCGGCCAGCGTGCCCATGACGCCGATGCCGGCTCCTCCGTAGACCAGACCCATGTCGGCGGCCACCATGGCCGAAGCCAGTTCCCGGGCCAGGGCATGGACGCCATCGTCGTTGCCGTCCCTGGATCCACAGAAGACCCCCAGATGGCGCCCTCCTCCGACAGGTGAATCGTGCATGGGTGAAACGTACCGGCGGACGGTGGATCCTGTCCGTGGATTCCAGTTCGGTACCCTGTGGCCACCATGGCCGATGATCCGATGAACGAACGTCTCGAGGACCTCAGGACGCGCAAGGAGGCGGCGATCCATGCCGGCACCGAGCGGGCCGTCCAACGCCAGCACGACAAGGGGAAGATGCTGGCCCGTGAGCGCATCGACCACCTTCTGGATCCCGGCTCCTTCCACGAGTTGGACATGCTGGCCCGGCACCGGGCGCACGAGAGCGGGATCCAGGAGCGGCCCTACACCGACGGGGTGGTCACCGGCTGGGGAACGATCGACGGTCGCAAGGTCTTCCTCTACTCCCAGGACTTCACCGTGTTTGGTGGCGCCCTGGGCGAGGTGTTCGCGGAGAAGATCCACAAGGTCATGGACCTCGCCCTGAGCGTCGGGGCCCCGATGATCGGCCTCAACGACGGAGCCGGAGCACGCATCCAGGAAGGCGTCGTGAGCCTCGACGGCTATGGCGGGATCTTCTGGCGCAACGTCCAGTCGTCCGGGGTGATACCCCAGATCAGCGTCATCCTGGGTCCGTGCGCCGGCGGAGCCGTGTACAGCCCTGCCATGACCGACTTCATCTTCATGGTCCGCGAGAAGTCCCACATGTTCATCACCGGGCCGGATGTCGTCAAGACGGTCACCGGTGAGGACGTCACCCTGGAGGAACTGGGTGGTGCCGGTAGCCACTCCACCAAGTCGGGGGTGGCCACATTCGTGGGCGACGACGAGAAGTCGGTACTCGACGAGGTCAGGGCCCTCCTCACCCATCTGCCCTCCAACAACCTCGAGCAGGCCCCAGTCTTCGCAACCGATGACCCACCGGACCGCCTTTGTCCCGAACTGGTGGACCTGATGCCGGGCAGCGCCAACCTCCCCTACGACATGCGCACGGTCATCGAGACGGTCCTGGACGACGGCGGGTTCCTCGAGTACCACTCGGCATGGGCCGCCAACATTGTCTGCGGCTTCGGGCGGCTGAACGGCCGGAGCGTCGGCGTCGTCGGCAACCAGCCGATGCACTTCGCCGGGGTACTCGACATCGGGGCCTCCGAGAAGGCCGCCCGGTTCGTACGCACCTGCGACGCCTTCAACGTGCCGCTGATCACCTTCGTCGACGTTCCCGGCTTCCTGCCCGGCGTCGACCAGGAGTACGGCGGGATAATCCGGCACGGTGCCAAGTTGCTGTACGCCTACTGCGAGGCGACGGTGCCCAGGATCCAGGTCATCACCCGGAAGGCATATGGCGGGGCATACGTGGTCATGGACTCCAAGTCCGTTGGCTCGGACCTATCGCTGGCATGGCCCTCGGCCGAGTTGGCCGTGATGGGTCCACAGGGCGCGGTGGAGGTCGTCTTCCGGCGGGAGCTTCAGAGCGCAGCCGACCCGGAGGCCCGTCGGGCCGAGCTGGTCGAGGAGTACATGGAGAAGTTCGCCAACCCCTACGTGGCTGCCGAGAGGGGCTACGTGGATGACGTGATCGATCCCGCTGAGACCCGGATCAAGTTGATCGTCGGCATGGAGATGCTGGTCTCCAAGCACGAGGAGATCCCCCAACGCAAGCACGGGAACGTGCCCCTCTAGGGGCCGGCATTTCGATGGTCCGCATCGTCGCCCAGGGCGCCACCGAGCAGGAGTTGGCAGCGATCCTCGCCGCCTACGAGGTGCTCTGGCCGAAGCCCTCGGCGGCCGCGGAGGCTCCGACCGCCCCTACCGCCTGGAGGTTCTCCGGCCGCTGGTGGCATTCGGATGGGTTCCGGACGCCCCGAGGCTGAGCACGCGCGGGGAGGCTCGGCCCGGCCGGTGAGGTCGGGCTGGGAGGGTCAGGTGGATGGGGCCGGCCAGTTCGGGCCGATGGCGAGCGTAAGGTCCGGAAGACGCTCGAGGTAGTCCTCCCGGCAGAGTTCCACGGCTCCCAGGCGGGCCAGGTGCGGGGTGCACCACTGCACGTCGACAAGCCTGTCAGCGCCATTGCCCAGCAGGTTGGTGAGGCCGGCGAGGGCGATTTTGGAGGCATCGGTCCGACGGTAGAACATGGACTCTCCAGCGAACAGCCCGCCGATGGCCACCCCGTACAGCCCACCGGCGAGGCCTTCCTCGTCCCAGGCCTCGACCGAGTGGGCCCAGCCGAGGCGGTGGAGTTCCACGTAGGCCGAGGAGATCCGCCCGTCGATCCAGCCGTGCTCCCGTGTCGGATCGGCGCAGGCCGCCACCACTTCGTCGAAGGCCGTGTCCACGCGAACCTCGAAGCGGTCCATGGACCGTCTCAGCGATCGGCTGATCCTCATCCCAACCGGCTCCAGGACGCCCCGGGGATCGGGGGACCACCAGGCCATGGGTCCGCCGGTCTCCACGGGCATGGGGAACAGGCCACGCCGGTAGGCGGCCAGCAGGGTTCCGGGATCCACGTCGGCCCCGACGCCCACCACGCCGTGCTCGTCGGCTGACCGGGCGGACGGGAAGGCCCAGGAACTGGCTGGTGGTTCTACGGGTGCGTGACGGCCCATCGGAGCGGTTCCGGACCGGGTGACGACCCGTGGGTCAGCCCAGTTCGATGGCGATGGAGCGGACCACGACGTCGCGGATCGGACCACCGCCGTAGGGCGAGGAGTCGTCCAGCTCGTAGAGATCCATCATCGCCTGCAGGACGGTGATGCCGGCCTCGTCGGCGTGGCCGAAGACCAGGTACGTACCCTGATTGTCCAGCAGCGAGACCTCTGGGCCCGTGGCGAAGAAGAACTGGGCGCCCGAGCTGTCCGGTCCGGCCGACCGGGCCATGACCAGGTCGCCGGGCCTGTAGCTGAAGGGCCCGCGCATGCTTCCGTCAGACATCTTCAGGAACTGGCCACCCTCGTCGGGGATGGTGTAGCCGGGCCCCGGATCCGACCAGCTGTTGGTCGTTGGAGCGCCGCCCTGGATTATGGCGATGGTCGGATCGAAGCGGAAGAGGAGGGTGCCGTCGTAGTACCCGTACCTGGTGAGGACGACGAAGTTGTTGACGGTCTCCGGAGTCCGGAAACGGTCCAGCTGCACTCGGATCTCCCCCTCGGTGGTGTCGAACACCGCCGTGTAGGTGACACCGGACCGGAGGCACCAGGTGGGACGTGAGTCGAAGGCCAGCTGCGGAGCACCCGACCTGTCCGGGGCAGGGCAGTCCTCCGGTATCGGCAGGGTCGGTGCCGGAGCGCTGGAGCCGCCGCCGGAACCGGCCACCACCACGAAGATCAGGCTGCCG
The DNA here is from genome assembly GCA_913030665.1 of uncultured Acidimicrobiaceae bacterium. Taxonomy (GTDB): domain Bacteria; phylum Actinomycetota; class Acidimicrobiia; order Acidimicrobiales; family MedAcidi-G1; genus UBA9410. The sequence continues at coordinate 23,157 of CAJWFS010000013.1, forward strand.
ACCATCATGAAGGCCAGCAGCCCCGCCACGATCCGCGTCGTCGGTGAGAACCGTTCGGCTGCTGACGGCGGGGCGGGACGACGGGACTTGGTGGCCATGGGGCGGCACCCTACCGAGGGCCGTAGCTCGATCGGAATGCAGTGGCCCGCTTGTCGGAAATCCCGCCCGGTGCCTCGGAGCCTCGCCGGTATCGTGGTGCCCGTGGCCCTCATAGTCCAGAAATTCGGCGGCACCTCGGTCGCAGATGCGGAACGCATGCGCGAGGTGGCCGATCACGTCGCCCGCACCGTCAGGCGCGGCAACCAGGTCGTGCTCATCGTGTCGGCCATGGGCAACGAGACCGACGAGTTGCTGCGACTGGCGGGCGAGGTTTCGATCGTCCAGCCGGGTCGCGAGATGGACATGCTCATAACGGCCGGTGAACGCAAGGCCATGGCCCTGGTGTGCCTGGCCCTCCACAACATCGGAATCGACTCCGAGTCGTTCACCGGTAGCCAGGCCGGCTTCCTGACCGACGCCAACCACCGGAACGCCAAGATCCTCGACGTCCGACCTGATCGGGTCCGGGCCTCCCTGGAAGCGGGGAGGGTCCCGGTGGTCGGAGGATCCCAGGGGGTCTCGACGGAGAACGACGTGACCTTCATGGGGCGCGGAGGGTCGGACACGACGGCTGTGGCCATAGCCCATGCTCTCGGCGCAGACTCCTGTGAGCTCTACACGGACGTCACCGGCGTCTTCACCACCGACCCACGGTTGGTGCCGACCGCCCGACGCATGCCCACGGTCTCGTTCGACGAACTGTTGGAGATGACGGCCACCGGATGTCCGAAACCGTCCATGCGATCCGTCGAGTACGCCCGTACCCACGGGGTGAGGCTGCATGTCCGTTCTGCTTTCACCTGGCAGGAGGGGACGTGGGTCGATGAGGAGGAAACCGATATGGAACAGGCAATCGTCTCGGCGGTCACACACGACACGTCCGAGGCCAAGATGACTATCGCCGGCGTCCCCGACCAACCGGGTATCGCCGCCCGGGTCTTCCGGGCACTCGCAGACCTCGACGTGAACGTGGACATGATCGTCCAGAACGTGTCGGACCGCGGAGTGACGGACATCTCTTTCACCGTTCCGCACGCGGACCTGGCGCGCACCGTCGAGCTGGCCGAACGGCTAGCGGTCGAGATCGGAGCGGCAGGGGTCTCCTCCGACGACACGATCGCCCGGGTGAGCGTCATCGGTGCGGGGATGCGCTCGAACCCCGGTGTTGCGGCGACCATGTTCGAGACCCTCTCGGCATGTGGCGTGAACATCCGGATGATCTCCACCTCGGCTATCCGGGTGAGTTGCGTGGTCGACGGTGACCAGGTCGAGGACGCCGTTCGGGCGCTCCACGACGCCTTCGGACTGGCCGGGGCCTGATCCACGGGGTGCGGTTCCGTGAGCCGGGACGGATCGGCGCGGCCATTGCGGTGGTCCTGTCGTCATGCCTCCTGGCTGCTGCCTGTGGGTCGACCGACGGGGGCCGGGAGCCGGCCGCCCCGGTAGCGACCACGACGATTCTGGAGGTGGCCACCACGACGGTCACGCCGGCTGGCGCCAGGGACGGCTTCGTGGCGGGGGCGGCCGGCTCCGCACCGATCCTGGGTGGCCTGACCGAACACGATCTGGGTTGCGTGGCCGACCGCCTTCTCGAGGAGCTGGAACCGGTGGAGGTCGTGACCCTGACCCGCAACGGCCCGCGGCCGGGCCAGTCGGCGTTGGCGGTCCGGGCATTGCTCGACTGCGATCTGGTCATCGAGGTCGTCACCATGGGGCTGCGGGACGCGATCCAGGCTGATCCGGATTCCCTGGCCATCGATGCCACCTGTCTGCTGGAGGGAGTCGAGCCGGACGACCTGGCTCCCTATCTGGAGGCGCGCTTCGCCCTCGGCTTCGTGGCCTTCGAGGTCTCCGAGGCCACCGACCTGCTGGCCGGGACGCCGATACTTGCCAACACGATGCGGTGCAGGACGATGGCTGCGTTCGAGATGGTGGATGCCGATACCCCGGGCGTGTGCGTCGAGCTCTCCCAGCGGCTCGGCGACATGATGGCTGCGTTGATGGCGACCGATGGGGCCGATCTCGGACCGGATCCGATGCTCCTGGCCAGCGTCTTCGTCGTCACCAACGAGATCTTCGCCTGGTTGGCCGATGAGGTCCCGCCGGAGTTGGAGGCCGATGCGATCCTGGTGCGGGACACCACGGCGAGGGTGGGGGAGTTGATGGTCGAAGGCCTGGCCAGGCCCGACCTGGACACCGACGACGCGGAAGAGGTCATGGTCGCCTTCCTGGGCATGATGACCCGCATCTCCGCCGAGTTGTCTGGAGTGGAGGGCGACCTGGCTGCCGCCACCAGCCGGTTGAGGGCCCATCTGGTCGAGACCTGTGGTGAGTCCTCCTCGATGCTGTTCGAGTTGCTGGTCGGGGTCGGAGCCACCCCCTGATGGGATCGCACGGTCGTTACCAACACGTTGTCCGCTGGGCGGCGTCGGTGGCCATCTTGACGGTGGCCGCGGCCTGCGGAGGGGCCACGGAGGTGGCGCCACCGTCGACCACGGTCGACCAGGGTCGGGTCGTGGCGAGTTCGACGACAGTAGTCCCAGCCGTCCCGACCATGACCGTGCCCGTCTCGACGACGACCGTGCCAGTGCCGACGACGACCGTGCCCGTTTCGACGACCACGCTGGCCGGCGGGCCGATACCGGATGCGGCGACAGGCTTCTGTGCAAGCCTGGCAGTGGTGTCCGGTGAGCTCGTGGTCGAGGTCGAGTCCGTCGTAGCCGTCGACGGGACGCTCGATGCGCGCAGCCACCACGCGCTCCTGCTGGCCACCCGGAACCTCTTGGCATGGACCAGCAACCGCGTGCCGCCAGCCATGTCGTTCGACCTGCGACTCCTCACCGGGGTATACGCCGACCTGGGAGTCCAGTTGGACCGGCTGGACCCCGAGACGGTGACCATGCCCCGCATCCAGGCCCTCGTGTTCAGCTACATCTTCGACTCGGCGGACGTGAAGGCCGCCGACCTGGATCTCTCGGCCCGGCGCCTCTCGGCCTTCGTGACCGGTTCGTGCGGCAGCGGCTATCCGCTGATGGAGTCGCTCGCCGATCTCTTTGCGGAGGTTCCGGAAGACTGATCTTGAGGGCAGCCGGCACCCCGTATACCGGGACTACCGCCGTGCGGAACGTCGATAGCCTTCGGCCCATGGACATTGCATTGGTGGGCGCCACGGGTCAGGTGGGAGGGGTCATGAGGGCCATCCTCCACGAACGATCCTTCCCCGTGGGGAACATCCGCTTCTTCGCATCTGCCCGCTCCGCCGGTACCACGCTGGAGTGGGCAGGCAGTGACGTAGTGGTAGAGGACGCCGCCACGGCCGACTGGGCCGGGATCGGAATCGCCCTGCTCAGCGCCGGTAGGACCGCCGCGATGGAGTACGCCCCGAGGATCGCCGCCGCCGGTGCCACGGTCATCGACAATTCATCCGGCTGGCGCATGGACCCCGACGTCCCCCTGGTGGTACCCGAGGTCAACGCAGAGGCCCTGGGCGACATTCCCAAGGGCATTGTCGCCAACCCCAACTGCACGACCATGGTGGCCATGCCGGTCCTGGCTCCGTTGCACGCCGAAGCAGGGTTGCGGTCCCTGACCATCGCCACCTACCAGGCCGTTTCCGGCGCCGGCCTGGCCGGCGTGGACGAGCTGGACAGCCAGGTGGCTTCCGTGCTCGAGAACGCGAAGGACCTGACATACGACGGACGGGCGGTGGACTTTCCCGAACCAGCGTTGTTCCCGCGAACCATCGCCTTCAACGTCGTGTCCCAGGCCGGGTCCTTCGTGGATGACGGCCTGGGCGAGACCGACGAGGAACAGAAGCTCCGCAACGAGAGTCGCAAGATCCTCGGCATCCCCGACCTGAAGGTGTCGGGAACCTGTGTACGGGTTCCGGTCTTCACCGGACATTCGCTGGTGGTCCATGCCGACTTCGAACGGGCGATCAGCCCAGAGCGGGCCACGGAGCTCCTGGCCGAGGCCCCGGGGGTCGAGTTGGCCGACGTTCCCACACCGTTGGATGCCGCCGGTGTGGACCGCACGATCGTTGGTCGGATCCGCCGCGACGAGACCCTTGAGCACGGTCTGGCCATGTTCCTGTCGGGGGACAACCTCCGGAAGGGTGCTGCGTTGAACGCCATCCAGATCGCCGAGGAACTGCTGCGCCGCCGGGCCTGAGGCCCACTCCACCCGGCCAGGTGCCGTCTAGGGAGGATCCGTCACGTAGCGGGCCATCGCTTCGTCCATGGAGAGGTCCAACTGGTTGGCCAGGCTGGCCAACCATGCCAGGACGTCGCCCAACTCGTGGAGCTGTTCCTCCGGAGTCCCCTTGCGGGTGGCCTGGGCCAGTTCGCCCAGCTCCTCGCAGAGCCACGCGACGGTGGCTGGAATCCCACGCTCCCGATCGGCGGTTCCGTAGAGGTCCTCCATGAGTTTCTGTACTTCCACCAGTTCCATGCCGCGGACCGTACCGGCCCACGACCGGCGACCGTGACGGGGCATCCACGTCTAGCGCGCCTGTCCGGTCCACACTCGTCGCCATGCTCACCGACTACGAGGCGACTCATGTCATGCGTGCGCTGGATGCCCTCGACGAGCTGGAGGCGGCTGCAGTCAAGCTGGTGAGGGCCGAGCTGGCCTGTGGCCCTGCCATAGATGGCCTCATCGCCGATCCGCTCACCGCAGGTACGCGCCTGGATGTGGTGTGCCTGGTCGACACCATCGCAGCCGACCTCCTCGCCGCCATGGGTCGCGGTGAGACCGTCCGGCGCCTGGTCGACGAGGCGCCCGCAGGTGGAGCCCGTGATGCCCTGGTCGAGTACCTGGCGGACCGGGGCAGCACCTGAAAGCTGTCCTGCCCCGGGGTGGGTCAGGCGTCGATGGGTGCGGGGTGGGCCAGGCCGTCCACGGCCTCCGCTAACGCCAGCTTCAGTAGCCCGGCGGGTGGAATCAGGAGCTTGCGATCGCGGCTTCCACCGCCCACGACGATCCGGTCACGGGCCATGACCGCGGTGTCGATCCAGACGGGGAGCGGGGAGGGCAGGCCGAACGGCGTCACCCCTCCGATCGTCATACCGGTCACAAGTGCGGTCTCCTCGGCCCCGGCGAAGGAGGCCTTCCGGGTATCGAGCCGTTTCCGGACGATGCCGTTGACGTCCAGCCGGTGGGTGGCGAGCACCATGCAGAGGGCCAACGGCCGGTCCTGGCCGGGTCTCGACTTTCCGGCTACCAAGATGGCATTGGCGGAGTCGGATGGGTCGATTCCGTAGGCGGCGCAGAAGTCGGTGGTATCGGCCAGGTCGGGGTCGCACGCCATCACCTCATGGTCCACCCCCAGTAGGGCCAGCATGGCCAGCACCGGGTCGATGGCACTGTCTGGTTCGGTCGGTGGAGAGGTCACGACTGCCTCGGTGGAACGGGGTCGACCTCGCGGGCCGGACCCGTCAGCCCGTAGGTGACTGCGGCCACCACGAGCGCCCCGCCGATGAAGGTGGGCGTCGGCGGTACCTCGTCGAACCACAGCCAGACCCATAGCGAGGCTGCCACCGTCTCCACCGGGGTGAACATGGCGACCTCGGCGGCCGGCGCGTGCCGGGTGGCGGTCGACATGCACAGCCTTGCCACCGGGCCGAACAGTCCTCCCATCAGCAGCGTCGCGAAGAAGGCCCGCCGGTCGACGAGGGCGAGGTCGGCCGGCCACGCGGTGAGCAGGGCGGTCATCGTGGCGGCCATGGCGACCACCAGGGTTCGGGGCAGGTCCGGGTAGCGCCGCCAGATGATCAGGTTCACGCTGAACCCCATGATTGCCACGAGGGCCATGAGGTCGCCTCCGACGCCGCCGTTGGACATGGAGCCGCCCACGATCACCGTGATGCCGCCCAGGGTGCAGGCGATGGCCCGCCAGGTACGGCCGGAGGTCCGTTCATGCAGGGCGATCCGAGCCAGGACGGCGGCGAAGATCGGACCGGCGGCGATGATGGCGACCACGTTGGACACGGCGGTGAGCGTCACGGCGGTGAGGAATGCCGTGGTGCCTATCGCCGACAGGATGCCGGTGGTCAGCAGCTGTCGCCGCCACAGAATCAACTCGGCGAGGACCCGCCGCCCGAGCGCCCGAGTGGCCATGGACCATGCCACCGGCGTGGAGAAAAGGCCGACCATGAAGGCAATGGTCCAACCGTCGATCTGCGAGTCCCGCTCGGCTATCCGTATGAACAGCGAGTCGGTGGAGACCATGAACATCCCGGTGAAGGCCAGGAGAAGTCCGAGTTGGCGTCCGGAGCGTGGGATCGCGTCAAGGGGGCGTAGAGCCATCGCCGGACACTAGTTGTGGAGGCTGGCAGGATGACAGAACGGAGCCCGGGCCCGGAGGGTTGGAATGCGTCGTCCGAACATCTTGTTCATCACCCTCGACCAGTGGCGAGGCGACTGCCTCGGGGCTGCGGGACATCCGGTGGTGGAGACCCCACACCTGGACCGCCTGGCCGCCGAGGGCGTCAGGTTCACCTCCCACTACGCCCAGTCCGCCCCGTGCGGGCCCAGTCGGGCCAGCCTCCTGACCGGCACCTACCAGCACGTCCACCGGTCGGTCCAGAACGGCACGCCGTTGGACGCCCGGTTCACGAACGTGGCACTGGAGGCCCGTGCCGCCGGTTACGACCCGCTGTTGTTCGGCCACACCGACACCACCGTGGACCCTCGGACGGTCTCCGACGACGACCCCCGACTGGAGGACTACGAAGGCCCGTTGCCCGGTTTCCGGATGGTGCTGGACCTCCCCGAGGACCGGGGTGCCTGGTACCGGTGGTTGGAGGAACGGGGGCACGACATCTCAGACCCGGATCGGTTCCTGCGCCCGCGGACTGACATGGCCACACCGGCGGGGCGGGGGGCCAGTTGGCCTCCCCCACCGTTCGCTGCTGACGAGACCGAGACGGCCTTTCTGGTCGGCGAGGTGGTCGACGAGTTGGAACGCCTTGAGGGCGATGGCCGGCCCTGGTTCGTACATGCCTCGATCTACCGGCCGCACCCCCCGTTCGTGGTCCCCGAGCCGTACAACGACATGGTGGATCCGGCGTCAGTATCCGAGCCAATCGTCGACGTAGCAGGCGCCGAGCACCCGTTCCTGGCCGCCGCCAGGTCCTGGCGCCACGCCCGACCACCGGTCGACCATGGCGACCTCCGGCAGTTGCGTGCCACCTACTACGGGATGATGGCCGAGGTCGACGCACAGGTCGGACGGCTGCTGGGGGCCCTGGAGGACCTGGGGGCGGCCGACGACACGATCGTGGTGGTCACCTCCGACCACGGTGAGATGCTGGGCGACCACGGCCTCATGAGCAAGCTGGGCTTCTTCGACCAGGCATTCCACATCCCGCTGATCCTCCGCTACCCGCCCGTGACGGGAGCGTCCGCCGCGACCGGTGCGGTGGTAGAAGCCTTCACCGAGAACGTGGACGTTATGCCGACGTTGTTGGACCTGGTTGGCGTCGAGGTGCCACGCCAGTGCCAGGGCATGTCGCTCCGGCCCTGGCTGGAGGGCACAGTTCCCGACGGCTGGCGGACAGCGGTGCACTGGGAGTTCGACTTCCGCCTCTTCGCGGGCGCCGTCGACCTGCCGGGCCACCTCTGCAATCTGGCGGTGCACAGGGACCGGCGCGGCAAGTACGTGCACTTTGCCGGGTGGCCGGCGGTCTTCTACGACCTGGAGGACGACCCGGCAGAGCAGCGACCCCTTGGTGCACACCCCGCCATGGCCGACTACGCGGCGTCCCTCCTGGATTGGCGAATGGCCACTGATGATCAGGTTCTGGCAGACCACATAGCCCTGCCTGGCGGCATGGTGGTGCTCGACAAGTAGGCCGACGTGTCGGCGGTGGCGCCCCCAGTCATCCTGCTGCGACGGTGGTCACGTGTGACCACAGTCGCCGTGTCGCAGAGTCCGCCCGGCGCCAGAATGTGACCACGGCCGAACCGGTCGGTGGGCTCCCTCCAGGTAGCGCACCGCCTTCGGCCAGTCACGCAGACCAGCCGACCCGGGAATCCTCGGAAGATGCGGTTGGAGCCCTTCAGACAGGAATCCACATGCGATTCAGTACCCGTTCCATCCACAGCCTCCGTCACCCACAGGACGATGTCTACCGCGCCGTCTCCTGGGCCGTGGGCCCCGGCTTCGCCATGGGATCTAGCGATCCCGTGCTTCGCATCGTCCTCAAGGGAGCACGTCAGATCGCCGCAGACAGGCGTCTCTCCGTGGACCCGGTCGCCCAGAACGCCGGCCCGGAGTCCGAGCTGGACCTGGTCACCTAGGCGACCTTCCTCCGGCACCTGACGGTGCCAGACCAGAACTTCGACGGACCCGGGGCCCAGGCCCCGGGTCCGTCGCGTTCGTGTAGCCGGGCCTTGTGGGTGGCAGGGCGACGCGGCTAGGCATGGCGGGCCCACCACGGGGATCGTGTGCAGGCACATAGCCTCCTGGAGGCATCGGGAACCGGAGGGGAGCGGGACATGACCGGTAGGCACGAGGCCGCCCAGCCCGATGGCCGCCCGCGCTTCGACCTGGCGGACGCCTACGCCGTCGAGACACCGGATGACAACCGTGGCCTCTACGCCCGCTGGGCCTCCACCTACGAGTCGGGGTTCATTGCCGACAACGGGTACGTGTACCACCTCGGCGTGGCCGGGGCTTTCGCCGAAGCGGCGACCGTCGACGATGGCCCCGTGCTGGACGTGGGATGCGGCACAGGCCTGGTGGGTGAGGCACTGCGGTCCTTCGGGTCGTGGGTCGTGGACGGCCTGGACCTGTCGTCCGAGATGCTGGACGAGGCCCGTGCCAAGTCCACCGGAGACGGAAGCTCCGTCTACGGCGACCTCCACGTCGGGGACCTGACGGCCACCCTCGATCTCGGTACCGGCGGATACGGGGCGGTGGTCAGCTGCGGGACCTTCACACACGGGCATGTCGGACCGGGTGCGTTCGACGAACTCCACCGCATCGCCCGCCCGGGTGCCCTCTTTGCCATTGGGATCAACCCTGAGCACTTCACGAACCTCGGCTTCACCGCCCGGTTCGCCTCGGACGTGGCGGCCGGTCGGATCACCGAACCGGTCGTCCACCGGGTGCAGACGTATGCGTCGGGTGACCACGTCGGGCAGGTCTCCCCGGTGGTCGTCTTCCGGACGCTCTGCTGACGCCCGGGATCAGGCCCGGCTCAGCTCATGGCGCACGACATGTCTGCACCGCAGCACATCGGCGACTTGATCTTGCCGTGGTCGTTGGGGCACTTCGATACCTGCACGGTCGAGCCGTCGTCCTTGGTGAGGGTGGCGTCTACCAGCGGGGCGTCACACGCTCCGCAGGTGGCGTTCACTGACATCCCGCAGGACGCACATTCGTAGGTGGCCATATTGGATTCCTCCCGTGGAACGATCGGAGTGGAGCCTGACACAAAGGCCAACTGGATCCGGTTACCGGGAAGGGTCGCCTCCCGGCGCCCGAGACCATCGGCAAACTTCCAGTAGTGCCGGACCCTCCGGACGGAGGCCTAGATGTCTGTCCTGGAGGGCGTGCCAGGTGGGATTTTGGTAGTTCTGCTGGCCGGGCCCGTAGCGTGGACGGCGTGGATCGATCCCTCACTCGCTTCCAGGGGTCGATGCTGGTTCTGCTTGCGGGGGCCATCTTTAGTTTCGGACCGCTGACCTTTCGCGCTCTGCTGGAAGCCGATGCCTGGCAGTACCTGTTCTACCGGAGCTTCTCAGCCGCGGTGGTCGCCACGCTGACCATCATGGTTCTCGGTCGGAATCCGATCCGTTCGATCGTCGAAGCAGGCCCTTGGCAAGCGGTGGCCGGCCTGGCTCTAGGAAGCTGCTTTGTCCTGTTCATCTTGTCGCTAAGCCGGGCCACCGCTGCGTTCGTTCTGTTGTTGCAGTGCACCAGCCCGTTCGTGGCGGCGATCCTTGGTCGTGTGTTCCTCCGGGAGAGGGTCCGACGGGACACGGTGACAGCAATGCTCGTGGCATCGATCGGTGTGGCGATCATGGTGGGAGGAGAGCTTGATGGCGGTGATCGCCTCGGGATCCTGTTCTCTCTCCTGCTTCCGGTCTGCCTGGGCGGATACACGGTCCTGATCCGTAGTTCCCCGACCCGGGACCCGGGGGTTCCGACTGTGATTGCGGGCTTCATGGTCGCCGTGGTGGCCGGTCTGGTGTCACTGGTTGGACCGGGCCTCGACCTGCCGATCCGGGACGTGGCTATGAGTTTTATCGGTGGGGGACTACTGATCGGCCTGGGCACACCGGTGTTCAACTACGCCCATCGGTTCG
>CAJWFS010000014.1 GCA_913030665.1 uncultured Acidimicrobiaceae bacterium
GCCCGCCACCTTCCCTACGGCCCATAGGGGGGAACCGGTAGCCTGCTTCCCTGCCATGGCCGACGACCACACCACCACCTCCGACACGCCGGCCGGCCCGTATCCGGAGGCGGGTCGGGCCGACTTCCCGGCCATCGAGGAACGCGTGCTGGCCCGCTGGAAGGCCGAGGGCACGTTCCGCAACTCCATCGACGCCCGACCGGTCGACGACGAGTTCGTCTTCTACGACGGCCCGCCCTTCGCCAACGGCCTGCCACACCACGGCAACCTCCTGACCGGCTACGTGAAGGACGTGATCCCCCGCTACCGGGCCATGCGGGGCCAACGGGTGGACCGCCGGTTCGGCTGGGACTGCCACGGCCTGCCCGCCGAGATGGAGGCCGAGAAGGAACTCCCCGTCTCCGGACGGGCCGACATCATCAAGTACGGCATCGACCGCTTCAACGCCCAGTGCCGCGAGTCGGTGCTGCGCTACACGGGCGAATGGGAGAAGACCGTCACCAGGCAGGCCCGGTGGGTCGACTTCGAGGACGACTACAAGACCATGGACCTCTCCTACATGGAGTCGGTGATGTGGGCCTTCAAGCAACTCTGGGACAAGGGCCTCGTCTACGAGGCGTTCAGGGTCATGCCGTACTCCTGGGGCGCCGAGACCCCGCTCTCCAACTTCGAGATCCGCCTCGATGACTCCACCCGTCCCCGGCAGGACCCCGCCATCACCGTGACCTTCGACCTGACGCCACTCGACGGCGACCCGGGACCGATGCGGATCATGGCGTGGACCACCACGCCGTGGACCCTGCCATCCAACCTGGCCCTGGCCGTGGGCCCCGACGTGGCCTACTCGCTGCGCCAGGCAGACGACGGAACGGTGTTCGTGCTGGGGTCCGAGGCCGTGGAGCGCTACGCGGCCCAGCTGGAGGGCACCACCGAGGTCGGCACCTGCCTTGGCGGCGACCTGGTGGGCCGCACCTTCACGCCCATGTTCGACTTCTTCGCCGACAGGACCGATGCCTTCCGGATCCTCAGCGCCGACTTCGTGGACGCCTCGGAAGGCACCGGCGTGGTCCACATGGCCCCCGGCTTCGGCGAGGACGACCAGACGACCTGCGAGGAGGCCGGCATCCCGATCGGGCAGGTGGTCCCGGTGGACGACCTGGGGAGATTCACCGACCAGGTCGGTCCGTGGGCTGGACTGAACGTCTTCGACGCCAACCCCGAGATCATCAGGCACCTCAAGGAGGCCGGTCGGGTCGTCCGGCACGACACCTACGAGCACAACTACCCGCACTGCTGGCGAACCGACACGCCGATCATCTACAAGGCGATCTCCTCGTGGTTCGTGAAGGTCACCGACATCCGGGACCGGTTGATGGAAACCAACCAGGAGATCAACTGGGTCCCCTCCCACGTCAGGGACGGGCGGTTCGGCATGTGGCTGGACGGAGCGCGCGACTGGTCGATCAGCCGCAACCGATTCTGGGGCTCGCCCATCCCGGTCTGGCGCAGCGACGATCCGACGTACCCGCGCATCGACGTCTACGGCAGCCTGGACGAGATCGAACGCGACTTCGGGGTCCGACCCGACGACCTCCACCGACCGTTCATCGACGACCTGACCCGACCCAACCCCGACGACCCGACCGGCAGGTCGACGATGCGCCGGGTTCCCGAGGTACTGGACTGCTGGTTCGAATCGGGCTCGATGCCGTTCGCCCAGGTTCACTACCCCTTCGAAAACCGAGAGTGGTTCGAGGAGCACTTCCCGGCCGACTTCATCGTCGAGTACATCAACCAGACCCGGGGCTGGTTCTACACACTGCACGTCCTGGCCACCGCCCTGTTCGACCGCCCGGCCTTCGAGAACGTCATCTGCCACGGGATCCTGCTGGCCGAGGACGGCACAAAGCTGTCCAAGAAGTTGCGCAACTACACGGAGCCATCCGTCGTCTTCGACAACCAGGGTTCCGACGCCCTGCGTTGGTACCTGATGTCCTCGACAATCATGAGGGGCGGCGACTTCCGCATCTCCGACTCCGGAATCGACGACGTCGTGCGCCAGGTCCTGCTGCCGATCTGGAACGCCTACGGATTCTTCACCCTGTACGCCAACGTCGACGAGCACAGGGCCACCATGCGCTCCGACTCCGGGCACCTCCTGGACCGGTACCTGCTGGCCAAGACCTCGATGCTGGTCGAGGCAGTCGCCGACCGGATGGACGCCTACGACCTGCCCGGCGCCACCCACGAGCTCCAGGGCTTCATCGATGCCCTCAACAACTGGTACATCCGGCGAAGTCGGGACCGCTTCTGGACCAAGTCGACGGCCGCCGACGACGCTGACAAGCGCGACGCCTACGACACGCTCTACACCGTGCTCGTGACCTTCTGCCGGGTGGCCGCGCCGCTGCTCCCCATGATCTCCGAGGAGATCCACTCGGCACTAACCGGTGGATCCAGCGTCCACCTGGCCGACTGGCCGAATGCCGACGACCTGCCCTCCGACCCGGCGCTGGTCACCCGCATGGACCGCCTGCGCGACGTGGCCTCGACCACCCTGCGCCTCCGGGAGGACCATGGCCTACGGGTACGCCTGCCGCTGTCGTCGCTGATCGTGGCTGGAGCCGACTCCGAGTCCCTGGCCGACCTGGTCGACCTGCTGGTCGACGAGGTGAACGTGAAGTCCGTGGTGCTGACCGACGACCTGACGGACCATGCCCGGTTCGTGATGCGACCCGACGGGCGTGCGCTGGGGCCCCGCCTGGGCGGCGATGTGCAGGCCGTATTCGGTGCGGCTCGATCGGGCAACTACGAACTGCACGACGACGGCACGGCGACCGTCGCCGGGCACCTGCTCCAGCCGGACGATTTCACCCTCGGCGTGGAGTCGCCGGAGGGCGTGACGGCTGCGGCCCTGGGCAGCAGCGACGCTGTCGTAGTACTCGACACCGAGGTCACCGAGGACCTGACCAGGGAGGGTCTGGCCCGCGACGTGGTCCGCCAGGTCCAGCAGGCAAGACGCGACGCCGAACTGGTGGTGACCGACAGGATCAGGCTGGTACTGGACGGCGACGACGCCCTGCTGGACGCAGTCCGGGTACACGAGGACCACGTGGCCGGCCAGGTCCTGGCCACCGAGGTGGTATACGGACCCGTCGAGGGCGACTCGGACGGTGCGGTCCTCGCCACCGTCGAAGGCACCGAGCTTCGCTTCCGGTTGAGCGTCACCTAACCCCGGTCGGACAGGGCCGCCGCCTCAGTCGTCCAGCCGGCGACCGGCCTCCACCAGGTTGATCTCCCAGATGACCTGCTCAAGGCGGTCCGACGCAGAGATCGTCGGATAGCGCAGCGGGTTCTCCGGGGTCACGCAACTCGGCAACGGCGCCAGCATCGTCCACGGCGTCGGATGGCAGAACTGCACCACCGAGTGGCGCTCACCCGGCGCATCGGAGACCACCCTGTGGATGCCCGGCGGGATCAGGCCGTTCGTGAGGTGGTCGAGCATGATCCCCGTGTTGACGATGACGTGTCCGTCAGGTGGGGTGGCGGCGATCCAACCGTCGTCGGTCTTCACCTGCAGGCCCGAGGCCGTGGCACGCGGAAGGGCGGTGATGAGGTTGATGTCGCCGTGCTCGGCGGCCCAGACGTGTTCGTCACCGGGTGCCAGGTCCATGGACGGGTAGTGGAGGGCCCGCGTCAACGCCGCCCCGTCACGCAGCATGGTGTCGAAGAAGCCCTCGTCGACGCCCAGGCCAAGAGCCAGGATCCTCAGCACCCTGCGCTGCAGGTCCAGCGTGACACGGTGGAACTCCATCAGCACCTCGGTCGTACCCGGCAGGTCGTCGTCGGGCAACGTGGGATCGCCGTAACGGTGGGGGAAGCGGCGGCGGAGTGGATGGCCGACCGGTACCGGAGCGCTCCAGTTGAGCATCTCCTTCCAGTCCGGAACGTCGGAGACCGCTGCGGTCTCGACCAGCAGGCCCGTATAGCCGGTCTGCCCGTTGGCACCGTCCACGGTGTAGCGGTCCTTGCGGTCCTGCGGCAGGGCGAAGAAGTCCGCCAGGCGCCCGTAGGCATCGTCGAGCAGGTCCTCAGAGAGGTCGTGGCGTACATAGACGAAGCCGGTGGCGAGGCTGCGCATGGTGCCATCCACGATGGCGCGTCGGTTGGACGCATCGCCCGTCTCGAACGCCGGGAGGTCCACGTCCAGAATCGGCGACTGTCGGGCACTGGTGGATTCGGTCACCCAGACACGTTATGCCGACGGATCACGTGGACGATCGGCCTGAAGGTTCCGGGGCCACCGGTGGGCGGCCGGCGGGCCCGGAAAGAAGGTCCCGTGGCGCTCCGGCCGGCCGACCACGCGGAGCGCGAATCCCAGTGATATCAGCCTGGATCCGACCACGCCACGCGTGACCTACGAAAAGTTTTCAAACACGACACCGATTCTCTTGACATCCTTGTAGTTACATGCGTGCAATTCAGAACCCGGGATGCTCGCACGACTTCTCCCGACCAGACCATCGAGAGATGGGACGGACGGCGGAACGCGCTTCACCCGGATAACCCCGGAGGCCACAGGACAACGGCCGCTGGGGTGACGTAGGCGGAAACCAGGGAGACAAGAGGACACAGGAAGAAGATGGCACTCACAGAGGACCGCATCAGCGGAGTTGACACCGAACCGGCTGGCGCCACCCCCATGCGGGTCCGCAAGCGCAACGGCGACCTGGAACCGGTCGACGTCAACAAGATCGTGAAGGCTGTGGAACGGTGCGCCCTCAGCCTGCCCGGCGTGGACCCGATGCGCGTCGCCACCCGAACCATCTCCGGCCTCTGCGACGGCGCCACCACGGAGGAACTCGACGAGCTCTCGATCCGCACGTCGGCGGCCCTCATCATCGAGGAGCCCAACTACTCCCGTCTGGCCGCCCGCCTGCTGGCCACCGTCATAGACAAGGAAGTCCGCAACCAGGGCATCCACTCGTTCTCGCAGTCCGTCGGCATGGGACTCGAGCAGGGAATCATCGGGGCCGAAGTGGCCCAGTTCGTGGCGACCAACGCCCGCAAACTGGACGACACCATCGAGAGCGACCGGGACCACCTCTTCGAGTTCTTCGGCCTCCGCACCGTCTACGACCGCTACCTGCTGCGGCACCCCGAGAACCGCGGGGTCACCGAGACCCCCCAGTACTTCTTCCTGCGCGTGGCCTGTGGGCTTTCCACCTGTCCGGACGAGGCCATCCACTTCTACCGCCTCATCTCCTCGCTGCAGTACCTGCCCTCCAGCCCGACCCTGTTCAACTCGGGCACCGTCCACCCCCAGATGTCCAGCTGCTACCTGCTGGACTCCCCGGAGGACAGCCTCGAGGGCATCTACAAGCGCTACACCGACATCGCCCAGCTCTCGAAGTTCGCCGGCGGCATAGGCGTGGCATGGCACCGCATACGGTCGAAGGGTTCCCTCATCCGGGGTACCAACGGCCTGTCAAACGGCATCATCCCCTGGCTCAAGACCCTCGACAGTTCGGTCGCCGCGGTCAACCAGGGCGGTCGCCGCAAGGGAGCGGCCTGCGTCTACCTCGAGACGTGGCACGCCGACATCGACAACTTCCTGGACCTCCGGGAGAACACGGGAGACCCGACCCGCCGGACCCACAACCTGAACCTGGCCAACTGGATCCCCGACCTCTTCATGGAACGGGTGGAGAAGGACTGGCAGTGGTCGCTGTTCGACCCGCACAAGGTGCCGCACCTGACCGACCTGTTCGGCGCCGAGTTCGAGGCCGCCTACCAGAAGGCCGAAGAGGAGGGCATCTACGAGCGCCAGGTCCCGGCACGGGAGCTCTACAGCCGGATGATGCGGTCCCTGGCCCAGACAGGCAACGGCTGGATGACCTTCAAGGACGCCTCCAACAGGAAGTGCAACCAGACCGGGACCGAGGGGCGTGTCGTGCACCTCTCCAACCTCTGCACCGAGATCCTGGAGGTCACCGACCAGTCGGAGACCGCCGTCTGCAACCTCGGCTCGGTGAACCTCAGCTCCCTGGTCGTAGACGGTGCGTTCGACTTCGATCGGTTGGCAGAGGTCGTACGCCTGGCTGTGCCGTTCCTGGACCGCGTGGTCGACATCAACTACTACCCGACCCCGGAGGCCCAGACCTCCAACTCGGCATGGCGCCCCGTGGGCATGGGGCTGATGGGCCTGCAGGACGTGTTCTTCAAGCTGGGGATGCCGTTCGACTCGCCCGAGGCCCGCGAGCTCTCCAAGCGGATCTCAGAGGAGATCTACTTCAACGCCCTCTGGGCATCCACCGAATTGGCGGAGGCTTCAGGCCCGCATCCAAACTTCGGGATCACCAGGGCGGCCGGGGGCGACCTCCAGTTCGACCTGTGGGGCGTGGAGCCGACGGACACGGCCCGCTGGGAGACCCTCCGGGCACGCATCTCGGAGCACGGCCTGCGCAATTCCCTGCTCATCGCCATCGCCCCGACAGCGACCATCGCGTCGATCGCGGGCTGCTGCGAGTGCATCGAGCCACAGGTATCGAACCTCTTCAAGCGCGAGACGCTCTCCGGTGAGTTCATGCAGATCAACCGGTACCTGGTCAGCGAGCTTCAGGGTCGTGGCCTCTGGGACGAGGAACTGGCCAACCGGATCAAGATGTCGGAGGGTTCCATCCAGGAGGTCGAGGGGATCCCGGAGGACCTGAAGGGCATCTACCGCACCGCATGGGAGGTGCCCATGCGGTCGCTGATCGACATGGCCGCCGAACGGGGCGCCTACATCGACCAGAGCCAGTCGTTGAACCTGTTCATGGAGTCGCCGACCATCGGGAAGCTCAGCTCCATGTACCTGCACGCATGGAAGTCCGGGGTGAAGACCACCTACTACCTGCGTTCCCGACCGGCCACCCGTATCAACAAGACGACCACCGGTGGTCCTATCGACGGTCCCGGAAGTGGGGAGATGGTTGCAATGCCGACCTTCACAGACGAGGAGGCCGCCGCATGTTCGCTGGAAAATCCCGAGTCGTGTGAGGCGTGCAACTGATGGCCCTGGCAGAAGTTCCGTACGAGGCATCAGCCGACGCTGCAGCACCCACGCCCACTCCGACCACGCGGCGGGCCAACATCCTGGACCCGGGCTTCGACCTGACGCTCCGACCAATGCGCTACCCGGTGTTCTACGAGATGTACCGGGATGCCATCAAGAACACCTGGACGGTCGACGAGATCGACTTCTCCGACGACCTGGTCGACCTGGACCGCAAGCTCCTACCGGCAGAGAAGCACCTCATCAACCGGCTGGTCGCATTCTTCGCGACCGGTGACTCGATCGTGTCCAACAACCTGGTGCTGAACCTGTACCAGCACATCAACGCACCCGAAGCCCGGATGTACCTGTCGCGCCAGCTCTACGAGGAGGCGCTGCACGTCCAGTTCTACCTGACGCTGCTCGACAACTACATCCCCGAAATGGAAGAACGGGAAGCCGCCTTCGCAGCGATCCACAACATCGATTCGATCGCCCAGAAGGGCGAGTTCTGCTTCAAGTGGATGCGGTCGGTAAACGGCCTCGACGAGTTGCACACAGACGCCGATCGCAAGACCTTCCTCCTCAACCTGATCTGCTTCGCCACCTGCATCGAGGGATTGTTCTTCTTCGCCGCCTTCGCCTACGTGTACTTCCTGCGCTCCAAGGGGCTGCTGAACGGCCTGGCCGCCGGCACCAACTGGGTGTTCCGCGACGAGAGCTGCCACATGAACTTCGCCTTCGAGGTGATCAACACGGTTCGCTCCGAGCAGCCCGAACTCTTCGACGAGGAGCTCAGTTCCCAGATCTACGCCATGCTGGACGAAGCCATCGAATGCGAGTACCGGTTCGCCGAGGACCTCCTAGGTCAGGGCGTGCCAGGTATGTCCACCGCCGACACCAGGCAGTACCTCCAGTTCGTGGCCGACCAGCGGCTCGCCCAGCTGGGCCTGGACCGGGCCTACAACGTCAGGAATCCCTTCGGATTCATGGAGTTGCAGGACGTCCAGGAGTTGACCAACTTCTTCGAGCGCACCGTCGCCGCCTACCAGACGGGCGTCGAGGGAGCAGTCGCCTTCGACGAGGAGTTCTAACCCGGTCTGGACCAGTTACCCGGGTTGACCCGGCCCCGAGGGGTCCGACTCAGATGCCCGGCCCGTCGCTGCCACGGCGACGCAGGGCCACCACGCCGGCACCCAGCGCCAGGACGGCGGCAAGACCCAGCGCCTCCATGCCCATCCCACGGTCGGCCCGGTCAACCGGCATGGCGGCCACCTGCTTCAGGGTGTCGGACGGCGACACCGTCGTAGGCGAACTGGTGACCTTCGGCTCCGAGGTGGGTACGGCCGTCGTGACGGTCCCGGCCGGAGAAACCGTCGTCGTCGTGGGCGGCGGACCAGTCGTCGTCGCGCCAGTCGACCGGTCGACGGCGGGCCGGGGCCGAAAGGGCCCGGACACCTCGTAGGTGACGCCGACGTGTCGGCCCTCCACACCATCACCCCAGTCGATGGCCTCCACCACATCACGCACCAAGGCCTCGCCCCGGCCACGCAACGAGCTGACGTAGAGGCGGGTTCCGGACGGATCGAAGCACGGGCCGGTGAGCGCCGAGAACCGGTGGTCGTCACCCACCATCCGGCAGAACGGGGCCACGAGGCCCTCGGTGCCGATCAGCACCAGCTCCATGTCTCCCCGATCCTCGGCCACGAACAGGTCGCCGGAAGCGGGTGCGACGGTCAGGTCACCGATCCCCACCAACGGCTGGCGGTGGCCGGAACCGTCCCAGACGACCGAGTGGCGCTGGGAGGGCAGGTCCACAGCGTGGACCCGGTCATCCAGCGCGGTGGTGAAGAGCAGGGAACCGTCATGCACCCAGACGCCGCCTCCCATGGGCGTGACGAATCCATCGGCTGCCTGTACCCGGGTGGGGGCAACGCCGCCCGACGGGTCGGATACTGAAATCCACGAGACGCCACCCTCGGGGTCCACGACCATCGCCTCCAGGGGCCCGTCGGCCAGCGCAGCACCCGATGCCGACCCGGTGAGCATGGTGAAGCGGTACAGGCGGCCGTCACGGTGGGCCTCGGTCATATAGCAGTGGCCACCGACCGGGTCGACGGCGACGGACCCGTGGGTGCGGACGCCCAGGGCATTGCGTGGCACCGGTGGAGAACCACCCATCGGGTCGCACTCCCAGACCCTGCCATCGCCCTGATGGGCCTCCTGGCAAGAGAGCCACGTGCCCCACGGCGTGGTGGCGCCACGGCTGTTGGAATGACTGCCCTCCAGGATCGGGTAGGCATCGAGGATCGAGCCGTCGGAGTCGAACCTGATCGACGAGGCACCCCCGGCCGACTCACCAATGGTCTGGAAGTCGAAGACCTCGTGGTTACAGGCCAGGATCCAACCGCCGTCCGGCACCGGGAAGGTCCCCTTCCCATCCGGGAACAGCGGCCATGTGTAGTCCATGGCTCCGACCCCGGTACCGCCCACGGCCACGATGCGCGATGAGAACCCCTCGGGCAAGACGAGGCCGTTCCCGTCAGGCGTACGACCATCCAGGGAGCCGTAGGGGCCGGGAGTCGGCGACGATGCCAGGGCCGCCAACCCGGTCTGCGCCGAAGCCGTACCGCCCACCCCCAGGATGGCCGAGGCGACCGCCGTACCACCCAGGGCCAGGCCGTTCCGGAGGACGGCCCGTCGGTGCACCGGTCAGCCGCCGAATGCTTCCAACAGGCGCTCGGCCGCGGCTGAAGGCGTGGTCAGGCCGTCGAGGACCTCGGCCTCTGCCGCCCCCAGGAGCGCCAGTACCGCTGGATCGCGGCGCAGCGAGTCCAGCAGTCGGGCCTCCACCATCGACCACATCCAGGACAGCCGCTGTGCACGGCGTCTGTCCTCCCACTCCCCGGTGGCGGTCATCAGGGACCGGTGGTCGCCTATGCGATTCCAGAGGTCGTCCAGGCCGTCACCGGTCTGGCCGGAACATGACATGACCGGCGGAGTCCATGTGGGACTGGTCGGGTGGGTGAGGCGCAGGGCCGCTGAGTAGTCCCGCACCGCGGTCCGTGCCGCTGGAACGTTGTCGCCATCCGCCTTGTTGACGGCGATCAGGTCGGCCATCTCCAGCACGCCCTTCTTGATGCCCTGCAACTCGTCACCGGCACCGGGCAGCATCAGGACCAGGAAGAAGTCGACCATGGCGGCCACCACGGTCTCGGACTGGCCGATCCCGACCGTCTCCACCAACACCACGTCGTGTCCGGCAGCCTCTAGGACCATCACCGTCTCCCTGGTGGATCGGGTCACGCCACCGAGGGTCCCGGCGCTGGGCGAGGGCCGCACGAAGGCCGAGGGGTCGTTCGAGAGGCGCTGCATGCGGGTCTTGTCCCCGAGGATGCTCCCTCCCGTCACCGTGCTGGTCGGGTCCACCGCCAGGACGGCCACCCGGTGGCCGGCGGCGGTGAGCATCGAACCGAGGGCCTCGATGAAGGTGCTCTTGCCTACGCCCGGCACGCCGGTGATGCCCACGCGCTGGGCATCACCGGCGTGCGGTGCCAGCGCATCGAGCAGCAGGCGGGCATCGGCCCGGTGGTCCGGCCTTGTGGACTCCACGAGCGTCACCGCCCGACCGACCGACGCGCGGTCGCCGCTCAGGACACCTTCGACCAGAGCGTCTACGGCCATTTCCGGTCGCCTATCAGGACAGCCGGTCGAGCAGCTCGACCGCTGCCTCGGCGATGACGGTTCCCGGCGGGAACACGGCGGCGGCCCCGGCGGCCAGCAACGCAGCATGGTCCTGCTGTGGGATCACGCCACCCACCACTATGGCGATGTCGGGGCGCCCCTGGGCAGCCAACTCGTCACGCAGCTCCGGAACAAGGGTGAGGTGGCCGGCCGCAAGGGAGCTGACGCCGACGACGTGGACATCGTTCTCGACCGCCTGACGGGCCACCTCGCCGGGGGTGGAGAACAGCGGACCGATGTCCACGTCGAACCCCAGGTCGGCGAACGCCGTGGCTATGACCTTCTGTCCACGGTCGTGGCCGTCCTGGCCCATCTTGGCCACGAGGATCCGCGGGCGCCGACCGTTCGTCGCCTCGAAGTCGACGACGCGACTGCGCGCCGCTCCGAGGATCTCGCCGTCACCCATCTCGCTGCTGAACACCCCAGAGATCGTACGGACCTCGGCCACGTGGCGCCCGAACACCTTCTCGAGGGCGTCGCTGATCTCCCCGACCGTGGCCCGGGCACGTGCTGCGTCTATCGCCAGTGCCAGCAGGTTGCCCTCGCCCGACCCGGCACACCGTGTGAGCGCATCCAGGGCCGACCCGCAGGCCGCAGCATCGCGTTCGGCCCGCAGCCGCTCCAGCCGGGCCACCTGATCGGCCCGCACCTGGGCGTTGTCCACCCTCAGCACCTCGACCTCGTCCCGGGTCTCGGGTTGGTAGCGGTTGACCCCGATGACCGACTGCCGACCGGCGTCGATCCGGGCCTGGGTCCTGGCCGCAGCCTCCTCGATCCGCAGCTTCGGGATTCCGGCCTCGATGGCGCGTGCCATGCCTCCCATCTCCTCCACCTCTGCGAGGTGGGCCATGGCACGTGCCGCCAGGTCGTGGGTGAGCCTCTCCACATGGAAGCTGCCTCCCCACGGGTCGACAACACGGCAGGTGCCGCTCTCCTGCCGGAGGAACAGCTGCGTGTTGCGGGCGATCCGGGCCGACGAGTCGGTGGGCAGGGCGAGGGCCTCGTCGAGAGCGTTGGTGTGGAGCGACTGGGTGTGGCCCTGGGTGGCCGCCATGGCCTCGACGCAGGTCCGCACCACATTGTTGTAGACGTCCTGGGCGGTGAGGCTCCAGCCAGACGTCTGCGAATGGGTTCGCAGCGAGGAGGACTTCGGATCCTCCGGCGAGAACCTCCGCATGAGTTCGGCCCAGAGCAGGCGGGCGGCCCGCAGCTTCGCCACCTCCATGAAGAAGTCCATTCCGATGGCCCAGAAGAAGCTCAGTCGCGGGGCGAATGCATCGATGTCCAGACCGGCCTCCACCCCAGCCCGGACGTACTCCAGGCCGTCGGCCAGCGTGTAGGCCAACTCCAAGTCGGCGGTAGCCCCCGCCTCCTGCATGTGGTAGCCGGAGATCGAGATTGAGTTGAACCTGGGCATCTCGGCGCTGGTGAAGGCGAAGATGTCGGAGATGATCCGCATGGACGGGGCCGGCGGATAGATGTAGGTGTTCCGGACCATGAACTCCTTGAGGATGTCGTTCTGGATGGTCCCGGTGAGCTGCGCCGGAGCCACGCCCTGCTCCTCGGCCGCCACCACGTAGAGGGCCAGTATCGGCAGCACGGCGCCGTTCATGGTCATCGAGACGCTCATGCGGTCCAACGGGATGCCCTCGAAGAGCATCCGCATGTCCAGGATCGAGTCGATTGACACGCCGGCCATGCCGACGTCGCCGGAGACACGCGGATGGTCGCTGTCGTAGCCCCTGTGGGTGGCGAGGTCGAACGCCACCGACAGGCCCTTCTGGCCGGACGCCAGGTTCCGCCGGTAGAAGGCGTTGCTCTCCTCGGCGGTCGAGTAGCCGGCGTACTGCCGAACGGTCCATGGCTGGCTGGCGTACATCGTGGGGTACGGCCCGCGCAGGTACGGCGCAGCACCGGGCCAGGTCTCCATGAAGTCCAGGCCAGCCACGTCGGATGCGCTGGACAGCGGCGCCACGACAAGGCCCTCGGGGGTCTCGTTGGCCAAGTCCGCGGGCGTGCGACCCACCTCGCTGCGAACCCGGTCGGCCCACGCCTCGCGGTCATCGGACGGGCCCGGGGCAGGACCCAGCTGAACGGTCGTGAAGTCGGGTATCCCGGTCATCGGACCACCCCCAGGTCATCCAGTGTCCGGGACAGGAGGTCGACGACGTCGACACCGGCGTGGATGAACTCGTCCACGCCGGAGGCACGCAGGTCGTCCTCGTCGTCTCCGGCTCGGCCGGCCAGGTAGACGCGCTGCACGCCGGCCGCCTTCAGTCCTCCGGCGACGGTCGCGGCCTCGGAGCGATAGCGCTCGTCGGAACCACAGAGAACCGCTACCAGGGCGCCCGCTGCATCGAACCCGGCGCCACCAGAACCGTCGGGACCGGGTGCCCGTGTCGCTCCGGCCGGATCACCTGGCTCCACGGCACGGATGCCCGCCACGCCGAAGAGGTTCCTGGCGAACGTGGACCGTGCCATGTGCTCCGCTAAAGGTCCGAGGGTGACAAGCAGGACGGTCGGCACGGGGTCACTGGCCACCACGGCATCACGCAGGGCCTCGAACGGCTCCGACCGCCGCCTCAGCGGCAGTGGGCCGGTAGGCGAGGCAGGGAGCGGCTGCCTCTCCAGCAGGACCTCCTCGACGTTCGGGAACTCTGAAACCCCGGTGACCGACTCGCTGAGGTCGGCGAGGCGACCGGCACGCTCGCTCCAGCACGCCTCGGCCTCGGCAGCCAGCCGGCCGGACGCCAGGGCCGCAGCCATCCCCCCGTCTGCCTCAATCTCCCGGAACCGCTCCCAGGCCTCCATGGCCAGCCGTGCTGTTAGGTCCTCCACGTACCAGGAGCCGCCGGCCGGATCGATCACCCTGGCCAGCCCGCTCTCCTCCAAGAGCACGAGTTGCAGGTTGCGGGCCGTGCGGCGTCCGAACTCGTCGGGTCGTCCCAGGGCGCTGTCAAAGGGCCTGACCGTCACGGAATCAGCCCCGCCGGTTCCGGCTGCGAACGCCGCCACCGTGGACCGGAGCATGTTCACCCACGGGTCCCAGCGGGTCAGCATGACCGCAGAGGTGATCGCGTGCTGCTGGGGTGCCCGGTCCCCCATGTCGGCCCCCGAGGCCTCCGCTACGCGGGCCCAGAGCCGACGAGCGGCGCGGAACCTGGCCATGGTCAGGAACTGGTCGGCATCGGCGGTGAGCGTGAAGGTCAACGACCGCAGTGCCTCGGACAGCGACAGGCCATGGTCGAAAAGGGCCCGCAGGTACGCCACACCTGTGGCCAGGCCGGCGGCCAGTTCCCGGGCATCGCTCGTTCCGGCATCCGCGTAGGGGGTCGTGTCGACGGTGACCGGCCTGACACCCGGAAGGCCACGAGCCCGGTCGATGACGGCCAGAGAGCCGGCGTCCAGACAGGCGACACCCGGGACATCTGGACCCCCGTGGCGTGCGTGCACCCCCATCGGGTCCAGACCCAGGTCACCGCGCCGGTCGCCCTCCGGCACAGAGCGCTCCTCCCACAGGTCGAGCATCCACCCGGCCACCTCCACCGAGCGGGGCCCCGGCACGAGGGCCACCGTCGTCATCCCTAGGTGGACGCCGTCCAGCACGCCGTCCAGGTCACGGAGCGATTCGATGCCGACGGCCATGGGGTCCAGCAGCACCGAGGTGGAGCCTCGTAGCAGCTCGTCCAGGACCACGGCGTTGGAGGCGCCTATCCCCTCCTCGACCACGAAAGAGCGGACGTCCCAGCCATCCACCACTTGGCCGGAGGACCTACGCCCACGGGTGAAGGTCCCGGCGCCTGGCAGGCCGGCCGGATCACCGGCCGTGGACGACTGATCGGACCCGTAGACGACAGGTATACGAATCCCGTCCGCTGTCGTAGTGGCCAGCGAGTCCACTGTGCGTCCCCTGAGCCCTACCTCAGCCAGCGCCATCCAGGCCTCGCGGTCGACCGCCTCGAAGTCGGCAGCGGACACCTCGGGATCGACGCTCTCGCTGGCCATGGGCCGATGGTAGGTGACACCCCACTGCGTCCCTGAAGACATGTGACCGGTGACCCCGGACCCGGCCTTTCCCACCGACCGACCCCTCAGCAAGCCTTCCGGATGTCAGAGGCCTGCATTCCCCTAGGCGGCGGATCAAAACTCCGCAGCCGCAGGTAGACGTGGGTGCGGAGTTTCGATCCACCGCCCCTCCGGCTGCGACCCCGGTGGATCCGGATGCGAGGATTACCGGATGCGAATCACCACCTCCATCAACTACACCACCGACCCGCAGACCGCCGCCGCCCAGGCACGAGAGCTGGAGGCGGCCGGCGTCGACTGCATCTGGATCCCCGAGGCCTACGGCTTCGACGCGGTCAGCCTGCTGGGCTACCTGGCGGCCAGCACTTCCACCGTGGAGCTGGCCAGCGGCATCCTGAACACCTACTCCCGCACCCCGGCCCTGCTGGCCCAGACGGCGGCCGGCCTGGACGCCCTGTCCGGTGGCCGATTCATCCTGGGCCTCGGTGCCTCCGGGCCACAGGTGATCGAGGGCTTCCACGGCATGCCGTACGACCGACCGCTGACGCGCATGAAGGAGATAATCCAGATCTGCCGGTCCGCCTGGCGCCGTGAGCGCCTCGAGCACGAGGGCAGGGTCTTCACGCTGCCCCTGCCCGCGGACCAGGGAACCGGGCTGGGCAAGCCCCTGAAGATCATCAACCACCTGAAGCGGTCGAACATTCCGATCTACATCGCCGCTCTGGGCCAGAAGAGCGTGGAGGAGACGGCCGCCACTTGCGAGGGCTGGCTTCCGTTCCTCGTCTACCCGGAGCGGATGGACCAGGTGTGGGGAGATGCCGTCAGGGCCGGCAAGGCCCGCCGAGATGACAGCCTCAACGAGTTCGACGTGGTGGCCGGTGGCCTCGTGGCGATCGGCGACGACGCAGCGCAGTACCGCGACTACGCCAGACCGATGGCCGCCCTCTACATCGGGGGCATGGGTGCCCGTGGGAAGAACTTCTACAACGACGTATGCCGGGACTACGGCTTCGCCGACGAGGCGATCGCCGTGCAGGACGCATACCTGGACGGTCGCAAGGAGGAGGCAGCCGGACTGCTACCGGACGCCCTCATCGAGAACACGACCCTCTGCGGCGACGCGGCCTACGTGGTCGACCGGCTGGCCGCCTACTCCGAAGCCGGGGTGACCTCGCTGAACGTGACACCGGTCGGCGGCGAGCCGGCAGCGGTGCTGGGCCGCCTACGCGAGTTGGCAGAGCACGTCTGAACCCGTCGACCGGGCTGACCCTCCGTCAGCCTGCCGGTCGCAACCTCCGGCGGGATGGGCCGGAGCACCTCAGGAGCCATCGACCCGGGTGTCGCTCGGGTCCAGGCGCACACCCACCAGCAGCACCTCAGTGAGGCGCTGCGAAGCCTCCCCCAGCATGAAGTTGGCCGACAGTCGGCGCGGCGTCCGCACGTGTCGTGTGCGCCGTGAGGTGGCCCGAACCACCCTGCGGGCCAGGCGGTCGGGATCGGCCTTGGGCATGAGCCGCAACAGGTTCAGCCTGTCGATCACGCTCTGTGTGCTGGCCGAGGAGGAGTTCTCGACGGCGTCCCACATGCGGGTGTCCACCGGGCCGGGGGCCACAAGTGTGGTCCTGACCGGCGACCCCTTCAACTCCATGCGCAGGGCGGCCACGAAGCCGTTGATCCCGGCCTTGGTGGCGCAGTAGGTGGCCATCGACGGGAAGCCGGACGAGCCGGCGATCGACGACAGGTAGACGATGTGGCCGCGGCCGCGATCCAGCATGCCGGGGAGCGCATAGCGGGTCAGCACCATGGGCGCCTCCAGGTTCACCCGCGTGGCGGTCCGGACGTCGGCAGGATCGATGACGGCCGCCATGTCCACGGTTTCGACACCAGCGTTGTTGACCAGAACGTCGATCGGCCCCAGGTCGGCCTCCACGCGCGGCACGAGGGCCTCTACGGCAGCCGGGTCTGAGAGGTCGACCACCACGGCGTGGCCGCCTACCTCGTCGGCGACCGTCCGGAGATCGCTTTCGGACCTGGCTACGACCACCACGTCGGCACCCGCCGCCGCATATGCCCTGGCAAGAGCCGCACCAATCCCCCGTGAGCCACCCGTTACCAGCACACGTGCGCCGTCAAGATCCATGGGGTGACCGTAGTGCGGAGACCGTGGCCACTCTCCGCCGGACGGTCCGGCTTCCCGACGGCGCTCCGGCCACGGGTACGGTCGGTCCGCGTACCCACCGGAGACCCCGAACCCAGGAGCAACCGTGGCCCAGGCCCAGCACGTCGAGCCGTTCAAGATCTCGGTGTCAGACGCACAGGTCGCCGACCTGCGACGACGCCTCGCCGACACCCGGTGGCCCGACCAGATCCCCGGCTCCGGCTGGGACTACGGCTGCGACCTGGCCTGGTTGCAGGACCTGGCTGCCTACTGGGCGGACGGCTTCGACTGGCGGGCGGCCGAGGCCCGGCTGAACGGCCTAGACCAGGTGGTGACCACCATTGACGGCCAGCGCATCCACGCCATCCACCAGCGGTCCCGCGAACCCGATGCCCTGCCGCTGCTCATCAGCCACGGTTGGCCCGGCTCCGTGGTGGAGTTCCTGAAGGTGATCGGACCGCTCACAGACCCGGCGGCCCATGGCGGCGATCCGGCTGATGCCTTCCACGTCATCGCCCCGTCGCTCCCCGGCTTCGGCTGGTCCGGCCCGACCACCCAGTCCGGCTGGGGCGTAGGTCGCACGGCCATGGCGTTCGCCGAGCTAGCCGCCACATTGGGCTACGACCGCTACGGCGTACAGGGCGGGGACTGGGGGTCCATGATCTCCCGGCAGGTGGCGGCTGCGGCTCCCGACTCGGTGGTCGGCTGCCACGTCAACATGTTCGCCGGCGGCCCCCCGGGACGCGATGACGACTTCGACGACATCACCGATACCGAGCAGAGGCTCATGGACAGGGGTGCCTGGTACATGGCCGAGGACAACGGCTACTTCCGCATCCAAGAGACGCGCCCGCAGACCCTAGGGACGGCCCTGAACGACTCCCCGGCCGGCCTCCTGTCGTGGATCGGCGAGAAGTTCCACGGCTGGGTCGACCACGACGGTGACCCGCTGGACGTCGTAGACCGCGACCAGGTCCTAGCCAACGTCAGTACCTACTGGTTCACCGGCACGATCAACTCCTCGACACGTATGTACTTCGAGACCATGAAGGCCATGGCACGCGGAGAGGGGCTGGCCGAGAACGCCGAGGTGCCGCTGGGGGTATCCGCATTCCCTGCGGAACTCTTCATGTCCCGCCGCCGCTGGGTGGAGGCCACCCACAACGTGACGTTCTGGCGCGAATACGACCGGGGCGGGCACTTCGCGACCATGGAACGCCCGGAGGCCATCGTGGCCGACATACGGGAGTTTTTCAGAAAGCTCCGATGATTACCCCGACAAACTCCACGAGAATGCTGGCCGGCGCCGACGGCGTGGCCATCGCCACCGAGACCCGAGGCCCGGATGGACCTGACGGCCCCCCGATCATCGCCACCACTGGATGGGCCAACGACCGGAGCGTCTGGACGCCCATGGTGGACGACCTCAGCGTCGACCACGCGGTCACCACCTGGGACCTGCGGGGCCACGGTGCCAGCGCGGCGGCGCCTCCCGGCGAGTACACCCGGGCCCACGCCCTGGGCGACCTTGCCGCCGTCCTGGACCTGGCGGGTCGTCCAGCCGTGCTGATGGGCCACAGCCTGGGTGGATTCCTGTCGTTGGCCCATGCCGTCGACCATCCGGAGGACGTGGCCGGCCTGGTCCTCGTGGCCACCGGCCCGGGCTTCCGAAAGGTGGAGGTCCGCGAGCAGTGGAACGAATCGGTGCGGGCCGCAGCGGCCGGGATGGACCTGCCGCCCGGGGTCGAGGAGATCTCGATGCACCACGACGCCCACGTCATCGACCACCTGGCCGAGGTACAGGCTCCAGTCCTGGTGCTGCTGGGCGAACGCGACGTCCGCTTCGCAGCATCGGCCGCGCTCTTCCAGCGGGACCTGGACGTTCACGAGTCGGTGGTCGTGGCGGATATGGGCCACATGGTCCACGTCAAGGCCCCCGCTGAGTGTGCTGCCGCCGTGAGGCGCTTCATGGCGGGCCTGGCCGGCGGGTGAACCGCTGCGTCCCCGGCCGGGCGACCACCGAGTGACCGCCGATCCGCTGGCCCGGATGGTCGAGTTGCCCGGCGGCAGGTTCCTCATGGGCAATGACGAGGGCGGGTACCCGGCGGACGGCGAGGGACCGGTACGGCCGGTCGTCCTCTCCCCCTTCGCCATCTCGGCCACGGCGGTCACGACCGCCGATTTCGCCGCGTTCACCGAGGCCACAGGACACGTCACCACCGCAGAACGCGAGGGCTGGTCATTCGTCTTCGCCGGGCACCTGCCCGATGATTTCGAGGCCACGAGGGGCGTCGTGGGTGCCGAGTGGTGGCGGCAGGTATTCGGCGCCGACTGGCGCCACCCCGAGGGCCCCCACAGCGACATCCTGGACCGGATCGACCATCCGGTGGTCCACACGTCGCACATCGACGCTGCGGCGTTCGCCGTCTGGACCGGCGGTCGCCTACCCACCGAGGCGGAGTGGGAGTACGCAGCCAGGGGAGGCCTGGACGGGAAGCGACTGCCGTGGGGAGACGAGAACCGACCCGACGGCCCGGACGACCACAGGTTCAACATCTTCACCGGGACATTCCCCACCGAGAATTCCGCCGAGGATGGATGGGCCGGGACCTGCCCAGTGGATGCCTTCGCACCCAACGGCTACGGCCTGTACAACTGCTCCGGCAACGTATGGGAGTGGACGTCCGACTGGTTCGGCACCAACCACGTCGACCCGGACGGCGCGCCGCTCATGGATCCGGTCGGCGCGCCGCTGGGTGTGGGCCGGGTGGTCAAGGGCGGCTCCCACCTGTGCCATGACAGTTACTGCCACCGCTACCGGGTGGCCGCCAAGACGTCCAGTCCCCCGGACAGCAGCACCGGCAACCAGGGCTTCCGGCTGGCACGCTGAACTACGACCGGCCCCGCTGCGGTACACCCGTAGCCTTGCGCCCATGGGGCTGCGCAGCGAGTTGAACCGACACGTACCGCCGGCCACCCCCGGCGAGTTCGACGCACCCCGTATCGGCCCACTGGAGGTGTGGCCCCCTGTCGTCCTGGCCCCGATGGCCGGCGTCACCAATGCACCATTCCGCTCCCTCTGCCGGGAGTTCGGGGCGGGCCTCTACGTCAGCGAGATGGTGACAGCCCGTGGCCTGGTGGACGGCCACCTCAAGACGACGCGTCTCGCCCACTTCGATCCCGACGAGTCACCCCGCAGCATCCAGCTCTACGGAACCGAACCGGAGAGCATCCGCCGGGCCGTCGACCTGCTGGTCGGTGAGGGACGGGTCGACCACATCGACATGAACTTCGGATGTCCGATGCCCAAGGTGACGCGCAAGGGTGGAGGGGCGGCCATCCCACTAAAGCCACGGCTGTTCGAGGACATCGTGCGTTCCGCTGTGGCCTCCTCCGGCGACGTACCGGTCACCGTCAAGTTCCGAAAGGGCACTGACGACGACCACCTCACCTTCCTGGAGGCGGGTCGGATAGCCGAAGCGGTGGGGGCTGCCGCCGTCTCACTCCACGCCCGGACCGCCGAGCAGCTGTACTCGGGCGAGGCCGACTGGTCCGCCGTGGCTGACCTGAAGGCCGCTGTGACGGGCATCCCGGTTTTCGGCAACGGCGACGTCTGGGAGCCGTGGGATGCCCTGCGCCTCATGCGGACCACCGGTTGCGACGGTGTGGTGGTCGGGCGCGGCTGCCTGGGCCGACCCTGGCTGTTCGGCGACCTGGCAGCGGTCTTCGGCAACGGAACCTCGGTCGGCGGAGCGGAGCCGGGGGATCCCCCGAGGCTCCGTGACGTCACCGCTGCCATGTCGCGCCATGCCCGTCTGCTGGTCGACTGGGCTGGTCCGCACGGCATAAAGGACTTCCGGAAGCACACCGCCTGGTACCTGAAGGGCTACGCCACGGGCCCGGCGGCGCGTCGGGACCTCCAGACGATCACCCACGTTGACCATCTGGACAGCCTCCTTGCACGTCTGCTGGAGGAGGTGGATCCGGACATGGCGTTGGACCCGGAGTCGCTGCGAATCCCCCGCAGCCACCGCAGTGGTCCGAGGCCCGTGGTCCTGCCGGAGGGCTGGTTGGACGATCCGCTGGACGCTACGCCACCGCCGGAGTCCGCCGAGGTCCTGGTCTCCGGGGGTTGATCCCGGCGCCCGGCTGCTTCGCAGATGCTCCCCGACCACCTGATCCTGGCGTCGGCGTCGCCGCGCCGCCTGGACCTGCTCCGCCAGGTCGGGCTGGACCCCGAGGTGCGTTCACCCGACGTCGACGAGACCCGTCTCCCCGGCGAGGACGTGGCGGCGATGGTGGAACGGTTGGCGTGTGCCAAGCGGGACGCCGTGGCTGGCGAAGGGGAATGGGTGGTAGCAGCCGACACGGTTGTCGTCGTGGACGGCGAGGCACTGGGCAAGCCGGGAACCTCGGAAAAGGCCACGGCCATGCTGAGACTCCTCTCGGGCCGCTCCCATCAGGTACTGACCGGCGTCGCCGTGGCCGGACCGGTCGGTAGGGCATCCACGACGGTATGTACCGAGGTGACGTGGCGGCAACTCTCCGACGAGGAGGTGGCCGCCTACGTGGCCACGGGAGAGCCCTTGGACAAGGCCGGCGGCTACGGGCTCCAGGGCGGCGGAGCGGACTTCGTGGAGGAGTTGCTGGGCGGCCGGGACAACGTCATCGGCCTACCGGTCACGACCGTGCTGGAACTCCTCGCCACGGTCGGTCCCACCGACGACGGGTGGAGACGCCTGCCCGGGAGCTGAGCGGGAGCCTCAGGCGACTGGTGGCACCAACCGCTGGTCATCGATGATGAATGTCCGTACGCCCAGCAGCACGACCACCAGAGCGGTCACCGCCGCCGTCCCGAGGATGAGGAACAGGACAGCCACCTGGATCAGCGCCGCCTGCAGGGGATCCACCCCTGCCAGGATGAGGCCCGTCAGGGCACCGGGGAGGAACACCACGCCGGCCGTCCGGGTGATCTCGATCTGGGGCCGCAGCGCCATCCGTAGCGCATCGGATGTCACGTCGCGCACCGCACGGTCCGGTGTGAAGCCGAGGGCCAGCATCGCCTCCACCTCACCGGCCCGGTCCCGGATACCGTCCACTAGACGGGTGGCGGCCACCACCACGACCTTCAGCGAGTTGCCGACCACCATCCCCGAGACGGGCACCAGTACCCGTGCCACCAGGGGGAGGATCCCCAGGGCGAACACGGTGGCCAACGACACGGCGAGGCCCAGCACCGCACCCCCGGTCGTCATCAGTCCCAGTCCCCGTAGCCGGGGCTCACGGCGACGGGCGGCGTCGCCGGCCACCGGCACCATGGCCGCCACCCATGCCCAGGCCCAAAGGATCGAGGTTCCCTCGTCCAGCAGCAGCGTCAGGGCCCAGCCGGCGAGGACCAGCTGCGCCATAGCGCGCGCCGTGGCCACCACGAGGTCGCGCTCCAGGCCGAGCCGGCGGCCCATGGAGATGCCGGCAACCACAAGCACCGGCACCAGCGACGCCGCCAACCCCCACCAGCCGATGTACACGTCGGTCACCGTCGCACCGTAGCCAGTCGCCAGACATGCCAACCACCGATACCCACACGCCCATCTTGGGTAGTTCGGCTGCGACCCATATCCTGTTAGGCATGCTGAACAGGCGTATCCATGTGCCCCGGGCGGCGGCCGAGGGGCTGGAGGTCTCCGACCTGTCCGTCGCCTACGACGGCCCGCCCGTCCTCACGCACGTGTCCCTGGAAGTCACCGCCGGAGAGATCGTCGCCCTGCTCGGCCCCAGCGGGTGCGGCAAGACCACCCTGCTGCGAACCATCGCCGGCCTCGAACGCCAGCAGGCAGGCACGGTGCGACTCGGCCACCGGATCCTGGATGACGGCACCAGGTTCGTGCCTCCAGAGAGGCGCCGCATCGGGATGGTCTTCCAGGATGGGGCCCTCTTCCCTCACCTGGACGTGGGTCAGAACGTGGCCTACGGCCTGCCCCGGGCCGAACGCCGCTCCTCTCGGGTGGCCGACACCCTGGAGCTGGTCGGGCTGGCCGACATGGTCGACCGCATGCCCGGCTCGCTCTCGGGTGGCCAGCAGCAACGCGTGGCGCTGGCCCGTGCGCTGGCTCCCCGACCCGGGGTCCTGCTCCTGGACGAGCCCTTCTCCAGCCTCGACACATCCCTCCGGGTCCAGGTCAGGAACGAGATCCACCACCTCCTCCTGGAGTTGGGGGTGACCACCGTCTTCGTCACCCACGACCAGGAGGAGGCCTTCGTCCTGGGCGACCGGGTGGCGGTGCTGAACGACGGTCGACTGGCCCAGGTCGGGACGCCCGACGAGCTCTACCGCCGTCCTGTGGACCGGTGGGTCGCAGCCTTCGTCGGCGACGCCAACCTGATTTCGGTGGACACCGCGATCGGAATCTGCCGCACGGTGGTCGGCGACGTTCCGGTGGTCGGAGATGTGGACGGTCCGGCTGAACTGCTCCTACGCCCCGAGGACATAAGGGTGGAGGACGGCGATGACGGCGTGGTGGAACTGGTCGAGTACTACGGCCACGACGCGATGGTGCAGGTCCGCCTGGATGACGACACCACCATCCGGGTCAGGACAGGTGCCGTCCTGACCCACCAGCGTGGTGATCGGGTGGGTGTGACATATGTCGGCCCCGGTGCGGTGGCCCTCGGGGTTTGAACCCTGAATCGCATTTGTTAGGTTTCCTTGACACTTCGTTAGGTCACCCTTACACCACCTCACCAGAACGGCGGGCCACCGCGATGAACGAAACCCCCCCCCGGCGACCGAGCCGGCGACTGGCCACAATGCCAGCGGCCATCCTCCTGGTCCTCGGCCTCGGCGCTTCGGCCACGGCCTGCGGCGGCAACCCCGAGTCGTTGACCGTCTACTCCGGCCGCAGCGAGAAACTCATCAGCCCCATCCTCGAGGCGTTCACCGCTGACACCGGGATCGCCCTCGACGTGCGGTACGGCTCCTCCAACGACTTGGCCCTGCTGCTGGCCGAGGAGGGCGACAAGTCGCCCGCCGACGTGTTCCTCTCGCGCAGCCCCGGTCCAACCGGCTTCCTGGATGACCTCGGCATGCTCGCCGGGATCGACGACGACGTCCTGGACCGTGTGGCCGACGGCGACCACTCCCCTGACGGCACATGGGTCGGCTTCGCCGGCCGGGGACGGGTACTCGTATACAACATCGACGAGGTGGACGCTGCCGACCTGCCCGATTCGGTGTTCGACCTGACCGGCCCCGAGTACCAGAGCCGGGTCGCCGTGCCGGGATCCAACTCCTCGTTCCAGGACTGGTTCACCCTGTTTCGCCTCCGCAACGGCGACGCCGTAGCGATCGCGTGGCTCGACGACATGGTTGCCAACGGTTCCCGCTTCTACCCGAAGAACGGTGCCATCGTGGAGGCCGTCGGCCGCAACGAGATCCAGTTCGGCCTCGTGAACCACTACTACAACTTCCAGAAGGTGGCCGCCAACGGTGGCGACCAGCGCTCGGCCAACCACGGCTTCGCCCCCGGCGACGACGGTGGCCTCGTGATCATCGCCACCGCGGCGGTGATCGATTCCAGTGGGGAGAAGGACGCCGCCAACCAGCTCCTGGCCCACCTACTCAGCGACGAGCAGCAGATCTACCTCACGAACAAGGTCTACGAGTACCCGTTGGCGCTCGGCGTGGAACCGGCAGACGCCCTCCCACCGGCTCCGACCTACAGGGTCGGCGCAGTGGACATCGACGACATCGCCGCTGAGTTCAAGCGGACCATGGAGATCATTGAAGCCAGCGGCGTACTCGACCAGTAGACAGCGGAGCCACTGTGGCTGATCGTCGACGGATCCGGCTCCGGCCCCATCTCGTCATGACGGCGAACGCCACCGATGCCCCACGTACGGCGGTCGTTGGACATCGGGCGGGTGTTCGACGACCCCCAAGAACCCTCGTCGCCGCGGCCGTCGTCACCGCCGCCCTCTTCGCCCTGCCCGGCGGCTACGTGGTCTGGCGGGTCATGGGCGGTTCCGGATCACCGCTCGCCCTACTGGCATCACGTCGGACGATCGAACCCCTCTGGCGCACCATCCAGTTGGCGGTCCTGGTCTCGACCTCCACGGCGGTACTGGGAACCGGCCTCGCATGGCTCACCACCCGAACCGACCTTCCGCTGCGCCGCCTCTGGCGCATCGTCGTACCCCTCCCGCTCGTATACCCGAGCTTCGTGGGAGCTGCGGCCTTCATCTCCGGCCTCGCCCCGGGCGGAATCGTCCATGACCTGGTCGGCTACCTCGGCGTCGACCTGACCACCCGCCTCCACGGCCTGACCGGATCGTGGCTGGTCCTGACGCTCTTCACGTATCCCTACGTATACCTCCCCGTAGCTGCCCGCCTGACAGCCCTACCCGGTGCGTTCGAGGAGAACGCCCGGCTACTGGGCGACGGACCCCGACGCGTGTTCGCCCGCGTGGTGCTGCCCCAGATCTGGTCCTCGATCGCTGCCGGATCACTCCTCGTATTCCTCTACACGGTCTCGGACTTCGGCGCCGTCCACCTGATGCGCTTCGAGACCCTCACCCAGACGATCTTCAGGACCCGGCTGTTCGACCGTGACCGGTCGTTCACTCTGGCCCTACTACTCCTGGTCCTGGCCCTCCTGGTGGTCGCTGCGGAGCGCACCGTGTCACGCTCCGGCCGGCGACGGGGAGCGGGACTCACCACCCTGGGAGATCGACGCTCCCTGACGGTTCCGCTGGGTCGATGGGCAGCGCCAGCGCTGGCCGCCACGACCTCGGTGGTCGGGTTGGCCCTGGTGGCTCCGGCGGTGTCACTGGCCGACTGGGGCCTGTTCGGCTTCCTGCGTGCCCGCCACGGCGGGATGCCCCTGCGCCTCGACTGGCATGACGTGCTGGGCCCGACCTGGAACACCGTCTGGATCAGCGTGCTGACCGCCCTGGTCGCCACGGTCGTCGTGCTACCCGTCGCCTACCTGGTGGCCCGTCACCGAAGCCGGCTGGGCGAGGCGGTGAACGCCGTCGTGGTGGCCGGCTTCGCCATACCGGGCCTTGTGGTGGCGCTCTCGATGATCTTCTGGACCATGCACGCCTCGCCGTTCGAGTTCCTGATCGGCTCCATGCCGGTGCTGGTCTTCGCCTACGTGGTCCACTTCGGGGCTCAGGCGATGCGGACCGCCCAGGTGGCCGTCGGAACGGTCCCCCGGCGCATGGACGACGCCGCCCGCCTCCTCGGTGCCGGCCGCCTACGACGCCTGGCCACGGTGGACCTACCGCTCATGGCCCCCGGTCTGGCTGCCGGAGCGGGCCTCGTGATGCTCTCCACCATGAAGGAGCTGCCCGCCACCCTCCTGGCCTCGCCCATCGGGTTCCGAACCCTGGCCACCCAGATCTGGAACACCTACGAGGCACTGTTCCTGCCGGAGACGGCGATCCTGGCAATGGTCCTGCTGTGCATCAGCGCGGTGCTGACATGGCTTCTGGTGGTGCGCCGGAGCGAGCACCTTCGCTGAAACCGACCGACCACCCAGGATCGGCACCGACATGGCGCCGCCGGCCATCGGGTGACGTGGATCCGGTGAGCCGTCCGGGGGTCAGCGGGTGGTGACGAGGATCCGATCGGCTGCGAATGGATCGACGGCGACGGAACGGCCAGATATCCGGATCGTGACGGTGCCATCAGCCGCTGCCGTCACCGAACCGGTCTCGCCGGGCATCAGCCTCGATTTCTCGAGGAACTCCAGCAGGCCGTCGGCGAACTCCAACTCCTCCGGAATCCGACTCACCGTGAACGACTCACCCACCCCGACATCGCTCAGGTGACGGGTGTCCGGCTCACTGTAGGAACTCCCGGGAATCGGGTTTCCGTGTGGGCAAGTCGTCGGCTGGCCCAGCAAGCGGTCCAGCGCCACCTCCACCGCCGGTGAGATCACGTGCTCCCACCTGCCGGCCTCATGGTGCGCCTCGGTCCAGGAGAGGCCCAGCACGTCGGTCAGGAAGCGCTCGGCCAGGCGATGCCGTCGCACCACCGAGGTGGCCAGTTCCCGCCCGTCGTCCGTGAGGAGGATCACGTGGTCGTCGCTGGTGACCAGGCCCTCCTTCTCGAGTCGCTTCACCATCTCGGACACCGCCGGCCGGCTCACCTCGAGACGGTCAGCGATCCGGGCCTGAATAACGTCCAGGTCATCCTCAGCGAGTTCGAAGATCGTCTCGCAGTACTCCTCGAAGGCCGGATGGTATTCCGGCGTCTCGTATGCCACGGCCCAAGTCTAGGCGCCGCTGCGGCGACGGATCCGGGCGATGGTCGGTCCCGGGCCCCGGGATTCAGACACCCCAGGAGAACCCGACCAGGTCCTCGCTGGTGGCCCACAGGGCGGCTGCCGCGTCGTCGTCCAGGATCCACGGTGAGATCCCACGGCCACCCGGGCCGGTCCCGGGTTCGCCCTCGGGTACCCCCAGTTGACAGTCACCCAGGTAGGCCCCACCGTGTGAGTCCAGCTCGGGAGCGGTAGCCGCCCACACGCTGGTGGCCGCCCCGGCCTCCACCGATTTCGGCGTCATCCCGGAGGTGTCCACCGCTGCCGATATCTGGGCCCGGCGGCGCTCCTTGAGCCGTTCGTACGCCGCTTCGTCCAGGTACCTGCTCAACCCGGTCATGATCACGCCCGGGTGGACGGCGAGGGCCCGCACGCCACGTCCGCCGACCCTACGATCCAACTCGCGGGCGAACAGGGCGTTGGCCGACTTGGACTGGCCGTAGGCGGCCCAGCCCTCATAGCCGCGGCGCTCGAACATGAGGTCGTCCAGGTCGACACCGCAGATCCCGTGGGCGCCGGACGAGAGGCACACGACCCTCGACGGCGCCGCCGCTGTCAGGGCCGGCAGTAGCAGGCCTGCGAGCAGGAAGTGGCCGAGGTGGTTGACGCCGAACTGCTGCTCGAAGCCGTCGGCCGTGGTGCCGAAAGGGGTGCACATGATTCCGGCGTTGTTGACGAGCACGTGAAGGTCATGGTGGTCTGCCAGGAACTCCTCGGCGAAGGACCTCACCGAGGCCAGTGAGGCCAGGTCCAGATCCCGAAGTTCCAGGTCCGCGCCGGGGTGCCGGTCACGGATCCGGTCGGCTGCGGCATCGTTACCAGCCGGGCTGCGCGCTGCCATGACCACGGAAGCACCGGCAGCTGCCAGCGCACGCGCTGTCTCTTCGCCCAGACCGCCGGAGGCACCGGTTACCACCATCCGGCGGCCTGACAGGTCCATTCCAGCCAGCACCTCATCCGTCGTGGTATCCCGTCCCCAGTCACCCATCACCGTCTCCCGTCATCACCCACATGAATCCATCGGATGGTGGGCATCGTCGACCACCTCGCGTCGAGACGGTAGGTGACCCGGTTCGGCCAGTCACCACCGCGGGGGCGATGATGGCCCAGTGACCCTCGACCCCAGCACCCCGGTGATCATCGGCGTAGCCCAGGTGACCGACCGGGTGGACGACCCGGAGGTCGCCCGAACACCCGTGGAGCTGATGACCGATGCGCTTCGCAGCGCCGCCATCGACGCCGGAGCGCTGACCGCCCTCGGCGGGCTGGACCTCGTGGCTGCGGTCGGTGGCATGTGGCGATACCGGGACCCCGGCCGGCAGGTGGCGACGGCCGTCGGGGCCGCCGATGCCGGAACGCTCCTGACCGGCCTGTCGGGAACCTCGCCGCAACGTCTGCTGGACCATCTGGCCACCCGAATCGCCGCCGGACAACTGGAGGCCGCCGCCATGGTCGGCGGTGAGGCGTTCCGGTCCCGGCGAAGGGCACGGCGCATGGGTGTGGAGGTGAGACGCGACGCCGACGCGGAGTTGGGCCCCGCCGAGCGCTACGAGGGCGCCCTCGACATGGCCACCGAACACGAGATGAGGCGTGGCGTGGCGGAACCCGGCGTGGTCTACCCGCTGTTCGAGACGGCCATACGACACTCCCGGGGCGAGTCGGTGGCCGAGCACCGGAACCGGATCGGTACCCTCTGGGCCGGGTTCAATGCCGTGGCCGTGGAGAACCCACACGCCGCTGTCCGGACACCCATGACCGCGACGGAGATCACCACGCCGTCGAAGGACAACCGGATGGTCGCAGCGCCGTACACGAAGGCAATGATGGCCAACAACAGTGTCGACCAGGCCTCTGCTGTGCTCATCGTCTCGGCCGCCAGGGCTGCGGCCCTGGGCGTACCCCGGGACCGATGGGTGTTCCCCCTGGTCGGGACGAGGGCGGACGACGAAGCATCGCCGGGAGTCCGCCACGACCTCCACCGGTCGCCAGCCGCCCGTTCCGCCGGGAGCCTGGTGTTCGAGTTGGCCGGGACCGACATGGACGAGGTCAACCACCTGGACATCTACGCCTGCTTCCCCGCCTCCGTGCAGGTCTGTGCCCTGGAGTTGGGCCTGGACCTGGACGGTTCATCAGACCGACCCCTCACCGTCACCGGCGGCCTCACCTTTGCCGGTGCCCCCCACAGCAACTCCGTCGGCCAGTCCCTGGCAGCCATGGTGGGGCGGCTCAGGGAGAGGCCAGGCACGGGACTCGTCTACGGCAACGGCGGCTACCTGGGCAAGCACGCCTTCGGCCTCTACGGCACCGAGCCACCGGCTGGCGGCTACAGGACGGCGAGCGCCGAGGTGGACCTCGAGGCCACACCCAGCCGGACCCCGGATCCAGACTTCGCAGGTCAAGCCACCATTGACGGGTACTCCGTCTCGCATGACCGCGAGGGCAGCCCCATGCGTGCCCTGGTTTCCATGCTGACGACCTCGGGTTCCCGGGTGTGGGGTGGCACCACGCAGCGAGCCACCCTGGATGCGATGGTCGTCGAGGAGTTCGTGGGCCGACCAGCCGAACTGGACCCCGACGGCCTAGTAGCCATCTGAACAGGACCAACCCATGAACGGGACCACGCGATGAACAGGACGACCCCATGAAGACGCCGATCACCGAGATGTTCGACATCGAGTTCCCGATCGTGGCCTTCACCCACTGTCGCGACGTGGTCGCGGCCGTATCCAAGGCCGGCGGCCTCGGCGTGCTGGGCGCGGTCGGACACGGCGACGAGGCCCTCGAGACGGACCTGGCCTGGATCGAGGAGGAGATCGGCGACCGCCCGTACGGCGTCGACCTGATCGTTCCGGCTCGGTACGCCGGATCTGAGGAGGGCGGCCTTCAGGTGGCCGACCTGCTCGCCACCATTCCCGGAGCCCACCGGGAGTTCCTGGACGAACTGTTGGAGCGCTACGACGTACCCGAGAACCCGGAGGCACCCAGCGGTTGGGCCGAACGACCGGGCGACGCCCCGTTCTCGGCCAACAGGGCCAGCCGACAGCTCGACATCTCCCTGGCCCACCGACCGGCGCTGGTGGCCAACGCCCTCGGCCCACCGCCACGCGACATGCTGGACCGCTGCCACGAACTTGGCATCAAGGTGGCCGCCCTCGCCGGCACGAAGGTCCACGCCGAGCGCCATGTGGCCGCCGGTGCCGACATCATCATCGCCCAGGGCACCGAGGGAGGAGGCCACACGGGCCAGATCGGTTCCATGGTGCTGCTACCCGAGGTGGTCGACGCCGTGGCTCCGGTCCCGGTACTGGGCGCCGGCGGGATCGGTCGTGGCCGACAGATGGCGGCCGCCATGGCCCTTGGTGCGGCAGGTGTGTGGTGCGGATCGGTGTGGCTCACCACCGAGGAGGCCGAGACCCATCCGGTCGTCAAGGCGAAGATGCTCGCCGCAGGCTCTGGCGACACCCTCCGATCGCGTTCGATCACCGGCAAGCCAGCCCGAATGCTGCGCACCGCGTGGACCGAGGAATGGGACCGGGAGGACACCCCGGCTCCATTGGGGATGCCGTTGCAGCCCATGCTGACAAGTGCCGCCATGGACCGCATCAACCGTGCCGCCCACCACGAGGGATCCGGCGCCGAGGACCTCGCCACCTACTTCGTAGGCCAGGTCGTCGGCGACATGAACCGCTCCAAGGGCGCCGGACAGGTGGTCATGGACATGGTCGAGGAGTTCATCGACGCCGCCCAGGCAGTCGCCGCCCAACTCGAGTTCTGAGAG
Source organism: uncultured Acidimicrobiaceae bacterium (assembly GCA_913030665.1). Lineage (GTDB taxonomy): Bacteria > Actinomycetota > Acidimicrobiia > Acidimicrobiales > MedAcidi-G1 > UBA9410. The sequence continues at coordinate 31,068 of CAJWFS010000014.1, forward strand.
GGCTCTCAGTCGGCGGGCCTGACCAGGGCGCCACGGACGATCCCGACCGTCCCATCACCGAGCGCACCGGCCAGGTTCATGACACGTGTGAATCCGTCCGTGAGCAGCATCGGTAGCGACGGCCCGGCACGACCGGCATCCGGCAGGGGACTCCCCGTACCCGCCATCACCATTTCCAGGGCCACCTACCGAACCCTTCCGGGCCTGCTGTCCACACTCAACCGATGTCGCCTCAGCTGATGTTGATGAGCTGGCCGCCGTCGACCAGTACCGCGTGCCCGGTCAGCCAGCTGGCCGCATCCGATGCCAGGAACAGGGCCGTGTTGGCGATGTCCTCAGGCTCGCCCAGGCGCTTCATCGGAAGGCCCTGGGCAATGGCGTCACCGCGGCCGTCCTCCCAGAGGGCCCTGGCGAAGTCCGTGCGGATAAGGCCGGGACAGACGGCGTTGACCCGGACCTTCGGACCCATCTCGGCAGCCAACTGCTCGGTGAGGTGGATCAGCGCCCGCTTCGTGAGGTCGTAGACGCCCAGGATGGCGTTGGTCCCGAAGGCCCCCACCGACGAGACGTTGACCACCGCTCCGCCGTGTTCCTTCATCCAGGCGTTCCAACAGGCCTGGGTCCAGACCAGCGGCGTGGTGAGGTTGGTGGCGAAGGTCTTCTCCCAACGGGGCATGTCGATGTCGATGACCGGGCCGGCATACGGGTTGGTGGCCGCGTTGTTGACCAGCACGTCGATGGCGCCAAAGGCCTCCAACGTGGCGTCCAGGACCCGCTGCATGTCCTCCGTCTTTCCCACGTGTCCGGCCACGTATGCGAGGTCACCGCCGGTAGAGGTCCGCAGTTCCTCCACCGTGGCCGCGCAGGTCTCCTCGTTGCGGCTGGTGATCATCACCTTCGCCCCGGCGGCGGCCATGGCGGTGGCGATGCCACGCCCGATTCCACGTGATCCACCGGTGACGATGGCTACCTTGCCTGAAAGAGAGAGTTCCATGGACGGTGACCCTAGCGATGGGTCCCGACTCAGGTCTCAGTGAGCGGGTGGGCCCTGCCCACCCAGAAGAAATCAGGCCGCACCGGTCGGGCCCAGCGCCGAGGCCGCCCAGTGGATCGGGCGGGCGGCCCGGTCAGCCGACCCGGCGGTCCTGACCCTCCCAGTAGGGCTCGCGGAGCTCGCGCTTGAGGATCTTGCCGGACGGGTTCCGGGGGATCGCCTCCACGAAGTCGACCGACCTGGGGATCTTGAACCCGGCCAGACGCTCACGGGCGTAGGCCAGGATCTCGTCTGCAGTGACTCCGGAGTCGGGCACGGGCACCACCAGGGCCTTGCCCACCTCGCCCCATTTCTCGTCCGGCACTCCGATTACCGCCAGGTCGGCGATCCCGTCATGGGACATGAGGGCGTTTTCGATCTCCGCCGGATAGACGTTCTCGCCGCCCGAGATGATCATGTCCTTCACGCGGTCGTGGATGTAGAGGTAGCCGTCCACCATGTAGGC
>CAJWFS010000015.1 GCA_913030665.1 uncultured Acidimicrobiaceae bacterium
CCCTTGACGGTGTCGTAGAAGAGCCGGTGGACCGAGTCGCCGTCGTTCGGGTAGTTCTTCGCAGCGTTGATGCCGCCCTGGGCGGCGATGCTGTGCGCCCGGCGCGGGCTGTCGTGGAAGGTGAAGGCCTTCACGCGGTAGCCGAGCTCGCCGAGCGAGGCAGCAGCCGAGGCGCCGGCGAGACCAGTGCCGACCACGATCACGTCGAACTTCCGCTTGTTGTTCGGGTTGACCAACTTCATGGAGAACTTGTGGTTCTCCCACTTGTCGGCCGTGTCGCCGGCCGGGACCTTCGAGTCCAGGCGCGGGCTGGTCCCCGTTCCGGCGCTGGTGTCGGAGTCCATGCTCACGGCGACACGCTCCCCGTTGAATCGGCCCCATGCCCGGCTAGGCAGGCGTTGCCCTCGACCTCTCCCACCGGACATGTCCGTCCGTCCTCGTCGATCAGCCCGGCCTGGGTGAGGATCGGGAAGCTCAGGTTCCCGACCAGGATCAGGCCGGCCAGGGCGGTGGCCAGCGTACGCCGCAGGTGGTTGTAGCGGGGGTTGTTCACCCCGAGGCTCTGGAACATCGACCAGGCGCCGTGGAAGATGTGCCACGCCAGGGCGATGTTGGCCACCACGTAGATGATGGCCACGGGTAGGTAGCCGAGCGATTCGGCGACGTTGTGGTACGGGTCGCCCGGTACGAAGTCCCCGCCGAGCCACCAGCCCCAGGTCAGGTCGGCCAGGTGGAACAGGACGAACAGGGCGATGATCGGTCCCGTCCAACGCATCGTCCGACTGGCGAAGGTGGCAGCGATGTGGTCCCGTCCGCCCTCGTACTTTTTGGCGCCGCTGATGCGACCGGCCTTCTCGCTGGAGTTGCCGCTCATTTGGCTGAGGGTGATTGCCGAGTGGAGGTGGACGACGAACATGGTGAGCAGGCCGAGGCGCATGAGCCACAGCACCCCACTCTCCGGTACGAGCCCGCCACCGATGGTGCGCAGCGACTCGGCGTACTCGTACATACGGGCAGGGCCCTCGTACACGTGGAGGTTGCCAACCATGTGGATGATGACGAAGCCGATGAGGCCGAGGCCGGTCAGGGCCATGACCCACTTGCGTCCGACCGCCGACTGGTAGAGGTTCAACGGGAAGGGCCATTCCCGCCCGCGGCTCCGGACCGGAGCCACGCGATATCGCTGCTCTGTGGTCTGTGCCATGGTGCCCCTCCTCACGCTGTCGCCGGGTCGGCGGGCGGACCGACCGGGGTGATCGCCGGCAAGAGGGTAGCGCGTGGTCACTGTGGGTAATCCTGCCGAAGGCCGGATCGAATCGTGGATCGCGCTCCGGATCACACGCCGAGTGGCCGGACCCTCAACCGGCGCCTATGTGGCCTTGGTAGTGGTTGGTGGCGGTCCGCCCATCGGCCGGTGGGCCACCCGGTGGTGCGGTTCGGGTCACCCGCAGATCCAGGAGTACCTCCCCGATGGCATCGCCCAACCGGTGCTGGATCGTGCCGACCAGCGTCACGGAATCGGCTTCGATCGAGCCACCCCAGGACCAGGCCTGCTCCCGGCCGGCGACGGTCAGCACGGCGTCCACGCGTACGTGGTCGATCGGTGTCCGGCCGTCGTGCACGATCAGTACCTGGCATTGCAGGGTGGACCTCGGGGTGATGCTCAGCGGTGGTGGATCCGCCACCACGATCGTCTCTGCGCAGGCTGCGGCGACCGCCCCGTAGGCCGGCTTCGGGACCCGACGATGGTCCAGCAGCGAGCCGGAGATGACCGGTGCACCGTCGAGCAGGCGGTCCAGAGCGAAGCCGCCAGTGGGCCGGTACTTGCGGCGGCGCAGCGCCTCGACCTGGATCCTGAGCAGATCGGCCTGGTGCTGGCGGGTGGCCGACGCCCAGGATTCCGGGTCCGGTCGGTCAGCCGGGGGAAACCGACGTACCAGCACGTCGACCTCGGCGCCGTACCCGGTGGCCAACCTCCCAAGGTCGACGGCGGGCCAGGTGGACGGATCCAGGGTGCCGTCGGTCAGGGCGGGCGAGTCCTCTGGGACCGACTGGGATCCGAATGCCGACACGAAGCGGCCGACCCTGGGCAGGCGGTCCAGGTAGTCGGCCAGGTCCCCGCGCCTGCCGCTGTACCAGCCGAACCACAGGTGGCTGTCGGCGTCGTCCAGGTGGGGCAGGTTGGGGAGCACGCCAGAGTGGCTGATGATCGGTCTGGACGGGTCGGCCTGGTCCAGTGCTCTGTGGACGGCGCGGTCCAGCACGGTCCGGTTCCATGTCGGCCGCTGCTGCCCCATGAGCCGCGGGGCGGCACGGGTTCGGTCCACAGGGTCGGGGGCGTCATGCCCGCACCACACCACCACCGAAGGATGGTGGCCCAGCAGGTCGACCATCTCGCGGGCCTGGCGGGCCGCCTGGCCCCGCACCCCCCGGTGGTATCCGCCGCTCAGGGGCATGTCCTGCCAGAGCAGCATCCCGGACCGGTCGGCAGCTTCGTAGAGGGCGGGTGCCGAGACGTGGCCGGCCACCCTGAGGAGGTTCAGGCCGGCATCGCGGGCCAACTCCAGGTCCCTGCCGGCCGACTCGGCCGTCACCGATGCCAGGTGCCGGTCCAGGGGCGGAACGATGGCTCCCCTCAGGAACAACCTCTCGCCGTTTACCTCCCACACGTGGTTCCTCATCCGGATCGACCGGAAGCCGATGGTGCGTACCGTCGTGTCGCTGACCAGGCCCTCCTCGGTGGCTACGTCCAACACGACGTCGTTCAGTGGCTGGTCGCCCAGCCCGGTCGGCCACCAGAGCGGCGGGCTTGGTACCCGGACCGTCCATTCGACCCTGTTCTCACCGCCGGCCAGCGGTTGGCGGTGGCGGTGGTCGATACCCAGGATCCTGGTCCGGAACACCGCTGCCCTGGGTCGATCGGAGTCGACGACCGCCCGCAGCGCCAGGGTGGCCACGTTCCCGGTGGCTCGGGTGCACACAACGCGGACGTGCTGGAGGTGGATCGGCCCCGTGAGGTGCAGGCGCACCGGCTGCCAGATTCCTCCGGGGTTGTGGCCACCGGGGCCGCCCTGGGTGGAGCCGGTCAGGGTGCGCTTCTCTTCGAGGTTGCCGGTCGGCGGGCAGGCCACCTCCACGGCCAGGAGGTGTTCGGACCGGGAGCGGGCCGCACTGGTCACCTCGAGGGCGTGACGGAAGAAGTAGCCCTCGGTGGGGCCCAGGTAGGAGCCGTTCAGCCAGACGTCCCCCTGGTAGGCCACGCCGTCGAGCTTCAGCCAGAGCCTCTGGTCGACGGTCGGCGGAGTGGTCGGGAACCGGGTCCGGTAGAGGAGTGGGCCGTCCTCCATGCTGAAGGCGGGTTCGGCCTGCCAGTGGCCGGGGACGGCCACCTCTGGCCAGTCGCCATCGTCCAGGTCGTCGTCGGGAAAGGTCCGGCGTAGGGCGTCGTCGGCCACCCTGGCCCGCCAGGGCCCCGGAAGGTCCATGGCCGCGACGCTATCGGCGGCCCGGCGGCCCGGCGGCCCGGCGGCCCGGCTGTCAGCAGCAGTTAGGGCCGCCGATCGGGTGCTAGCCGACGAGATACCCGTCACTATGGTTCCCGTCATGACGCGACCGACCACGCTGGGCGAACTGCGATCGGTTGGCTGGGAGTCCATACCGGTCGCCGAGGAACTGCGCCGCAACGCCGTGGCCAGGATCCGGTCGGGGGAGCCGATGTTTCCGACGGTCCTCGGCTACGAGGACACGGTGATCCCACAACTGGAGAATGCCCTGCTGGCCGGGCACGACGTGATCTTCCTGGGCGAGCGCGGGCAGGCCAAGACCCGACTCATTCGGAGCCTCACCGGTCTCCTGGACGAATGGATGCCGATCGTCGCCGGCTCGGAGATCAACGACGATCCCTACGGACCGGTGTCGCGCCACGCCAGGGACCTGGTGGCCGAGATGGGGGACGACACTCCGTTGGGCTGGGTGCACCGCGACGACCGCTACGGCGAGAAGCTGGCCACCCCGGACACGTCGATAGCCGACCTGATCGGTGAGGTCGATCCCATCAGGGTGGCGGAGGGCCGCTACCTGTCCGACGAGCTGACCCTCCACTACGGCCTCGTGCCACGTACCAACCGTGGGTTGTTCTGCATCAACGAACTCCCGGACCTCTCCGAGCGCATCCAGGTCGGCCTGCTGAACGTCCTGGAGGAACGGGACGTCCAGATCCGGGGACATCGGATCCGCCTTCCCCTGGACGTGGTGATGTTCGCCTCGGCCAACCCGGAGGACTACACCAATAGGGGCCGCATCATTACCCCGCTGAAGGACCGATTCGGCTCCCAGATCAGGACCCACTATCCGCTGGACCCCGACGTCGAGATGGACATCGTGGAGCAGGAGGCGGTCACCCCCGTGGTGGACGGGTTGAGCGTGGTCGTTCCGGAGTTCATGTCCCGGGTGGTGGTGGCGATCAGCCACGAGGCCCGCCGCAGCCCCCACCTGAACCAGCGGTCAGGGGTGTCGGTCAGGATGAGCATCGCCAACCAGGAGGCTCTGGCGGCCAGCGCCGTGCGTCGGGCCGTGCGGTCGGGAGAGACGGTGGCCGTGCCGCGGGTATCGGACCTGGATGCCCTCGCCGCCTCGATGGCCGGCAAGGTCGAGATCGACAGCATCGACGATGACCGCGACGGTGAGATCCTGGACCGGATCGTGCGGGCCGCCCTCCTGGGGGTGTTCCGGGAGGTGGTTCCCGGTGAGCTGCATCGGGGCGTGGTCGAGGCCTTCGAGGAGCACGACGGCGTGTCGGTCGGCGAGGCCGTCGGGTCGGGCGCCTATGCCGAGGTGGCAGCTGGGATCCCCGCGCTCACCACGGCCGTGACGGTCCTGCTGGGAGACGAATCGGACAGCGGCGATCCCCCGCCCGCCCTGGTCGCCAGCGCTGTGGAGCTGGTGCTGGAGGGCCTGCACCTCTCGAAGCGCCTCAACAAGGAGACGACCGGGAGGGGATCCCGCTACCGGATCCGCGCCTGACCGACCCTGTTGGCGGATCCCCCGCCGAGGGCAGCGCAGTGCGACGGCTGGAGTTTCTAACCCCCGCGCCCGGCGCGTCAGGTTCTCCGGGTCACGCCCGGCGGGTCATGACGCCGGCGTCGAAGACGACGCGGTCGCCGACACGGGTCTGGAACAGAATTCGTCCGCTGCCGGGTCCGTCGGGTCCGTCGTCCTCCCAGGCGTGGACCTCGAGCGTCTCCCCGGGCATGACCGGCGACTTGAACCTGCCGCCCATGGAGGTGAACCGGGCCGGATCGGAGTCGCACACGGCGTGCAGGAGCGCACGCCCGGTGAACCCGTAGGTGCACAGTCCGTGGAGGATCGGCGCGTCGAATCCCGCCCCCGCGGCGAAAGTCGGATCGGAGTGCAGCGGGTTGCGGTCGCCGCTCAGCCGGTAGAGCAGCGCCTGGTCCCGCCTGGTCCCGTAGGCGACCACGTGATCGGCCTCGCGGTCCGGGAGCTCCCAGTCGTTGGAGGGGCCGCGGTTGCCGCCCCAGCCACCCTCGCCTCCTATGAACAATCCCGCGCGGGTGGACCACAGGGGGTTTCCATCTTGGTCCGAAACGTCGGACTGGATGTAGACGAGGGCTGCCTTGCCCTTGTCGTAGATCTCACCGATCCTGCCGGTGGCGATGCCCGTTCCGGCGGCCGGGATCTCCTGATGGCAGGTGATCGCCTGCTCGGCATGGAGCAGGAACATCGGGTTGAAGTCACCGAATCCCGGGGTCTGGCCCCCGCCCATCACCACGCACTGGGTGGGGAATGCCCGTTGGTCCACGCCGTCCGAGTTCTCAGTGGTGAACTCCAACTCGAAGCCGACAGGGTCGGAGACGCCGGCACCGATGCCGAGTGCGTAGATGAGGCTCTGCTTGGAGGTCCAGGAGATCTCGGTCGGTTCGCCTACGGATCCGGCGGCGTCGGGGTTTATGGGCATGAGGGCTCCAGGGGCTCCGGGTGGTTGACGTGGGTGTCGTGTGCCGACCCTATGGCCGGTTGCGAGCCGATCCGACAGTACGGGAGCCCCGCGACCGGGGCACAACCGCGGCCCGGTTGCCGAACCGTCGAGCTGACGGGGAACCGTCCGGAACGGCGGGGCTAGGGTCGATCCGTGACCCGCTGGCGACGTCGCCCACACCGCCGGGCGGTGCGACGGTCCACCTACTCGAGGTGGGACGGCACCCAGGAGGTGCCGGAGTTGGACGCCGATGCGCTCCTCCAGGCCATGGGGGACGAGCTCATCGAGCACGGCGACCCGGAATCGGCCCTGCGTCGGATGCTCCACCAGGGCCTCGACGTCGACGGCCAACACCTCCAGGGCATCCGGGAGATCCTCGAGAGGCTGCGCCGGGCCCGACAGGAGCGCCTTGAGAGGGATGACCTGGGTGGCGTCTACGCCGAGATCGACCAGGCCCTGCGCGATGTGATCGGCGAGGAGCGGGCCGCACTGGATCTCCCGGACTCCGATGACACCGGTGCGCCTGATGCGGAGACTCCCGCCCAGGAGGAGGCCAGGGCGGCCAGCCAGGCCCGCCGGGACCATCTGGACCTCCTCGAACACGAGAACCTGGCCGGGAAGGTCCGGGGCCTGCAGGAGCACGACTTCGCCTTGGCCCAGGCCCGCGAGCGGTTCGAGGCCCTGTTGGAGCGACTCCGCGAGCAGCTCATGGCGCAGTTCGTGGAGCAGGTCTCCGATGCCACGCAGGCCATGACGCCCGAGGACCGGTCCCGAATAGTCGAGATGCTGGCCGAGCTGAACCGGATGCTCGAACAGCGGTCCGAGGGCCATGAACCCGACTTCGCCGGCTTCATGGAGCGATTCGGTGACTTCTTCCCGGAGAACCCCGCGACGCTCGACGAGCTCCTGGAGGTGCTGGCCCGTCGCATGGCGGCCATGCAGCAGGTCCTCAACTCGATGACGCCTGAGCAGCGTGCGCAGTTGCAGGAACTCTCCGACCAGTTGATGGAGGACCTGAACCTCCAGTGGGAGGTGTCTCGACTGGGCGAGTCCCTGCGCGAGGCCTTTCCGCAGATGGGGTGGGAGGACTCCCGCCAGTTCACCGGCGACCAGCCCCTGGACCTGGGTGGGGCCTTCGAGGCGATGGAGGAACTGGCCGAGCTGGAGCAGCTCGAGCAGATGCTACGCGGGGCATCCTCGCCGGGCGCCCTGGCCGAGGTGGACATCGACCGTGTACGGGACCTCCTGGACGATGAGGCCGCAGCTGGCCTCGAGAAGTTGGCGGAGATGACCCGGTTGCTGACCGAGGCCGGCCTCATCGAGAACACCGAGGGAAGCCTGACGCTGACGCCCAGAGCGATCCGGCGGCTCGGCCAGAATGCCCTCTCGGACCTGTATCGACGGCTCAGCCGGGATCGGTCCGGTCGCCACGACGAGTCCCGGGCCGGGCTGGGCCACGAGCGCGAATTCACGACCCGTCCCTGGGAGTTCGGCGACCCGTTCGACCTGGACATAGAGCAGACGGTCAGCAACGCAGTGGCCAGGGCCGGTGCCGGCGTTCCGGTGGCCCTCATGCCGGAGGACTTCGCCATCGAACGCACCGAGTCGGAGGTCCGGTCCTCCACGGTGCTCATGTTGGACCTGTCCCTGTCGATGCCGATGCGGGGGAACTTCCTCCCGGCCAAGAAGATGGCGATGGCCCTGCACTCGCTCATGTCCAGCCAGTTCCCGCGGGACTTCCTCGGGGTGGTCACGTTCAGCGAGGTGGCCAGGGAGATCCGTCCCGAGCGCCTGCCCGAGGTGTCCTGGGACTACGTGTACGGGACCAACATGCAGCATGGCTTCGCCCTGGCGCGGGCGATCCTGGCGCGCCAGTCGGGGAACAGGCAGATCATTATGGTCACCGACGGTGAGCCGACTGCCCACCTGACCGATGCCGGCCATCCAGTATTCAGCTATCCGCCCACCCGCGAGACGGTGGAACGGACACTCCGGGAGGTTCGGCGGTGCACCCGCGAGGACATCAGGATCAACGTCTTCGTCCTTGACGCCACGCCGCACCTGGCCCGCTTCGTCGAGGACATGACCCGGTTGAACGGCGGGCGGGCGTTCTTCACCACCAATGAGAACCTCGGCGACTACGTGCTCGTCGACTTCGTGGAGCAGCGCAGGGTGGCCCGCTGAGACGGAGTTTCCAGAAATTCGTGATTTCCCTTGCAATTCCGGGAATCACAGTGGTGTAATTCCACTGCTGGGACCCCTATTGGGGATTCCCCCACCATCGGGGGCATGTCGGACCGGCGGAAAGGCGGACAGTGACAATGGGGATCATCGCGAAGCCCGATCTGGATACTGGCTGGAAGGACTACTCCAATTGTCTGGGAGTGGATCCTGACCTGTTCTTCCCGGAACGTGGAGCGAGCACCAGGGAGGCCAAGGAGGTCTGTCGGGGTTGTGTCGTCAGGGACGACTGCCTCGAGTACGCACTCCTGAATGGTGAGAAGTTCGGAATCTGGGGCGGCATGAGCGAACGCGAAAGGCGTCGCATACGACGTCAGCGCGCCCTGGATCGCGAGGCGGTGGAGCGCGCGGCAGAGGCCGTCTGACCGAACGGGCGCATGACGAGGCCGTGGGTAAGATGTGTCCATGAACGTCATCGCAGTCCTCGGCACGCAGGAACTCCTCATCGTGGGAATCGTGATTCTGGTCATGTTCGGCGGTAGCCAGATCCCGAAGTTGGCCCGGAACCTGGGCAGGGCACAACGCGAGCTCCAGAAGGGGCTGGCGGAGGGTCAGGCCGACGTCGACGGCGACACGGATACCTGACCCGACCTCGGCCCGGGCACCGACCGGGGCCCGACCGACCCGGTTGGGTGCTGGGTACACTTCCGATTAGTCGGTCGGCCAACGCCTAGTCGACCCATTCCCAGGAGTGATCCACGCCGATGAGCAACTTCACACAGGAATTACCACCACAGCCGCCTGTTGGTGACGTGAAGGTCGTCTACATGGGTCCGGCCGCCCCCCATTGGGAGGTCCGATCCACGTTTGGCGATTCCCGTCTGATCGAGTCCTTCCGAGATCGGGTACACGCCCGCCTGATGTTGCTCCCACCTCACGATCCGCAGTTCCGTCGCAACCGCGAGCGCATCAACCGCGATGCCGAGCGTGAGAACGTCCTGATCGCCTGGGACCTCGGTTACGAAGAGGCCGAGGGCTAGAAACCCGGCATGGTCCACTGTCCGGGGGTTCGGCCTCCGCGGTGTCGGCCTTTCAGGGCCGGTGCGCCGGGGCGACGCCATGCCAGTGTGCATCTCGCATCCAGGTTGGATCCTCCCGCCTGCGGGTATCTCTCCGCCTATGAGCATCTACCGTCCAACCTGCCTGCCCTCGGCAAAACGACAGCAACCCCGACGTTCGTCGGGGCTGCTGCCGATACGGGGCGTGGAGGGGTCGCCCCGGAGGGATCAGGCGGCCACGGCCACCAACTCGTCGTTGCGTGCCGCGGCGCGTCGTGCCTTCAGGATCCTGCGGCGCTGCCGCTCAGAGCAGCCGCCCCAGACCCCGTGCTCGACCCGGTTCGCCAGCGCGTACTCCAGGCAGGGTGCGGTGACCGTGCAGCCTTCACAGACCAGCTTGGCGAGCGCCACGCCGATTCCGTCGTGCGGGAAGAAGACCTCGGGGTCGGTATTCGCACAGCTGCCCCGTGCCATCCAGATCGTGTCCATGGGTCGTTGTTCTCTACTTTCTCGTCGGCTCCGCCCGTGACGGGTGTATTTCTCGCACATCGGACCGAAAACCCCTGTAAAGCCGGAGATCGTCCTGGGAAAATTCCTGGGTATCGCCCTGGATCGGGTGGCTGCCGTGCCGTCGGGGGTCGTCGATGACCGACGGAGGCTCAGCCCTCGGGTCCAGGGAGCCGGCCGGACGGGAGTTGTCCACTGCGGCGCGCGCCACCCTGGTGGTGGCCCTGCTCTACCTGTTCCTGACCGGGGTGGAGCTACTCAGTGGTGGCTTCAAGACCATGGGTGCCGGCTTCGTGGACGGCCTCTTCGAGGGTGTCTCGAATCCCCTGGGTGGACTCTTCGTAGGCCTGCTCGCCACCGTGCTGGTCCAGTCGTCGTCGGTGTCGACCTCGGTCATCGTCGGCCTGGTGGCTTCGGGCGTCGTGGGCGTCGACGAGGCGGTTCCGATGGTCATGGGTGCCAACCTGGGGACCACGGTCACCAACACGCTCGCCTCCCTGGGACACATGCGTCGGGACATGGAGTTCCGCCGTGCGTTCGCCGCGGCCACGGTGCACGACTTCTTCAACATCCTTGCCGTCATCGTCTTCCTGCCCCTCGAGCTGGCCACCGGCTACCTGTCCTCCGCTGCGAGTTGGATCACCGAGCAGGTGATCGGCAGTTCGGGCGTCGAGTTCAACAGCCCGCTCAAGGCGGCGGTGAAGATGCCCGCCGGTTGGGTGAAGGATCTCCTCTCGGGTGTCGGTGCCGGCGGGAACTGGATGGGTGGGCTGATGATCCTCACCGGTCTGGTGTTCATCTTCCTGGCGCTCGCCTACATCACCCGCAACATGCGGCTGCTGGTGGCCGACCGGGTGGAGGCGGCCATCAACCGGACCCTCGGCGCCGGCTCCGGGTTCGTGGCGATCCTGCTCGGTGTGATCATCACGGTTTCGGTGCAGTCGTCGTCCATCACGACCTCCGTGCTGGTGCCGCTGGCGGCTTCCGGCGTCCTCACCCTGGAGAACATCTACCCGGTGACGCTTGGCGCCAATGTGGGTACGACGATCACGGCGCTCATGGCCTCGTTGGCGACCGGGAGTCCGGCGGCGGTCACCGTTGCCGTGGTCCACACGTTGTTCAACCTGAGCGGGATTGCCCTCTTCTATCCGATACGGGCCCTCAGGCGGATACCGCTGCGGTTGGCAGCCGGCCTGGCTGACGTGGCCGCTGAACGACGCAGTACCGCGATCATCTACGCGGTCGGGGTGTTCGTGGTTGTCCCGCTGATCGGCGTCATGGTCCTCCGATGAAGGCACACCGATGAGCACCTACCGGCATCAGGCCAGCCACCGACAACCACCTGTGGATGACATCGTGGAAGCAGCCACTGGCAGGCACGGCAGTTCAGGCAGTTCAGGCAGTCCAGACAGTCCAGACAGTTCCAGCAGTTCCAGAAACCAGGAGAACATCCCATGGTCATGAGCTTCTTCCGTCGCAGCGACGACAGCGGCATCGATCACATCGAGGCACAGGTGCAACGAATGGTGACCGACGCCAGGCACACCTTCGACCTGGCCATGAACGCCCTCACCGGTGGTTCGGTGGCCTCGGTCGGGGACGAGGTGAGGCGGACCGACCGCCAGATAAACGTCACCGAGATGGAGATCCGCCGGGAACTGGTGGTCCACTTCTCGGTCCACGCCGACGGCGACGCCACCGAGATGCTCGTGTTCATGAACATGATCAAGGACCTCGAGCGGATCGGCGACTACAACAAGAACGTCTTCGACCTGGCCGAGGAGGGCGTCTCGTTCATGGACGCGGACGACCTGGATCGCATCCTCGGCTTCCGCGACGAGATCTCGTCCCGGATCGCCCTGATGGGCGAGATCCTCACCACACGAGACGCCGAGAGGGCCAGGGCCTACATCGCCCGCGGCGATGTGATGCGCCGTGAGTTCGACGACCTTGTGACGGAACTCGTGCACTCCACCACGGTTGCTAACCATGCGGTTCCCCGGGCGCTCCTCTACCGGTTCCTGAAGCGCATAACCGCTCACTCGCTGAATGTGGTGACTGCCGTGGTCATGCCGGTGGATCGACTCGACTACTTCGACGAGGACGGGTTCGGGGAAGAGGGCTGACCAGACGGTCCCGGCCCGACCTGCGGGTCGTCGGCGAGTTGCCGGCCGGTCGTCGGCGTCGGGCTCGTCGGCCGTAGTGTCGACCCCCATGCGAATACTCGTCACCAACGACGACGGGATCCACTCACCGGGTCTCCATGCCCTGGCTGCCGCGGTCGTCGCCTCTGGCCACGAGGCGGTCGTGGCCGCTCCCTCGTCAGACTGGAGCGGGGCGTCGGCATGTCTCGGGCCGCTGGCGGATCCGAAGCGCGTGCCGGTCGAACGGGTGGCCTTTCCGGTTCCGGACGGGTCGACGATGACCGGGTCCTCGGTCGGGGCGCCACCGGCCCTGATCTCGATGTTGGCCGACCTGGGCGGTTTCGGCGAACCGCCGGAGATGGTCGTCGCCGGCATCAACCGTGGACCCAACACCGGGCGGTCCACCCTGTTCTCGGGGACGATCGGCGCCGTCCTGGCCGGCGAACGGTTCGGTTGGTCGGGTATGGCCGTCAGCCTTGACGTTGCGGTGCCTGAAGGTGGTGGGCCCGCCAGGGAAGATCGCCGAGAGCCTCACTGGGGCACGGCGGCCGACCTCGTTCGCACAGTTCTGCCCTGGTTGGTGGCGGCACCGCAGCGAACCATCCTGAACCTGAACGTGCCTGATGCGCCGCTGTCCGATGTCCGTGGACTCCGCAGCGCCGGGCTGGCTCCGGTTGGAGGCGTGCGGACGATCATCACCGGAAGCGACGACCATGGCCTCGACCTGGACCTGATCGCCAACGACCGCCCAGTGCCCGAGGGCACCGACAGCGCCCTTCTCGTGACTGGGTGGGCGACCATCACACCGCTCCTGCCCACCAGCGCGGTGGACGTGGAGCTCCCGCTGGATGGGTGGTCTTCATCCCTCATGCGTGGCGGGGCGTAGGTCGGAGCGATCGTCGGCCCGTAGCCTCCGACCCGTGGCTGCTGATCGAGCGGGTTCCGATTCTGGCGACGGTTCCGACCCGGTCGCCAAGGGTCCGGCGGACCCGTTCACCCGATTCGCCCGGATGCACGTGTTCGGGTCCATGTCGGACGCCATGATCGCGGTCGCCCTGGCCAGCTCGATTTTCTTCTCGATAGATCCCGATGCGGCCCGGTGGCGCGTCGCCGTCTACCTGGTCCTGACGATCGCCCCGTTTGCCGTGGTTACCCCCCTGATCGGTCCGCTGGTGGACAGCGTCAGGGGTGGGCGCCGCGGGATGATCCTCATCACGGTCGTCGGGCGTGGGCTGATCGCCTGGCAGATGGCCACCAACCTCGACGGCCTGCTGCTGTTTCCGCTGGCCTTCGGCCTGCTGGTGCTGCAGAAGGGCTATTCCGTGGCCAAGAGTGCCGTGGTGCCCTCCCTGGTCCACAGCGAGTTGGACCTGTTGGCGGCGAATGCGCAGCTGACGATGTTGAGCGCCGTGGGGAGCATGCTCGGCGCCGGGATCGGCGGCATCGCCCTGCTGGTGGGACCTGCTGCTCCGACGAGGGTGGCGATGGCCGGCTACCTGCTCACCCTCGCCCTGGCCTGGAGGGTGCCGACGGTCCTGGTGGCGGCCACCCGGGCCACCGCAGGTGAGATGGCCGCACTCCGCCAGAAGGGGATCAGGTCTGCGGCCGCCGCGATAGGCGTCCTCAGGGCGGTGGTCGGCTTCACGACGTTCCTGCTGGCATTCGAGTTCAGGGGCGGCGAGGAGGGTGTGCCCATCGATGCAGCAGGCCGTGCCGCAGGTGCGTCGACGGGCATCGTGCGGGGCGAGGACGTCCTGGGAAGCCCGGCGGCGCCGGCCTGGTACTTCGGCCTGGTCATCCTGGCGGTGGGCGTCGGGGCGTTCCTGAGTGCCACCCTGGCTCCGAAGCTTCGGCGCAGGTTCTCAGAGGAACTCCTCATACGCGGGGTCCTCTTCCTGGGGGTGAGCGGTGCGGCGCTGGCAACATGGCTGGGAGGGATCCGGGGCGCCGTGGTGATCGCCGGCATGGTCGCCCTCTGCAGCGGTACCGCCAAGCTGGCATTCGATTCACTCGTCCAGCGGGACGCCCCGGGGGCGAACCACGGTCGGTCGTTCGCCAGGTTCGAGGGGCGGTTCCAGATGGCGTGGGCGGTCGGTGCCTTCCTGGCCGTCTTCCTGCCGTTGCCGGTGGAGCACGGCTACCTCATCGTCGCCGTGGCGATGGCAGCGGCCCTGGCGTGGTTCCAACTGGGCCCCCTACCGCCGAGGCCCGTCGTCACTCCCGATGAGCCGGATCGACCCGATGGACAACTCGGGTTCTGGCGCCGGGACTGATCCGGACGGGGCCCATGGCCTGCCTGCAACCGTGGGGGTCGGATCCTGTAGTTGCCGCGGCCGGTCGGGACAGGTCAGTCCACGCCATCCACAATGACGACGGTGCAGTCGGCGTTGGCGTGGCGTATCGCGGCGACCGGTGCGTAGTCCTCGGAATATGCAAACAGGCGGGCCGCCTCGATGTCGGGAAACTCCACGATGACGATCCGGGTGGGTGACCAGAGATCGTCCTCGACGACGTCGAGTTCTCCACCACGGGCCCTGTAGGTGCCCCCGTGCTTTGCGACCATCGGTCCGGCGAGGGCCTTGTACTCCTCGTAGGCCTCCGGGTTCGTGATCTTCGTGTCAACGATCAGCCACGCGCTCACAGGCTCTCCTGCCGGTCAAGGGAGCACAGGCCGCGTCCCCGGGAGCGGTAATCGTGGCATGACCCGGAGGTGGTCAGGTAGCCGGTCTAGCTGAGCGGGGACCGTCCGGTCCGACTACGGCTGGGACTGGTCGGGCAGGTCTATGCGGGCCAGCCAGAGGCCCGGCGCGTCCACCTCGGATGGTGTGGGCAGGTTCCGTCCGGTGGCCCAGAGGCGACCCAGCCCGTCGCTGCCGCCGCGGTCGACAACTCCGGCGACGAACGCCGCGCCACGGTCGACCTGTTCGAGGGTGAGGTCCAGTCCGAGGATCCGCTCCACGAACCGGTCGGCGTCGCCGGTGCCGACCCGCCGCCGCCGAACGGCCTCGGTGACCTGCCGGTATGACCCGATCAGGGCGCTGCCGATGTCGTCCATGACGTGGTCCACGTAGCCGATCACGACCGCTACCAGTGCCTCCAGGTGCGGGAGGAGCGCCTCCTGTTCCGGCGAGCGGACGGCGCCGAGCACCATCTCCGGGTCGAGGGACTCCTGGAGGCGGGCCAGGGCCTCCGGGCCGCTGGTCAGGTCGATGTCGCCGAGTTGGTCCTGGAGTACCGAGCCGTCGTTTCGGAACGCCCCCGCGTGCCGGGTGAGGAGGTCGGTCAGAGCTGCCCGGAGGTGTGGGACGCCGAGCACCGCGTGGTGGGCGACCTCGTGGAGGCATATCCAGAGCCTGAGGTCCTCGGCCGGCAGGCTCCAGTCGGCGGCGAACGCCTCGACATTGGGGACGACGACCAGTAGCTCGTCGCCGTCGCGTGGGATGGGCAGGTCGTACGTGCCGAGGCTGCGAAGCGCCAACCGGCCGACCATCGTGCCGGTCGTGATACCGGTCATCATCGGCGCCATGGCTGCCAGTAGGCCGGACAGCCAGGCAGTCGAGGGATCCTCATCCAGGTCGGACGGGTCGAGGCCGGCGCCGATGCCCGGGTTGGTGGGGTCGGGATCCCCGTCGGCTGCGGCGCCCGGCATCCGGGACATCCTGGCCAGGTAGGGGCGGTACGCGTCGACGGACGCGGAGGCCCATGCCGTACGGGTCACCGGCCGCAGGCGCAGTGCGCCGCCGTGCGTCACCTGCAGCCCGGTGCGGTCCGCAATCTGCAGTTCGGCGACCCGCAGCAGCGACTCGTATTCGATGCGGACCAACGGATCCACGTTGGGTTCGCTGCTTCCCTCCGAGGCAACGGCCATGGCGATCTGGCGAGCGGGATCCGGCCCACCCGCACTGCCGCCGAAGGGCTGGCCGCCGGGGAATCCCCCGGGGAGGCCGGGCATGCCACCCGTGCCCGAGAAGCCACCGCTGAACATCCCTCCTAGCGCCTCGAACAGCCCTGCGAACGGGTCAGGCTGGTCGCCGGACGCGCCGGGACCCTGTGGATCGTCGGGGTCGTCCGGGCCTCCGGGGCCGTCACCCGGGAACTCTGGTGGATCCTCGCTGCTCACGGAGGCACTCTATGACGGTGACCAGCCCCGCCTGCCTGCGCCCCACCCGTCCGTGAGGGTCGTCGTGACCGGTTCTACCGGTGCCGTCGGGCGACGGGTCTGTGCCCGTCTCGCTTCGGACGGCCATGACGTGGTGGGACTGGATAGGCGTTCCAGCGTTCCACCGGCGCCCGGCGTCCAGATCAGGGTCGTGGACCTGGCTGTCGCCGACCTGCGTGACCTGCTCACCGGTGTCGATGCGGTGGTCCACCTGGCGTCGGGGGTGATGGCAGGTGACGTGGATGGGAACACGGGGCATGACCGACTGGCGGTGGTGGAGAGGCTGCTTGCCGCAGCCGGCGACGTGGGGGTCGGCCACCTGGTCGTGCGGTCCTCGGCCATGGTCTACGGAGCGTGGCCCGACAACCCGGTGCCCCTGACCGAGGACGCGCCGGTGCATCCCTGCCCGGACTTCCTGTTCGCACTCCACCGTGCCCGGTTGGAGGAGATGGCGGCAGCGTGGGCTGACGGCGACCCGGACCGTGTGCTGACCGTGCTGCGGCCGGCGGTGACCGTGGCCGAGGAGCGTCCCGGCGGGTTGGCCAGCATGATCGGTGCGGCGACCTCCATCAGGAGTGACGAAGGCGAACCGCTCGGCCAGTTCCTGCATTCTGACGACCTGGCGGACGCAGCTGTCTGCGCTGTGGCCGCCCGCTACGACGGCCCACTCAACGTGGCGCCCGACGGCTGGATAGGCGTGGACGTGATGGCCGAACTGGGTGGGCCGGGGCCGCGGCTGCGCCTGCCGGGCAGTTTGGCCGCGCTGGTGGGACGGGTGCTCTTCCGGGTCGGTCTGTCGCCTGCGCCTCCTGGGGTGTTCCCCTACACGGTGCATCCGTGGGTGGTCTCCAACGACCGGTTACGCGACCTGGGTTGGGCGCCGTCGCATTCCAACGAGGAGGCTTACGTGGCCGGTCACGAGCCGGGCGTACTGGACCGCCTGACCGCCAGGTCCAGGCAGCAGCTTTCGCTGGCGGCGGCAGGGCTGCTGGTGGTGGCCGTTCTGGGCGTGGTCGTCAGGCTGGTGCGGCGCCCGCGTCGGCGCTGACCCCCACCGACCGGCGTGTCCCCGTACGATTGCGCCCGATGCCCGCTGGAACGTCTGCCGATTCGGAGCCTGACCTGCCGGTAGGCGTGCCGTCTGCCGCTGGTGCGCCGACCCCGGACGCCCCGGATCCGGACACCTGGCTGGGGCTGGGTGTCGGCGCCCTTCCCGTCGACGAGGTCACCAGGTGGGCGGGCCGGCCGGACTGCGGGGCGGTGGTGGTGTTCTGCGGAAACGCCAGGGACCATTCCGACGGGCGGGTCGGGGTCACCGCCCTGGAGTACGAGGCGTACGAGTCCCAGGTGGTTCCGCGTCTTGCGGGTGTGGCCACCGAAGCCCGAAATCGATGGCCGGTGCTGGCGAGGATTGCGATGCTCCACCGCGTGGGGCCGCTGGCGATCGGTGAGGCGGCCGTGGTGGTGGCCGTCTCGTCGCCCCACCGCGACGCCGCATTCGACGCCTGTAGGTGGTGCATAGACAGCCTCAAGTCCACCGTTCCGATCTGGAAGCGCGAGGCGTGGGATGGCGGCCAGAGTTGGGGCCTGGAGGCGCAGCACGTGACTGACCTGGTTGACGTCGACGGGAGCGCCTGCGGGGACGGTCCCGATGACCGGTCCGGTTCGGCGGGGGTCGGCCGGTGAACCCGGCGGTGTTGTTCCTGCTGGGCGGGGTGGCGCTGGCCGTCGTGCTGTCGGTGGTCGTGTGGTTGTTCAGCCGACCGAAGAACCGAGTTGAGGATCCGAACCACATTCGGCACACGCTTCGGGCCCTGCGGATGGAGTCCAGAGACCGCCCCGGGCCGACCCACGGTGAGGGCGGTGTGCGGATCCTCGGCCATGAGGACCACGGGTCCGGCCCCGCCGACGGCCGGCGGGACGGCTAGGAACACCTCATGGCCCGCGACCTGGCGATCGACCTGGGAACTGCCAACACGCTGGTCTACGCCCGCGGGGAGGGCGTGGTGCTGGCAGAGCCGTCGGTGATCGCCATAAACGAGCGCACCGGTGAGGTCCTGGCCCTGGGTGAGGAGGCCTGGCAGATGATCGGGCGGACCCCGACGCACGTGGTGGCGAAGCGGCCTCTGCGAAAGGGTGCCATCACCGACTTCGACGTGACCCAGCGCATGGTGCGACTCCTGATGCAGAGGGTCGGCGTCAGCCGGTTCAACAAGCCCAAGGTGCTCATATGCGTGCCGTCGGCGATCACCGCGGTGGAGCGGCGGGCGGTCACCGATGCGGCACGCAGATCAGGGGCGGCCGACGTGCAGCTAATCGAACAGCCGATAGCGGCGGCGATCGGGGCGAACCTCCCGATCAGTGAGCCGATCGGGAGCATGGTCGTGGATATCGGGGGAGGAACCTCGGAGTCGGCGCTGCTCTCGTTGGGTGGGGTGGTGGTCCTGGAGGCGGTCAGGGTCGGATCCTTCGAGATAGACGCTGCGATACAGGCCTACGTGCGTCGGGAGTACGGGCTGTCCATCGGTGAGCGCACCGCCGAGGAGATCAAGTGCCACATCGGGTCGGCGGCTCCCGCTCCCGACGAGGTCCGGGCCGAGATCACGGGCCGGGAACTCATGAGCGGCTTTCCCAAGACGGTGGTCCTGACACCGGCGGAGATCCGCCAGGCCATCGAGGAGCCGGTGTCCGCGATGGTCGAGTCGGTGCTGATGTGCCTCTCCCAGGCTCCACCGGAACTCGCCCAGGACCTGCTCGCTCAGGGCATCTGCCTCGTGGGAGGTGGAAGCCTGCTGCGTGGTCTGGACACCCGGCTGTCCGAGGAGACGGGAGTCCCCGTGGTCTACGTGGATACGCCGATGGAGTGCGTGGTGAAGGGCGCAGGCCAGTGCATCGAGTCGTTCGACGCGATGCGGGCCATGTTCATGGACAGTCGCCGGTAGTACCCGGGCCGAGCATGTCCTCGGCGGCCTGTCGGACCTGCCAGTCGCGGTCCTCGAGGGCGCGTTCCAGGGCTGCCTCGACGTCGTCGCCCTCGAACGCTGCGAGGGCCAGTACGGCCCGGCGTCGGACCGGAGGTCGGTCCCTGAGGCCACCCAGTACCGCCGCTCGGCCCCGCTCGTGGCCGAGCGCTCCGAGAGCGGCCACGGCGGCCTCCCTGCAGAGCGCGTCCTCGTGGCCGCCGGGTTCCGGTCCGGCCACCACAGCGAGGGCATCGACGGTCGCCTCGGCGACCTCCGGGAGTTCCCCGGCCGCCCAGCAGGCCACCTCTAGGACTGAGTGGTCGGCATCCTCCAGGCAGGCCAGCAGGAGTCCAGTCAGCACCGTGGCGCGCTCTGCGGCATCGCGCCGCCCGGCATCGGCTTGGTCGGATCCGGCGGTGTCGGGTCTACCGGCCTCGTCGTCGGTCGGGCCTGCGCCGGACTGGTCCGGACCCGCCAGGGCCTCCAGGGCCCGTCGCCGGACAGCGGGTTCCGGGTCGGCCAGGCCGGTCGCCAACTCGTTGGTCGTGAGTCCGTCGACTCCACCTGAACGGGCGATCCGATCCAAGGCACCGAGTGCGGCTGCCCGAACCGGTGCGGTCGGATCCGTCAGGAGGTCGCGTGCCAGCCGGGCGTCGCCCCCATGGCCGGCGAGGATGACCCGTCGACGACGGGTGGATACCTCGGTGTCGGGCGCCGGGTCTGGATGGACGTGTCGACCCACAGGCGGTGCGCCATCGGTGGGGGCGCCGTCTGCCTGACCGGTGGCCTCGTGGTGGTCGGGTCCGGTCACCGTCAGCCGATGGCCTGTTCCACGAGGAACCCTGAGAGGAACAGGGTGATGCCGATGGCCGTGGCCGTGGCCACACCGCCTATGACCACGAAACCGGTGAGCAGGACCACGGAACGGACCCGGTGCCACCAGCGGATGTGGGCCCGATGGCCTGTGACCACGCGTCGTGGGGGCTGGAACCAGACACCGAGACGTGCGCCCGGAGCCCAGGACCGGTCGATCGCGTACTCGACCTCACCCGATGGCGGCAGGAGCGTGCGCCCGGCACGGTGGAGGAACCCTGTGGGTACGACCGTCGGGCCCGGCCATGTGGCGGTGCCAGACGAGGCCCCGACCATGGCAGGCTGGACGGCCCCCGGTGGCAACCGGCGGGATAGCCCGTAGCCGACGGCGCCCAGGACCAGCACAATCAACCACGACGACACCAACAACGGCACCGGGACCCAATCGCCTGAAATGGGTGAGAGCAGTTCCACGTCGGGAAAACTACCCGTGTCGGGTGCCGGGTCCGGGCGCGGGGCCCGTCGGCCCGGACGTCTTCGCCCAGATGGTGGCTTTCGTCTTCGCCCAGGTGACGGTTCCGCCGGTCGAAGGTGGATCGGTGCCCTTGTGTTTCTCGTCGTGGCGGCGGCGCTGCTCCTGACGTTCATCCGACTCCCGTACTTCGTGTTCCGGCCGGGTTCCGTCCAGGCCCTCAGCGACAGGGTGACCATCACCCGTGGCGAGAGGTTCGATCCCGTGGGTGAGGTGTACTTCACGACGGTCCGGCAGGACTCCACCGTGAACGGCTGGGAGTACCTCGAGGCGAGGTTGAAGGGTTCCCTCACGCTGATCGAGGAGGACCAGGTGCTGGGCGGCCGGAGCCGAGACGAGAACCGGTTGTTCAACATGAGGTTGATGCGGGTATCGAAGTCGACGGCGGTCGCCGTGGCCCTCCGCCACCTCGGCGTCGACCCGATTGAGGCGACGGGGGTGGGCATGGCACAGGTGGTCGGGCCCTCTGCCGGGCTGTTGACCACCGACGACGTGATCCTGTCGGTGGACGGAGTCGAGGTCCGCGAGGCGATGGACCTGGTGCATGCGATCGGGGATCGGATTTCCGGTGAGGTGGTGCGGCTCGAGGTGGAGCCGGTACGGGGCGGAATGTCGCGGGTGGTCGAGGTGACCCTCGGGGGGCGGGAGGATGATCCGACCGTCGGCTTCCTCGGCGTCGTGCCCCAGACCCGCTGGGAGGACGTGGACGACCTTCCGGTGGACGTGCTGGTGAACACGGGGCGGGTTGGCGGCAACTCGGCCGGACTCGCCCTGACGCTGTCGATCCTGGAACTGGTCACCCCGGGGGAGCTGACCGGTGGTCTGAGGGTGGCCACGACCGGCACGATCGACATCGGGGGCAACGTGGGTCCGATCGGGGGCATCATCCAGAAGGTGGTGGCTGCGGAGAAGGCCGGAATCGACCTGTTCCTCGTGCCTACCACCGAGCTGGCCGACGCACGGGCGCATGCCGGCGACCTGGCCGTCGAGGGCGTGTCTACTCTCGACGATGCCCTGGCGGCCCTGGCCAGGCACGGAGGTGAGAGTCGCATCCTCGCATTACCGGGTGCCTGATTCGTTCCCGGCCCGATACGCCTGGGTACCCGACCCGTGTCATCTCCTTTACTCACGGGTATCCGATCAGTGCCCGGCCGGCTTCTGCCGCAGGCGTGGTGACGAGGTCCGGCTCGCACGGCTGTTGAACATGTCTTCTGGGTTGGTTTGCTGATCCGGTGACCCTTCGCAGGGTGCTTCTCATAGGCTCTCCCCATGCGCCCAGAAGACGCCCCGCCGACCGGTCCGCGCCCATTCCCCCGCCAACGGCGTCGCCGTTCGCCGGGCTCCACGAAGTTCCGCATGCTGGCCGGTGGTGTCGTGTCGGCGTTGTTCGTCCTGATGCTGTCGCTGCGTGGCATCGCAGGGTTCTGGACCGACTACCTGTGGTTCGACGCCCTCGGCCACGAGAACGTCTTCGTATCGGTGTTCGGTGCCCAGGTGGTCCTGGTGGTGCTGTTCACCCTGTTGTTCTTCGGGCTCCTTTACGGGAACCTCACGGTCGCCGACCGCCTGGCACCACCCATCCGGCCGCCCGGACCGGAAGAGGACCTGCTGCGGGGCTACCACCTGGTGGTGGGCCATCGCAGGGGGCTGGTCCGCCTGGTGCTCTCCGGCCTGTTCGCGGTCATCGCCGGACTGGGAGTGTCGGGGCGTTGGCAGGAGTGGCTGCTGTTCACCAATGCCGTGGACTTCGATATCACCGATGCACAATTCGGTCGGGACCTGGGTTTCTACGTATTCCGCCTGCCGTTCATGAGCTTCGTGATCGGATGGTTGTTCGCCTCGCTGATAATCGTCCTGGTACTCACCACGATCTTCCACTACATAAACGGCGGCATCCGACTCCAGTCGGTCGGCGAGCGGGTACAGCCGCAGGTCAAGGCCCACCTCTCGGTCCTACTCGGCCTCGTCGCCTTGGTGCGAGCTGGCGACTACTGGCTGGCACGATTCGAGTTGACCACCTCGGACCGGGGTGCCGTGACCGGAGCCAGCTATACGGACGTGAAGGCGCAGCTCCCGGCGACGAACCTCCTGATCCTCATCTCCCTGTTCGCCGTCGTGCTGCTGCTGGTGAACATCAGGCGGCGCGGCTGGGTGCTGCCCACGCTGGCTGTCGGATTGTGGGCGTTCGTGGCGCTGGTAATGGGCAGCATCTACCCGGCGGTCATCCAGAGCCTGCGGGTGGAGCCGGCGGAGTCCGAGAAGGAGGAGCCGTACATAGCCCGGAACATCGAAGCCACCCGGGCGGCGTTTGGCCTCAACGAGATCACCGTGGTGCAGCTTTCCGACTTCGACAACAGGATCGACGCATCCGACCTTCGTTCGAACAGGGGGACGGTCCGCAACATCCGGATCCTGGACCCGCTGGTCGTGCAGGGCACCTTCGACCGGCTGCAGGGCGAGCGCGAGTACTACACCTTCGCCGACGAGATGGACACCGACCGCTACACCATCGACGGTGAGACCACCCAGGTGCTGCTGGGCACCCGCGAGCTGGAAGTGAACGAGAACCGGTCGTGGGAGAACCAGCACGTGGCGTTCACCCACGGTTACGGCGTGGCCATGGCGCCGGTGAGTCGGGTGAAGGGCTCGGGAGACCCCGACTTCTTGGTTGGTGACCTCCCGGTCTCGATCGATCCATCGGTCGACGTGACCCTGGATCGGCCGCAGTTGTACATGGGAGAGGGACTCGACGGCTATGCCGTGGTCGGCGCCACCCGCTCCGAGGTGGACTACACCGACGAAAACCAGGAGACCCAGGCGGTCCGCTACGCCGATATCGGTGGCGAGGGCGGCGTCGGCATGGGGACGTTGATCCGTCGGGCGGCGTTCGCCCTGCGCTTCGGCCAACTGGAGCCCCTGATCTCCAACTTTGTGACGTCGGACTCGCGGGTCTTCTACGTGCGCGACGTGCGGGACCGGGTAGAGAAGCTGGCCCCGTTCCTGCACTTCGACGCCGACCCGTACCCGGTCCTGCTCGACGGTCGGATCCTCTACGTGGTGGACGGCTACACCACCACTGATCGGTATCCGTATTCCCAGTTCGCATCCTCAGGCGAGCTGTCGCGTGCCAGCGGCCTTAGTCGCCAGCGCTTCAACTACTTGCGTAACTCGGTGAAGGCCACGGTGGATGCCTTCACCGGCGAGGTCATCCTCTACGTGGTGGACGAGGGTGATCCGCTGGTGGCTGCGTACGGACAGGCCTTCGCGGGCCTGTTCACGCCGGCGTCCGAGATGCCGGAGTCGCTGGTCGCCCACCTGCGTTACGCGGAGGACCTGTTCCGGGTCCAGAGCGAGGTGTGGGGCCGCTACCACGTCGAGGACACCCAGAACTTCTACCAGCGGGCATCGGAGTGGTCGGTCTCCCAGGACCCGGGCCGGACCGGCGAGGGAGCGGCGAACCTGGCCGTCGTCGACGAGGCGGGGTTCCGGATCGGCACGACGCGTATGCGCATGGCGCCCTACCGGACCATGGTCGCGTTGCCTGATGGCGAGGATGCCGAGTTCGTGATCATGAGGGCGTTCGTGCCCCTGGACAAAGATGACGCCCGTAAGGAACTGGCCGCCTACATGGTGGGTCGGAGCGACGGCGACCAATACGGCGAGTTGGTGGTCTATCGACCGCCGTCGTCGAACTTCGACGGCCCGGCATTGGCCGAGGAGCGGATCCGCAACGACGAGGCGGTGGCGAGCCTCCAGACCCTTCTCAGCCAGCGGGGGTCGAACGTGCTGTTCGGCGAGCTGCTGCTGGTTCCGATCGAGAACTCGATCCTCTACGTGCGACCCCTGTACGTGCAGGCCGAGGGCGACAACACCGTGCCGGAGTTGGAGAGGGTGATCGTGGCCGTGGGTGAGAAGGTCGTCATGGCCAACTCCCTGCAGGAGGCGCTGGAGGAGTTGACCAGGTCGAATCTGGCCGCCCTGTTCTCTGGCATCGGCGGCACGGTGGTCGACCCGGACCAGGATTCGTCGACGTCGGATGGCGATTACGGGTCAGGTTCCGGGGCCGGCGACACGGACGGATCGGGTGTCGACGCCGGTGGTCACGAGGTCGACGGTGAGATTCCCGAAGACGTGCAGTCGATCGTGGTCGAGTTGTCGAAGCTGCAGCAGGCGTCGGCTGCTGCACTCTCGGAGGATCCTGCGAACTGGCAGGAGTTCGGTCGCATCCAGGCCCGGATGCAGGACCTGCTGGACGCCCTCGAGGACGCAGCCGGATAGTACGCAGCAGGCCGGTACCCAACCGGCTGCCGGGCAGGCGTTCGGTACTAGACGGTCGGCTGCCAGCCGCTGGTGCGACGGCCGGATCCGTGGCTGTCTCCGGTAGGAGTGGCGGACCGTGCCCGAGCTGGCGAGTCGGCGGTGAGGTCCACGAACGATTCGTCGCCGGCCAGATCCGGGGTCGGCACGGGAGCGATGGCGTCCTCGCTCAGGGCGATGGCGGTGGAACCGGCGACCTCGGCGATGCGGGCGTTCAACTCGACGGCCACGCGGGACAGTTCGGCAGAGAGCCGGGCGACCTGGAGTCGCAGGTCCATGACCTCGTCGGCGTTGTCGTCTCCGGCTGGCGAGTCACCGACGACGTCGAATCGACGCTCGACCGTGTCAACGCGTTCGGTCAGGTCCCGTAGCCCGTTCACGAGGTCCAGGAGGGTCTGTTCCGGTGAGGCCATCTCGGAATGGGCGGTCGACCGGTTGGAGCGGCGGAAAGCCATGGGGCGACTGTAGCCACGACCGGTGGCGGGTCCGGGGCACGGCCGGGTCCGGTCTGGCCGTTCTGCCCGTCGGCGGGTCCGGGGCGTGGCCGTGCCTGTTGGGCTGTTCTGCCCGGCGGGTCTGTCGGGCGGTGCGGCACGTGTTACCTGCCATGTCCTGCCGGTTGCGTCAGGCCCGCGCGTCGGGCCTATCGCGTCGGGGTTGTGGTCGCGGGCGCCATCGTGCGCAATGCCGCTTCGCTACCCTGCCGACCGTGACTGGGTTCCGGCTCTCTGTGGTTCTGCTGGCCGTCATGGTGCTGGGTTCGTCGTGCGCGGGACACGACGGGCGTCAGATGGTCGCCAACGGAGTGGGGTTCACGCCAGAGCAGACCGTGGGGGTAGTCGAGGAGGCGCCAGCGCATTCGGTCGCAGCGGATCGGGCACGGGTCGAGGGCCGGAACACGATCGGCTCCGTGGTCACCGAGATGATTTCCGGATCGGTCGGGGCGGATGCCTCCTACGAGATCTCCACCCCACAGTTGGATGGCGTCTGGGAGGACGACCCGCTCAACGTGGCCCTCCGGAAGCCGGTCCTGTCCGAGATAGCCAGGTTCGCCGATGACCTGGTCGTGGATGAGGAGGTACCCGTTGGGGAGGGGTTGCTGACCGGCGAGGCGATGGTGCACCTGCTGGACGACCGGGTGCTGAGCGTGGTGTACGACTTCGAGGTCGTCTCCGGTGGCGCCGCCCGGCCCGTCGAGGTGGTTTGGTCGGTGCTCCTGGACCTGGACTCGAGCGCTCCGGTGGGCATCGGTGACCTGTTCCTGGCGGGGAGTCCGTGGCCGGAGATGGTCGCCTTCCTGGCTCGGCAGGATCTGAAGACGCGGCTGGGTGAAGGCGCCCTCTGGGGAGAGGGTGTGGGTGATGGCACCGGGTTGGAAGCCGCGGAGGAGAACTTCCGCCTCTTCGGGGTCACGACCACAGGCCTGGTGCTGCGTTTCGAGCGGTACCAGGTTGGCCCGGGTACCTATGGGGCGCCGGAGGCGACGATCCCGTGGTCGTCGCTGGCCAGGCTGGTCGACCCTTTCGGCCCGGTGGGGCACCTGTTGCCGTAACCGGTGCCTTTGGTTGGCGGGGTCCGCCCGTGGCTGTGAGGTGGTCCTCTGTCGGGCGCGCCCCGCTGCCGGGTCTTCCGGTTCAGCTGCCGTTTCCGGGAGCGTGGTCTATCTCCACCACTTCGGACCTGTCGGCGATGGTGGCAAGGACCTTCGCCAACTCGACGTCGGCCATTCCGCGGACGTCGATGGTGGTCTGGCGGAGGCCCTGAGATGAATCGGCGGACTCGGTGGTCAGGACGCCCATGATGCGTCCACCACCGGATTCGAGGCCCATGAGCAGGGCGTCAAGCGTGCCGTGGCCCGGCTGGTACCGGACTTCGAAGCGCCGGCGGGAGCGTCGGAACAGGACGTACGGCTTCAGTGGGCCGAACGTGACCACTACCACGAGCGCCATGGCGCCAGACGCGATGGAGACTACGTAGAGGCCCATGGCGGCCGCTATCCCGAAGGCGGCGGCCATCCAGAGGGTGGCCGCAGTGGTGATGCCGGTGACGGTGAAGCCGCTGCGGATCATGGCGCCGGCCCCGATGAAGCCGATGCCGGTGACCACCTGGGCTGCGACCCGGGAGGGGTCGTTCTGGGGGCCGATGACTGCGTAGGCCCCGGCGATGGTGAAGAGGGCGGCACCGAGGGCGACCAGCGAATGGGTGCGGAGCCCGGCCGTCTTGTGACGGGTCTCGCGTTCCAGGCCGAGTACCGCCCCCAAAGCGAGCGCGAGGGCCAGCCGACCGATCAGTTCAAGTGAGCTGGGGGCGTCCACAGACTCGAGCCTGCCACAGGGGATCTGGTCGTGGTCAGATCGGTGGCTCCGGAGAGCCGGCCCGGTCCTACGACCAGCGTGACGAGCTGGCGAGCGACTCGATGGGCAGTCGGATGTCGAAGCGCCTGCGCACCTCGGCGTCGTCGTCGGGCGACACGTGCGCCGGGAAGTGGCTTGAAAGGATCCCCGAGGCGATGACCCGGGCCCGTTCCTCGGCCGTCGTGGCCCCGGCGTCGAACCAGTCGGCGGGGCTCACCCTGTCGCCGACCTCCGGATAGATGTACTCGCTCTGCATCATCGAGAGCGTCTGGTCCTGGCCGAGGAAGTGGCCGGCGCCGAAGATGACCGACTTGATCGTCTCGATGGAGAGGGTGTCGGGTGTGACCTCGATGCCCCGCACGGTCCGGTTGACGGCGCCCAGCAGGTCGTTGTCGATCACGAGGGCCTCGTACGAGCAGGCCAGCAGGCTGGCCAGCATCCCGGCCGCCTCGTAGACGAGGTTGGCTCCTGCGTTTCCGGCGAGGGCCACGGTGAGGCCCTTCTCGTGGCCGGCCTGGTTGTCGGGGACCTTGGAGTCGGCCATTCCGGCGGCGACGCCTGACGGCAGGCCCAGCCAGTTGGCCACCTGCGCTGCGGCAGCCATCATCACGGCCTCCTCGCCGGAGCCTCCGGTCATGGCGCCGGTCCGCAGGTCGGAGACGAACGGCCAGAGTCCCATGACGCACGGGTGGCCGGGCTTCAGGAGGTTGACGCAGGTCAGGGCGGACAGGCACTCGGCGAGGGCCTGGGCCAGGGACCCGGCCAGCGCGGCGGGTGACGTGGCACCGGCCTGCCCCGCCGAGAGGAGGTTGATGGGCATGCCGCAGTGCACCTGGGCGACCATGGAACGCACGGCGTCCTCTGCGTAGCGCAGGGGCGGTACGACGAAGGTGTTGTTGGCAACGCAGAAGGGCCGCTCGGCGAACGAGCCCGGCTTCCCGCCCAGCATCTGGTCGAACATGTCGACTACCTCGACGACGTGTTCGGGCTGGAAGAACGACGTGCCCATCGGCTTGGAGGTGCCCATGGCCACCGCGTAGGCGGTGTTCAGGTCGAGGTCCCGGGCCTCGACCATGTCGCGGGCCACGAGCGTCCGGATGTGGAAGTGGACGTGTTCGAGCGTGTCGACGAGGCGGGCCACGTCGTAGACGTCCTGGAGATCCGACGGACGGTGCTTCCGGGTTTCGTGGTCCCAGACGGAGACGGCCGCGCCTGCGGTGCCGAAGTGGACCCGGTCGCCGCCCACGTCTATGGACCGGTTGTCGTCGAAGCCATGCCAGGTGAACGACTTGGCAGCCATGTCCACGGCGTCCTCGACGAGTGACCGGGGGAAGTGGAGGCGCTCGTGCTCGTCCACCCAGCCACCGGCCGGGACCACCACCTCGATGAATTCCGGAATCGGGGTGCCCATGCCGAACTCGCTGAGCAGGGTCAGGGCAGTGTCGTAGACGGAACGGCAGTCCGACTCGGTGAGCGGCTTGTAGGCGCCTCCGGGCTGTCCGGGGCGCACCGCCCGCTCGTCCTCCGGGAGCCCGGCGGCTCGGGCGGCGACCCGGGCGGCACGTCCGCCGGCCCGTACGCCACGCTTCGGTCGGGTGGTCTCGGTCATGCCCGGAGCCTTTCGTTGGAAGGGTCATGTGCGGCCTCCGCTAGCACCGTGGCGGTGTGCCGTTCGCCGAACAGGGCGATCTCGAAAGTGGAGTCGGGTGCCCGGAAGGCCGGGTCGACGTAGGCGAAGGCCAGCGACTTGTCGACGGTGTGGCCCCAGGCGCCGCCGGTGGTGATTCCCATGGCGGTAGAGCCGTCGCCTGCAGGGTCGTATGTGGGTTCGTTGCCACGGCAGTCGGAGTCGGAGGCATCCACGGCGCAGTAGACGAGGACCATGTCCAGGCCGGCGAGGTCGGGTCCCGCGGCGGCGCGGCGGGCGAGGGTGGCGTCGCGGCCCAGGAAGTCGTGGCCGGGTGTGTCGAGGTCCACGAACCGGTCTAGGCAGGCTTCGATCGGTGTGATCTCGGTGGTGAGCTCCCCGCCCCATGCCTTGTAGGCCTTCTCGATGCGCATGGCGTTCATTGCGTACGAGCCGAAGTGGACCATGCCGTGGGGCTCGCCGGCCGCTAGCAGGGCGTCGTACAGCTCCGGCATGCGGGCGATGGGGTGGTGGAGTTCCCAGCCCAGCTCGCCCACGTAGCTGACCCGCAGGGCGGTGACGGGCACGCCGGCCACGTGTACCTCCCGGGCGTTCAGCCACGGGAAGGCGGCGCTGGAGAGGTCGGCGTCGGTGCAGGTGGCGAGGACGTCGCGGGCCCGGGGTCCCGTTACGGCGAGGATGGCGGTGACGTCGGTGACGTCGGCGATGGTCACGTCCTCGCCGGGGAGCACGTGCTGGACCAGCCAGTCCTGGTCGTGGGTGGTGCCTCCGATGGCAGAGTTGAGGTAGTAGCGATCGTGGGCGAGGCGGGTGACCGTCATCTCGCACTCGATGCCGCCGAGGTCGGTGAGCATGTGGACGAGGCGGATCCCACCGTCGGTGGTGGGCAGTCGGTTGGCCGAGAGGCGCCCGAGCAGGGAGGCGGCGTCGGCGCCGGTCACCTCGAACTTGGCGAAGGCGGTCAGGTCGGCGATGCCGACCCGCTCACGTACGCCGGTGCACTCGGTGGCGACGATGTCGTGGGCGTTGGAGCGCCTCCACGAGTACTGCTCGGCCTCGCCGTAGTAGCGGGGGCGTTCCCAGCCCCAGACGTCCTGCCACTGGGCGCCGAGGGCGTCGAGCCGTTCGGCGATGGGCGTGCGCTTCATGGGGCGTCCGGCGGACCGGTACTCGCCGGGCATTCGCACCTGGTACATCTCGTGGTATTCGTCCACGGACTTGAGGATCGTGTAGTCGAGGTCGGACCACGGACCGAAGCGGCGGGGGTCCATCTCGCGGACGTTGATCTCGGTCTGGCCGTGCACCATCCACTGGGCCAGGTACTTCCCGGCGCCCGGGCCCTGGGTGATGCCGATGGAGGCTCCGGCGCACATCCAGTAGTTGCGCACGCCGGGGGCCGGTCCCATGAGGTAGCCGCCGTCGGGGGTGTGGGTGATGGGGCCGCTGACCACCTGCTTGATGCCCGCCTCGGCGAAGACCGGGAAGCGTTCGGCCGAGATCTCCAGCCACGGGGCGAGCTGTTCGACGTCGGGCGGAGTGAGGTGGAAGTGGAGGTTCCAGTCGATCCCGTCCAGGCCGTAGGTGATGGAGTTTCGGGTCTCGTAGGGCCCGATGAGGAGGCTGTCGATCTCGCGGCGGTAGTAGCAGGACGAGCGGGGGTCCCGGATGACGGGCATCTCGACGTCCTGGGCGGCCATCTCGGGGAGCGACTCGGTGATCAGGTACTGGTGGATCATCGAGACGATCGGAACGTCGATACCCGACATGGCGCCGAGCTGCGGGGAGTAGTGGCCGGCGGCGTTCACGACGTGGTCGCAGGTGACCTCGCCCTTGTCGGTGATGACCTTCCAGCGGCCGTCCGGGAGTTGGTCGACGGCGGTGACAAGCGTGTGGCGGGCGATCTCCGCGCCGAGTTGGCGCGCGCCGACGGCCATGGCGTTGGTGGAGCCGGTGGGGTCCGACCAGCCGTCGTCGGGCGTCCAGAAGCCGAGGATGATGTCGTCGGTGGAGCCCATGAGGGGCACCCGTTGGCGGACCTCATCCGGGCTGATGAGGTGTGACTCGACGCCCAGGGAGCCGAGGACGCCCTGGACGTAGCGGTACCAGTCGGCCTGGTCTTCGGTGACGGCGAGGCGGATTGCGCCGCAGCCGTGCCAACCAGTGGACATGCCGGTCTCGGCCTCGAGGGCCTTGTAGAGATCGATGCCGTAGGCGTGGACCTTGGCCATGTTGAGGCTGCCTATGAAGTTGGGCACAAGGCCGGCGGCATGCCAGGTGGAGCCCGAGGTGAGCTCGCCCTTCTCGATGAGCAGGGTGTCGGTCCAGCCCTCGTGGGCCAGGTGGTACAGCAGGCCCACGCCCATGGCGCCGCCGCCGATGATCACGCACTGCGCGTCGTTGCGCATGGGTGCCTACCTCTCTTAAGGCTCTGCCGGCCGGGACCTGGGCCTCGGGATCGGACAGAGTGTTCCAATGAGTGGAACGTTCCGACTAGTGGTGTCCTATGCTAGC
>CAJWFS010000016.1 GCA_913030665.1 uncultured Acidimicrobiaceae bacterium
GCTCCTCGTCACCCTCGGTCGCCTCGGCTTCGGCCTCCTCAACGGGAGCCTCCTCGACGACGGCCTCCTCAACGGGAGCCTCCTCAACGGGAGCCTCCTCAACGACGGCCTCCTCAACGGGAGCCTCCTCGACGACGGCCTCCTCAACGGGAGCCTCCTCAACGGGAGCCTCCTCAACGACGGCCTCCTCAACGGGAGCCTCCTCGGCCTTCGGCGTCGACGGCTGACCCTTGAACTCGTCCCAGGCTCCGCTGATCTTCAGGAGCTTCTCGACGCGCTCCGTCGGCTGGGCGCCGTTGCGCAACCACCCGAGGGCCTTCTCGTTATCGATCTCGATCACGGATGGATCACGGCGGGGGTCGTAGAAGCCGACCGCCTCGATGATCCGCCCGTTACGCGCCTTGCGCGAGTCGGCGGCCACCACACGGTAGGTCGGCTGCTTCTTCTTACCCATCCGCATAAGGCGGAGCTTCACGGCCACGTCGGTACCACTCTCTTCTCGTTGCGGCCCCGCACGATCAGGCGGGGCGGGATCCGGGCACGGCGATGATGCACCCGTTCGGTCGGAACAGTCTGCCGTGATCCGCCCGGTTTTCCAGCACCACAGCACAGAACAGGAGGTGACCGTCGGCTCAGCCCGCTGACGCTCAGTCCGACGGCCAGATGCCCGTGAGGTCCAGATCGCCGGAGGACGGCCCCCGATCGCCGGGCAGGTCGCCCAGGCCGGGGAGGGACAGGCCCTTCTTCTTGTCGATCGGGGCCGGCCCGGCGGTGGTCACCCGGCCACCGCGACCCTTCTTCTTCCTCGCTCGACCGGCCTTACTCCTGCCCGGACCACGACCACCCATCTGCTTCATCATCTTTCGCATCTCGCGGAACTGCTTCACCAGCTGATTGATCTCGCCCACCTCGGTTCCGCTTCCGGCGGCGATGCGGGCCCTGCGGGAACCGTCGATGACGTCCGGGCCCAACCGTTCCGATGGGGTCATTGAGTTGATGATCCCCTCGATCCTGTCGATACGGCGTTCATCCAAGGCTTCGTCCAGATCCCGCACCTGACTGGCCATGCCCGGGACCATCCCCATGATGCTGTTGATCGAACCCATCTTCCGGAGCGCCCGGAGCTGCTCCAGGAAGTCGTCGAGGGTGAAGGTGCCCTCGAGCATGCGGGCCGCGGCCGCCTCCGCCTCCTCGACGGCAAAGGTCTCCTCCGCCTTCTCGATGAGCGTCTCGACGTCGCCCATCCCCAGGATCCGGCCGGCCAGGCGATCCGGGTGGAACGGCTCGAAGTCCTCGACCGTCTCTCCGGTCGAGGCGAAGGCGATCGGCCGACCGACGACCTCCGTGATGCTGAGGGCGGCACCTCCCCTGGCATCACCGTCCAGCTTGGTGATGATCAGCGCATCCAGCCCCAACCGGGTGTGGAAGGCCTCCGCAGTCGTGACGGCGTCCTGCCCGGTCATGGCATCCACGACCAGGAAGGTGTGGTGTGGCTGCAGGGTGTCGGAGATCTCCGCCACCTCGGCCATGAGGTCCTCGTCGATCGCCAGTCGACCCGCCGTGTCACAGATCGCCACGTCGCGACCGAGCCTCACCGCCTCCGCCAGGCCAGCTCGTGCGACCGACACGGGATCGGTCGAGTCGCTGAACACCGGCACGTTGATCCGGTCACCGAGCGTCCGCAACTGCTCAACGGCGGCGGGTCGCAACAGGTCGGCACCGATCAACATCGGGTTCCGACCCTGCCCCTTGTACCAGCGGGCCAGCTTCGCCGCGGTAGTCGTCTTACCGGAACCCTGGAGGCCTGCCAGCAGCACGACGGTGGGTGGCTTGGAGGCATAGGCGGGCCTGAAGGTCTCGCCACCCAGTACCGCCGTGAGCTCCTCAAGGACGATCTTGACAATGATCTGGCCAGGATTCAGTGCGCCGGCCACCTCGACGCCAACCGCCCGGTCCCTGATCCGATCCAGCAGCGTCCGGACGACGTCCAGGTGGACGTCCGCCTCGAGTAGTGCCACCCGGATCTCGGCCAGGAACTCCTCCACGTCCTCAGGTCCAAGGCGGCCCCGTCCACGGACCTTCCGGAGGATTCCCTCGAATCGACTGCTGAGCCCCTCGAACATCGCCTCTTCCCTCCGTGCCGCTACTTCAGGCCGGAACGTCTACGGAGAAGAGTGCGTCCACGAAGTCCGCCGGATCGAACGCCAACAGGTCGTCACGATCCTCGCCCACGCCCACCAGCTTCACCGGAATGCCCAGGTCCTCATGGACCGCGACCACGATCCCGCCACGTGCCGAGCCGTCCAACTTGGTCAGCACGATGCCGGTCACGTCAGCGGCAGCTGCGAACTCCCGAGCCTGCAGGAGGCCATTTTGACCCGTTGTGGCATCGATCACCAGCAACGTCTCGGTGACCGTGCCGGCACCCTTGTCAGCCACCCGTCGCACCTTCGCAAGCTCGTCCATGAGGTTGCCCCGGGTGTGGACCCGACCGGCGGTGTCAGCCAGCACCAGGTCCGCTCCGCGTGCAGCGGCGTGCTCCACTGCATCGAATACCACCGAACCGGGATCCGCGCCCTCGGCTCCCCGGACCATCGTCGCTCCGGCCCGGTCGGCCCAGACCTCCAGCTGGTCGGCCGCTGCGGCACGGAAGGTGTCGCCGGCGGCGAACACGACGCTTCGACCGGCGGAGGCCTCCCGCCAGCCCAGCTTGCCGATGGTGGTCGTCTTCCCCACCCCGTTCACACCCACGAACAGCCAGACCGACGGCTCGCCACCAAACGCCAGCGAACGGTCCGCTCCACCCAACCGGCCGAGGATCCCCTCCTTCAGCAGGCCAAGTACACCCTCGACGTCATCCACACCCTCGGAGCCGACCCGATAGCGGACTCCATCGATCAGGGCCTCTGTGGTGGGCAGCCCGATGTCCGCCAGGAGGAGCGCTTCGGTGAGGCCCTCCCAGGTCCGGTCGTCGACCACGCCGGCCACCCGGACCGAAGCCAGGTGCGTGGACCAGGCGTCGCGTGCGCGACCAAGGCTAGAACGAAGACCCATGGGGGCCGCAGCCTACCGGTGGGGTCCAGCAGCGGCCCCGGGGTACGGCAGCCCCCGACTACTCGACAAAATGGTCGTCCAGCGCCCCGAGGTCAACCCTGGCCACGCCGATCACGCCGTCACGTTCGTACTCCAGATCGACCTTCTCGCCGGGCAGTCGGATCTGGATGTCGGCACGCAGCGCTGACATGTCCCGGATGGTTCGCCCGTCGGACCGGAAGATTCGGTCGCCGGTCAGCAGGCCCGCCGCGGCTGCCGGCGAGCCCTCTACGACCTCGATGACCACCGCACCGGTACGACCATCGATCGAATCCTCCCCGCGGATTCCCAACCAGGCGGTTCCCACCGGTTGGCCGAGAATCAGGCGACGGGCGACGAGGACGATCGTGTCGCTGGGGATGGCGAACCCGACCCCGATGTTGCCTGCCGCTCCGAAGCCGGTGCTCTGGATCGCAGTGTTCATGCCGATCACCCGACCTTCGCGATCGACCAGCGGCCCACCCGAGTTGCCCGGGTTGATCGGCGCATCCGTCTGGATCATGGCCACGCCGGCGCACTCCGCTTCGATGCCGGACTGGCAGCCATAGGAATCTATGACCCGGCCCAGTGCGCTCACTATCCCGGCCGTGACCGTGCGGTCGAGGTCGAACGGGCTACCCAGCGCCACCGCCAACTGTCCCACCTCGAGGTCGCTGCCGAAGGCGAACACCGCCGGCACCAGGCTGTCCTGTTCCTCCACGAGCTGCAGGACGGCGACGTCCCGGCGGATGTCCACACCGACTACCTCAGCGGAGATCTCCCGGCCGTTGGGGAGCGTCACCACCACCTCCAAAGCGGCATCCACCACGTGGGCATTGGTGACTATCCGACCCTCGTCGTCGAAGACGATGCCTGATCCATGGCTCTCGCCGGGCACGGACACCAGCACCACCGAGTCGGCCAGTGCCACGGCCACGGCCACCACCGGCTCATCGCCCGACTCGTCGACCGGAGCCTCGGCGAACAGCCGGGCCACCAGGGACTCCACCTCGTCCGCGTCCAGTCCGGCGGACTCGTCCATGAGCCGGCCGACCATCGCCTCCACCTCGGAGGCCGAGAGCCCGGCAGCCCCGTCCAGGACCGATGCGGCTATGGACGACACCTCGTCGGCGGAGAGACCCGGTGCGGCCGACAGGCGCTCGGTCAGGATGGCCTCCACGTCGGATGCCGAGAGGCCCGGCGCAGCCGAAAGGCGCTCGGCCACGATGGCCTCGACGTCCGATGCCGAAACGGCCTCGAGTTGGGAGATGACACCCTGGACGAGCGAGACGACCTCGGCCTCCGAGAGCCCTTCGGTGCTGAGCATCGCCTGGATGGCCTCCCGGGTGGAGGCATCCACGCCCGTTCCGTCACGTGCGACCACGCTCCCGATCACCGCCGCCAGCGTCTCGGATGACACCCCGGTGGCCGCCTCGGCTCCGTCTCCCCGCATCACCCAGCCGGCGACGGTGCCGGCGACGAGGGCTGCGACCAGGACGGCCGCGGCGAACAGGCCTGCCACGAGACGGCCGCCTATCCGGACCGGTGGTTGGATCGGTGGGACCGGTGCCGGCAGGAGGCCCGGAAACGCCGGAGTGTCAGGCGGGCGACCGCCCACCTCGATGCTCCTTCGATCAACCGTGCGTTCCTGCTGGATGGAATCGTCGTTCATTGCTCTGAAAATAGTCCGGGGAACGCCCAATCCCGACGCTGCCGTCGACTCATGCGTCTACATAGCGCGGCAGCCAGACCGTGAACGTGGCCCCGTCGCCGACCGTCGAGCGGACGGTGGCACGCCCACCGTGGCCCTCGGAGATCTGCCTCACGATGGCCAACCCCAGACCGGAACGGCCGACCTCCCCGGCCGAGGCCCGCTCGCCGCGCCAGAACCGTTGGAACACCCGGTCCAGGTGCTCGGTCGGTAGGCCGGGTCCGTCGTCGACCACCGAAGCCCAGACCATCTCGTCGTCTCGACCCGTCGTCACCCTGACCCGGCCCCCGGCATCGGATACCCGGATGGCGTTGCTTAGGAGGTTGGCCATGGCCCGACGCAGAGCAGCCGCATCACCCAGCACGTCCAGGCCGGTGGACCGGTCGTGGTCCAACCCCACCCCTTCGCGCGATGCCGCGGCCACGAAGTCCTCGACCGTCTCGGCCACCACCGTTCCAAGGTCGATCGGCTCGCGGCTGCTGTCCCTCCGCTCGTGGTGTGCGTACAGGAGCAGGTCGTCCACCAGCACCGACATCCTCTTTGCGGCCCGTACGGCCACCAGGCCAGCCGCCCGGAAGTCCTCGGGTCCTGCGTCCGGATCGGCCATGACAACGTCGAGGTTGGTTCGCACCACGGCGAGCGGATTCCGAAGCTCGTGGGAGGCCTCCTGGACGAAGCGTCGCTGCCCCTCGAAGGACTCATCCAGCCGACCCAGCATCTCGTCGAACGTGTCGGCCAGGTCCCGTAGTTCGTCGGACGGCCCGCCGAGGTCAATCCGGCGGGACAGGTCGGTGGCTGTGATCTCCCGGGCCACCGCAGATATACGGCCGATCGGGCGCAGGACGAGGCCCGCCACGTACCAGCCGACGGCGATGCTCCCGAGGAAGAGGCCTCCAAGGGCGGTGAAGGAATATGCGCGCATGCGTTCGAGGGCCCTGCGGTTCACCTCCGACTCGAAGATGACCAGCCAAGGCCTCTCCTCATGGCCGTCCGGCGCCATCAACTGGCCATCTGCGGCATCGGTCGCGACCATCTGCTCGAAGCGGGCCATCCTGGACATGGGCTCATCGGACAAGGCCCTGGAGAGGCCCAGGTAGATGCCACCCACCATGACAGCAGCCAGCGCGAACAGCACGATCGAGTAGAGCAGGGCGAGGCGCGTACGGAGGCTTCCGAACCGGTCGGGCATGCGCCCGGCCAGGCCCCCGCCGAAGCGGCTCAACGGACGTCGTCCCCGTCCAACAGCCGGTATCCGGAGCCGACCACCGTCTCGAGCAGCGCCTCCTCCCCGTCCATGCTGAGCTTGCGACGCAATGTCCCGACGGTGACCCGCACCGTGCTGGTGAACGGGTCGGCATGCTCGTCCCAGACGTGGTCCAGCAGCACCTCCTGGGACACGACCTCGCCGGGGCGACTCATGAAGTACCTCAACAGGGTGAACTCCTTGGCCGTCAGGTCGAGATCCCTGTCGTTGCGACGCGCCCTGTGGCGTGCGGTGTCCATTACCACGTCACCCACCTCCAGGACAGCGCCGGAACGACCGGGATCACGGCGCAGCAGCGACCTGATCCTGGCCGACAGCTCGTCGAAGGCGAACGGCTTCACCAGGTAGTCGTCGGCACCGACGTCCAGTCCACGAATCCGGTCCTCGACGGTGTCCCTGGCGGTGAGCATCAGGATGCGGGGCGGGAACCCGGCACCGGGATCCGCCCGCAGCGTCGAGCAGACCTCGAGTCCGTCGATGCCGGGCATGGTCAGGTCCAGGCAGATCAGGTCATACGGCGTGTAGGCGGCCTTGGCCAGCGCCTCGGCACCATCCATCGCCGTGTCGACCGCGTAGCCCTCGCGACGCAGCCCACGGGCCACGGCGTCCAGCAGGTCGGCCTCGTCGTCGACGAGCAGAATTCGCACGGTTACGACGGTACTCCGGGTGCCCCGACTCCCAGACCGCGGGCAGGCGGCGTCAACCGTTGGCGAGGATGCCAAGGCGCTGGGCGACCCGTTCTGCCTCCACACGCTCTGAGACCACACGCGACGAGCCACCTGGCGCCATCGAGACCCCGTAGAGGCAGTCGGCGGCCTCCATCGTGCGCTTCTGGTGGCTGACGACCAGCAACTGGGCGTCATCGCGGAACTGCTCCAACAGGCCCAGGAACCTGTGCAGGTTCACGTCGTCGAGGGCTGCCTCCACCTCGTCCATCACGTAGAAGGGCGACGGTCGGCTCCTGAAGACGGCGAATAGGAATGCCAACGCCGCCAACGACCGCTCACCACCCGAGAGCAGCGACAACTTCTTCACGTTCTTGCCGGAGGGTCGGGCCTCGACCTCCAGGCCGGTCTCGAGCAGCTTGTCGGGTTCGGTCAGGCGGAGTCGTCCCTGTCCGCCGGGGAACAGGGTCTCGAACAGGTCGGTGAAGTGCGAGGACACCTCAGCGAAAGCGGAGGCGAACACGGAGACGATCTCCTCGTCAACGGATCGGATGACCTTGCGCAACTCGGTCCGGGTGGAGCGGATGTCATCCAGTTGTTCCTGCAGGAATTCATGCCTTTCCCGCAGGGCATCGAACTCGGCCAACGCAAGAGGGTTGATCGGGCCCATGAGCTTCAACTCCCGCTCCAGAACAGCCACCCTGGAAGCGACGGTGGTTCCCTCGGCCAACTCCGGGCAGGGGGCGTCCAGCGCCGCTTCCGGCTCAAGGTCGAACTCGCTTCGGATCGCCTCTGTGATGTTCTCGATCCGCATCCGCGTCTCGGACCTGTCGATCTCCAGCCGGGACTGGTGCTCGCGTGTCTCACGTAGGGCCGTCTCGGCACGGGAACGGTCCTTGCGGAGACCGTCCAGGCGAAGGGCCACGGCCCGGACGCGCTCCGACTGCAGGCGACGACGGTCCCGCAGGAAGTCCAACCTGACGTCGACCACCGACATCCGACCGTCGACCGCCCCCATCAGGTGACGGGTGGCCGCCTCACGACCGGCCAGGTCGGCGCTCAGCTCCGATGCCGCCGCCCGCTCATCGGTGAGCTGGGCCAGCCGACTACGCAACTCGGCGACGCGTGCCCTGACGACCGCCTGCCGACCGGTGACCTCGGCCAACTGGACGTCGTGTCCGGTCCGACGGGCGCCCAGCGCCGCCGCCCTCTCCTCGAGGTCGCTCCGGGCGACGTTCATCCGCCTCACCGCCTGCACGGAAGCCTCCTCGGCAGCCTCCAAGGTGGGAAGGCGATCTTCCAGCTCGGTCACCCTGCGGACCTCGTCCTCCAGACGCTGGTCCAGCTCACCAAGGCGCGTCCGCAGCGAACCGGCCTCGTTGGAGAGGTCCCTACGTTCCACCTGGAGACGCTGGAGCGCCTCAGCTGCTGCAGTGAACCTGCCGTCGTGCTCGTCCAACGCGCGGTTCCGGAGGACCACCTCGTCGTCCGCCTCGCTGGCCGCCCGTTCAGCCAGGTCAAGTACCCGCGACGCCTCGGCGTGTTCCACCTCGGCGACGGCCAACCGACCCTCCGCCTCAGCCAGGGCCGCTCCGGTCGCCCCCCGACCGTCTCCACCAATGCGCCAACCCGACGGCCCGAACCGATCACCGGCCGCGGTGACGATCACCGCATTGGGATGGCGCAACGCCAGGTCCAGAACCGACTCCAGGTCACCGTCCACGACGACGACGTGACCGAGGAGGCGGTCCAGCAGCCCATCGACCACCTCGCTGCGGGCCCTCACCCTCGGTCGTACCGGTGATCCGAATCCCGGCGGTGCCTGGCCGGTGGATCCGACGTCAAGGGCCAGAACCGCGGCCGTGAGGTGCCCCTCTCGAAGTGCCGTGAGCGCCTCCAGGACATGGTCCAACCCGCTGACGACCACCGCATCCAGGGCCGATCCGGCAGCCGCCTCGAATGCCGCCTCGAATCCCTCCTCCACCTCCACCAGGTCCAGGAGGGTGCCCAGCACGCCATCGATGCCCGCCAGGTGCTCGGCACCGGCCCTCGACCGGGCCTCATCCAGCGCCAGGGCCAGGGCATCGGCACGGGCACCGGCCGTCCTGATCTCGGCCTCGGCGACCACCATCCGCTCCCAGGCGGCGTTCCTGTCGAGGGCGGCCTCGTGGGCACGCTCCTCCGTCTGGGACATGACCGCCACCAACGGCTCCTCTTCCGACTCGCCGACCGAGAGATCACCCCTCAGGCGATCCGCCTCACCGTCGAGCAGCGCCGCTGCGGCATCGATCGCCTCGAGCCGTGCGGCCAGACGGTTCCTCTCGGCGCCGGCCTGGGCCACGGCGGCCCTCAGCACCCCTAGCTCGCCCCGGGATTCGGCGGCGTGACCCCCGAGGGGTACCACTCCCTCTGACCAGGCCATCTCGAACGCGGCGCGATCTGCGTCCAGCCCCGTCCCGGCAAGGGCGAGGTGTTCGGCCTCCGGTGCCAGCCGGTCGACCTCGGCATCCAACTCGGCGGACTTCACCTCCGAGCGTTCCAGCTCGGCCTCAAGCCCGACCACCACCTGCTGGGAGAACAGCATGGACCGCTCGCGTTCGATCCCACGGAGTCGTTCGACGAGCACCGCCCGCAGACCACGACCCCGCTCCCGCAGGGCCTCCAGACGGACCAGGCGGTCGCCCAGATCGTCGCCTCCGCGGCTGGCCAACTCGTCCTCCGCAGCGGTCACCTCGGCATCGAAGCGTGCGAGGTCGGTGGTGTGCGTGGACTGCTCGGTGGCCATCTGGGCCCGTCGGCCCGCCTCGTCATGGGCCCTGGTCCGCAGGCTGGCCAGCTCCCTTCCAGCGCGGTGCAACCTCAGCTCCGTCAGTTCCTGGACTAGGTCGCCGTGGCGTCGGGCGGCATCGGCCTGGCGCTCCAGCGGCCTGACCTGGCGCCGAACCTCTCTCAGGAGGTCGGACAGCCGGTCCAGGTTCGCCTCGGTGGACCGCAGGCGTCGCTGGGCCTTCTCCTTGCGGCGCCGGTACTTCAGGATTCCGGCAGCATCCTCGATGATCATTCGCCGGTCCTCGGGGCGGGCATTCAGGACGGCGTCGATCTGCCCCTGGGAGATGATCACATGCTGCTGGCGCCCGACGCCGACGTCGGAGAGCAGTTCCTGGATGTCCAGCAGCCGACAGGGTGCACCGTTCATCGAGTACTCACTGTCACCCGTCCGGAACAGGGTCCGGGTGATCGTGACCTCGCCGAACTCGACAGGGAGCTGCCCGGACGAGTTGTCGATGGTGAGGGAGACCTCAGCCCTGCCCAGGGCGGCCCGGGTGGCGGTGCCGGCGAAGATCACGTCGTCCATCTTCTGAGAACGCACGGCACTGGGAGCCTGGGCTCCCAGGACCCAAGCGATGGCGTCCACGACGTTGGACTTGCCGCTTCCGTTGGGTCCCACGACGACGGTGACGCCCGGTTCCATTTCAAGGACCGCCGTATCGGCGAACGACTTGAAGCCCTTGATGGACAGCCGCTTCAGGAACACGCCGGCACCCACCTGGAGCGCGCCCGAATCACAACCCTGTCATTCGCCATGTGCGCCACCCTAGGCGCGTCGCGAGTGGCGCGGTCGCTCTCTCCGGATGGGCGAAAGTCAGACCTGCGTCTCGCAGAAATAGGTCCAGCGGCCCTTGTACTTGACCCGCTGGATGGCGGAACGGTTGCGCTCACTGAGGGCGCCGGCCCTGCCATAGACGGCGAGGTGATCGCGATAGGTGCCGGGCTCGCCGTACACGTCCACGAAGGGCCGGTCCTCCAGGTTGGTGCCGCGGTACTTGATGGCGTCGTTCACCACCGAGATCAGGGCTCCGTGCAACCGCCGCACCTCCTGGGTGGAGAGGCTGTTGGAGGGCCGGTCGTGTCGGAGGCCGGCGTGGAAGAGAATCTCGTCGGAGTAGACATCGCCGACTCCCACCACGACGGCGTCGTCGCAGAGCAGGTCCTTCAGGGGCATATTCCGGCCCAGGACCTGGCCGGCGAAAGCGGTCCACGGGACCATCTCTCCGGCCGGATCGATTCCTCTGGCACCCAGCTCGGGGAACTCGGAGAGCAGTTCCTCGGGGGCCACCACACAGAGCTCCGATGCCCCTTCCGGGTCGACGAGGCGAAACTGGCCGCCGATGGTGAAGGTGAAGGTGGCCTCGGTCTTGGGCTGGACGGCATCCCTGGCGGCGTGGCGACGGATGGTCGCCCCGGCTCCGGGGCGGATCACCAGCAGATCGTCGTTGTCCAGCTTGATCACGAGCGTCAGGCCCATGCGCCGGACCTGGCCCAGTTTGCGACCCTCCACGCGTGAGGCGAAGGACTTGCGGTTCCTGTAGCGGCTGAGAGTGGCCATCGAGGCCATGTCGACCGTCTTGACCTTGCGACCGGCTATCTCACGGTCGAGGGCGTGGCGGATTGTCTCCACCTCGGGTAGTTCCAGTTCGGTGGTCACGTTGCTTCCAGACTCGTGGTCGGTGGTGTATCTGCGGTTGTCGAAGGCGTGCGGTCGGTCGCTGATGGCGTGCCACCAAGGGCTTCCCATGCCATGCGGGCCGCCGCCTGTTCGGCCCGCTTCCGAGAAGTTCCCGTAGCAGGACCATGGGAGCCGCCTGCCACCTCCACGACCGCATGGAATCGCTTGTCGTGGTCCGGGCCCTCGTCGGTCAGGACGTAGCGGGGGGTCGGGATGGACTCCCGTGCGGCCAGTTCCTGAAGGCGGGTCTTGTAGTCCTGGATGCCGGGGTCGACGGCGGCCAGGACGAGCCGATCACCGAACAATCGCCGGACGAGCGATCCCGCTGCCTCCGGACCACCATCCAGGTGGACCGCAGCGATGACCGCCTCGAGGGCGTCGGCCAGAATGGACTCCTTGTCGCTCCCACCGGACGTCAACTCCCCGTGCCCGAAGCGGATCGAATCACCCAGCCGGATAACCCGGGCCACCTCGGCGAGCGCCGGAGCACTCACGACCGCGGCGCGGATCATGGCCAGGTGCCCCTCCGAAAGGCCAGGGTGGTCCCTGAAAAGCTGGTCGGCTACCACCATTCCCAGCACG
Organism: uncultured Acidimicrobiaceae bacterium; assembly: GCA_913030665.1. GTDB lineage: Bacteria > Actinomycetota > Acidimicrobiia > Acidimicrobiales > MedAcidi-G1 > UBA9410. The sequence continues at coordinate 11,802 of CAJWFS010000016.1, forward strand.
GCGTCGCCCAGGAACTCCAACCGCTCGTTGGACGTGCCGCCATTCTCCGCGCACCACGAACGGTGAGTCGTCGCATCCCTCAGCAGGCCCGGGTCTCCGAACCTGTGGCCGAGGCCGGCCTCCAGGCCGACCAGGTCGTGGGACTCCTGCTCAGCCGAGGCGAGAGACGACATAGTCGACGGCATCGCGGACCGTCCTGAGGTCATCGAGGTCGTCGTCATCGATTCGAAAGCCGGCGGAACGCTCGCTGAACTCCTCCTCAAGGGCCTCGACCAGTTCGATGAGGGCCAACGAGTCGGCGTCCAGGTCGTTGGCGAAGGAGTCACCCTCGCCAACGTCGGATGGCTCGATCTCCAGGATGTCCGCCAGACGGTCCTGGACGATCTCCAGCACCTCCTGACGCCCGATCGGCACACCTTCTACATGAGTTTCTGCGGGCACTGTGACTCCTCGGGGGTCAGCGAGCGTGGCCGGACAGGCCCTCGGCGACGACCGTCGGGCGCCCTGGACCGGCAACTAATCCTACCGTCCGGTGCCTGCGGATCGGATCTTCACTGAAATAGGCGGAATAGGCGTGAAACAGCCTGAAAGGGGCACAGGGGCTCCGGCCTCAGGAGCCGACGGCGACGGCTTCGGTGAGGTGTCCGACGACGTCGGCACGCACCATCTCCGCACCCGTGAGGATGGCGTTCGCCATCGCAGTGGCACCCGTGGAGCCGTGGCTGATGATGCACACGCCCCGGACGCCCAGGAGCATCGCTCCGCCGTAGGTATCGGGGTGGAACTCCCGGTAGAGGTCATCCAGTTCCGGGCTGAGCACCTCGGCGGCGGCAAGCGCCTCCGGACGTCCGGCCATGGCGGTCAACAGTGCCGTCATCAAAGCCTTCAGCGCACCCTCGGCGGTCTTGAGCGCCACGTTTCCGGTAAAGCCGTCGGTCACGATCACGTCCACGGCATCCGTGAGCAGGTCCCGCCCCTCGACGTTTCCTATGAACTCCGCTCCAACGAACTCCGCCGCGGACAGGGCGGCGTACGCCTCCTTGACCAACGGGCTGCCCTTACCGGGCTCCTCGCCTATCGACAGGAGGGCCACGCGGGGTCGTTCGATCCCCAACCGGTCGCGTGCGAACACGGCTCCCATCTGGCCGAACTGGACCAGCCATTCAGGGCTGCACTCGGCGTTGGCGCCGGAGTCCAGCAGCACCGTCGGCGTGGAACCGGGCGTCGGGAGGAGGGTGGCGATAGCCGGACGGGCCACACCGGAGATCCGGCCCATGCGAAGCAGGGCACTGGCCATCGTCGCCCCGGTGTTGCCGGCGCTGACCATGGCCGAGGCCCGACCGTCCCGGACCGCCTCGGCAGCCCGGACCAGCGAGGAGTCCTTCATCCGGCGCACGCTGGCGCCCGGCTCCGCGTCCATGGCGATCACCTCGGAGGCCTCGATGACCTCCAGGTCACCGACGTCGGTTAGGTCCTCCGGGCGACCTACGAGAAGCACCGGTATGCCGTGGTCCTCCTGGGCGCGCCGTGCACCGGCGACGATCTCGCCCGGTGCATTGTCCCCGCCCATGGCGTCGACCGCTATGGGGAGCATGATCAGGTGAGGGTCAGGTCAGTCGACGTCGACGGCCTGGCGGCCGGCGTACCAGCCGCAGTTCCCACAGATCCGGTGTGGGCGCTTGACGGCACCACAGCGATCACAGGCGCTACGGGCGGAGCGACCGAGGGTCCATGCGGATGCCCGGCGGCTGCGGCCCTTGGCCTTGGAGGTCTTCTTCTTTGGGACGGCCATCGTCGGTTCCTAGGAGGCGGTCGGCAGGACTGGAGGTGGTCACCCCGACCGGAAGAACCGGCCCGGGCAACCAGACGAGGCTAGCGGGACCGACCCGGAACCGGTACCGCTGTGACGGGCGCCCCACCGGTGCCTGAGCTACCCGGCGTCGGACCCGTCATCGCCACGCAGCACGTCCAGGACAGCCCAGCGCGGGTCACCTACGGGCCCGGCTTCCACATCCCCGGGACCACCGGTCGCCGGGAACCGCTCGGGGTCCGGCCCGGCGCACCGTTCGTCGCAGAGAGGCGAGATCGGAAGGGCGAGCAAAAGAGCATCGCGCACCACCGGTTCCAGGTCGGCGTCGTCACCGTCCAGTGGATAGGCGTCGGACGCATCCTCGTCGCTGGTCCCACTCCCCGTCGCCGCCATCACCTCGTTCACCCTGAGATCCAGCCGGCCCTCCAGCGGTTCCAGACAGCGCCTGCACTCCCCCGCCCATCGAGCCACCAGGGCACCGGTGACCACCACCTCGGCTCCCCGGGCTTCAGCTTCCAGACTCAGGTCCACTCGGCCGGCCAGGATCGACACCCCACCCACCCTCAGGTCGTCGAGCACCACCGTGCGGTCCAGCCGTCGGGGGTCGGCCCGTCGCCGGAGAACGGCCAGCGGAATACGCAGGGAGTCGGTCACGGATCGGTCGGTCGAGGCTGACGGTCTGGACCCGTCGGGGTCACTGGTCCCCGGACTCTGCGTCCTGGTCGAAGAAGGTCGCGCCGGACCGTCCCGTGGACGCCTCCCGGGCCGAATCCACGGCATCGGCGGCGCGACGCTCCCGATCCCTGTCCAGCACCGTCTCCTGGAGCCTCCGCCGCCCCTGGGCAATGGCATCCCTCGTGCTGCCCAGCAGCGTCTCGAAGCTCCCCAGCTTCTGGTCGCAGTAGTCCTCGGTCTCCCGCCGCATCCTGCGGGTCTCCTCACGGGCCGACTCGACCAGGTGCCGTGCCCGCTGCTCGGCGGTCCGCACGACCTCGGTCCTCTGCACGAGTCGTTCGGCCCGGGACCTCGCCAGCTCCAGGATCTCGTCGCCCTCGCGTCGCACCTTCGCCAGGAACTCCTCACGCTCCTTCAGCAGCCAGCGGGCGGCCCGCAGCTCCTCCGGCAGCCTGGCGTTGGCCTCGTCTATCAGGCCGAGGAGTTCCTCCTTGTTGACCATCGAGGAGGCCGACAGCGGCATGGGACGGGCGTTGGCCACGACCTCCCGGAGCTGGCGGAGGATCGTCTCGATCTGCGGTGGCCGGTAGGGGTCCGTCCTGGCAGGCGGGGCTGCCGCCGCCTGGACGGTCTCCACCGTCGGCAGGGGTGGTGGGCCCTGATCGGGATCGGTCACCCGGGGAACCGGTTCTCGAGGCGCACCCGTACCGGGTCCGGCACCATCTGGCTGACATCGCCGCCCATGCGGGCCACCTCGCGGATCAACCGGGAGGCCATGAACGACCGCCGGGAGGCAGAGGGCAGGAAGAGCGTCTGGAACCCCGAGATCGCCGTGTTCATCTGCGCCATCTGGAGCTCGCTCTCAAAGTCGGACACCGCCCGCAGGCCCTTGATGATGAAGTCCGCCTCCACCTCGCCGGCCAGGTCGACCACCAGGCCGTCGAACATCGTGGTCCGCACATTGGGGAGGTGTGCAAACGACTCGTCGAGCAGCGCCATCCTCTCCTCCAGGTCGAACAGGCCATCACCCTTTGACGGGTTGATGAGGGCAGCCACCACCACCTCGTCGAAGAGGCCGGCCGCCGTCTCGACCATCTCGACGTGGCCGTTGTGCACCGGATCGAAAGATCCGGGATACAGGACACGGGTCACGGCCTTGTCTCCCCTCGGTGGATGGTCGGTCGGTCGTCGGTCGGCATCGCCTCGGCCCCGCTCAGGAGCAGCGTCACCACGGTACTCCCGTACCGTCGGCACGATTCGACATGCCAGCCCGGTCCCGGTTCCACCTCCGAGCCCGACTCGACCACCACCGGTCCGTCCACACGGCCCACCAGGTTCGCCAGCAGGTCCTCCCAGCCGTCGAAGTCGTACGGGGGGTCCAGGAGGACGAGGTCCCACCTCTCGTCCGATGCCGCCAGCCATGCGGGGCCGTCGGCACGGACCACCCGCGCATTCCCGTCAAGGCCGCAGGCGACGAGGTTCCCAGACACCAGGGCGGTGGCGGTCCTCGACACGTCCACGAACACGACGTGTCGGGCACCGCGCGAGAGGGCCTCGATGCCGAGGGCACCGGTGCCGGCGAACAGGTCAAGGACGGTGGCGTCCACCAGTGCCGAGCGACTCTGCAGCGCGTTGAACACCGACTCCCGTACCCGGTCCCCGGTTGGGCGGATCTCGCTCCCGGTAGGCGACGTCAATCGACGGCCACGGGCTGTTCCGGATACGACTCGCATGGCCCCAGTATGGAGGCCCGGAGCCGGCGGCGAACTACGGTCACGAGCGTGCGGGCCCCGGAACAGATCATCTGCGTCGACTGTGGTGGAACCTGCCACCTCCTGTCCCACCCCGAGGCGGAGTTCCAGCCCGGCGACCCGGTCGCCTACCGCTGCTCCGACTGCATGGACCGGTGGGACATCGTGATGCCCGACGAGGACGACGGCCGCGGCGACATGCCGCCGGAAGGCGCCTGACCGGTCCCGGTCATCGGGGATCCCGCCACATGAGGGGCACCGTCGGTCCTCCCCTGATCACCACCTCGCTGGTCACCCGGAAGCCATGGCGCTCGTAGAGGGGCACGTTCGCAGGGTCGCTCGACTCCAGGTAGGCACCGTGGCCCGTGGCATCGCAGCGCCGCGTCACCACGGATATGCACGCAGAGGCCAGGCCCCGACCCCGGGCTGACGCCACGGTGCCGACGAAGGCCAGGTACCAGTGGGGTGTCACCGGGTGGGCCTCCATGAGCGGAGCCAGCGGGGCCAGGCGTTCGACCGCCCACTCCTCGCCCAGCAGGGCCATGTTGGCCGCACCCACGGCAGCGAAGTCGGGCCCCGGTTCGTCGGGTCCCGTCGGCGGCACCCAGACCGCCGCGCACATCCGGCCACCATCGGCGTCGGCCGGAACGACCACCTCGTCGATCCCGCGGCCACCGGCCAACCGGTTGGCGAAGAAGGCAGCCAGCAGCGAGGGGCGACGTGCCGGGTCCTCGAACAGGAAGGAGAGGACGGGATCCGTGGCGAACGCCTCGGCCAGGGTCGCCACCACCCCCGGAAGGTCGGAGTCCCCAGCCACCCGAACCTCGGTCATGGGCACAATGCCTAACCCGTCCACCCCTCCAGTCACGACTTCAGGAGGAAGTCCGATTCGTCGTCGGCCATGAAGAGCGATACCTCGTCGGCCAGTTCAGGGTGCTCCGCCATGCCGTCGCCGTCACCAACCATGCGCAGCGCCTCGGACCGTGCTGCCTCCACCCACTCGCGGTCACGCCGCAGGGACGCCAAGCGCAGGTCGTTGCGTCCCTTCTGGCGCTCTCCCATGATCGTTCCCTCGCCCCGCAGGTCCAGGTCCACCTCGGCCAGCTCGAACCCGTCGGTCGTCCGGACCAGCGCCCGGAGGCGCTCCTCGGCGTCGGGCGTCGGTGCCCCGCCCACCAGCAGGCACCGGCTGGCCTGATCGCTGCGACCCACCCGCCCGCGCAGCTGGTGGAGTTGTGCGATGCCGAACCTGGCGGCGTCCAGGATCACCATCACCGTGGCGTTCGGGACGTCCACGCCCACCTCTATGACCGTGGTCGCCACGAGCACGTCCAGGTGCCCTGTCCGGAAGAGCCGCATGGTCTCCTCCTTCTCAGCCCGACCCACCCGCCCGTGGAGCAGCCCCACCCGCAGGCCGACCAGCTCGCCGGCGGTCAGGCTGGCGAAGGTCTCCTCGGCGGAACGCACCTCGAGCGTGGCGGACTCGTCGATGAGTGGGCACACCACGTAGGCCTGAGAGCCTGCAGCCACCTCCCCACGGACGACCTCCCATACGTCGGCCTCGTCGGCATGCCAGGTGGTCGCGATCCTCGTCCGACCCGGTGGGAGTTCGTCCAGGACCGATACGTCGAGGTCGCCGTAGACCGTCATCGCTGCCGTACGGGGGATCGGCGTGGCTGTCATGACGAGCACATCGGGGGCGGTTCCATCACGGTTCTTGTCGCGCAGGGCGGCCCTCTGCTCGACGCCGAACCGGTGCTGCTCGTCGATCACCACCACGCCGAGGGAGCCGAACTCCACGCCCTCCTGGATGATGGCATGGGTACCGATGAGCACGTCCACCCCACCGGCCAGCAGCTCGCTTCCGATCCGTCGCCGTTCGCCGGCCGTGGTACTGCTGGTCAACAGGTCCACCTTCAGGGGTCGGTGGCCGAGCAGGGTCGCCGGGTCGGACACGGTCATTGCGTCGAGCAGGCCGGCGATGGTGGTGTGGTGCTGCTCGGCGAGTACCTCCGTGGGAACCATGACGGCTGCCTGGTGTCCTCCCTGTACAGCGACCAGCATCGCCGCCACCGCCACAACGGTCTTCCCCGAGCCGACGTCTCCCTGGAGGAGTCGGTGCATGGGTGCCGACCTGGCCAGGTCGGCGAGGATCTCGTCCACGACCCGGTCCTGGGCAGTCGTCATCTGGAACCCCAGCCCGGAACGGAACTCGTCCAGGAGCGCCGTCGCACCCACGTCGTGCGCGATGCCCACCGAGGTGCGCTCCAGGTCGACCTTGCGCTGGACGAGGGCCAACTGGATGCGCAGGAGTTCGTCGAACACGAGGCGACGACGGGCCTCGCCCATCTCGTGGAGCGACCCGGGTCGGTGGATGGCCCGGTAGGCGTCGGACCTCCCAACCAGGCCATAGCGCTCGCGCACCGGGCCGGGTAGCGGATCGGAGAGCCCCCGCACCTTCATCACCCGTCGCAGGGCCTCGGCCACGATGCCGTCTACGTCCCAACTGTGCAGGCCGGCCGTCTCGGACTGGGGATAGATGGCGACGATCCGACCTGTCCGGTCACCGACGAGGTCCACCACCGGGTTCGTCATCTGGAGGTTGCCCTGGTAGCTGTCGAGCCTGCCGAACACGACGGCCTGCATGCCCACCTTCAGCTGGTCGACGCGCCATGGCTGGTTGAAGAAGGTCAGGCGGAGTTCACCGGTGTCGTCCGACACCCGGGCCTCCACCAGAGAACGGCGGTTCCGGGTCCGACGGGACGAAACCGTCCCTACGCGGACGAGGACCATCCCCTCGTCGCCGACCGACAGCCCGGCAACGGTGGCCTCCCTGGTCCGGTCCAGGTACCGGCGGGGGTAGAAGCCGAGTAGGTCCAGGATCGAGTGCACCTCGGCGGCGGCCAGCGCCCGGGCCCGGGCCTCCCCGACCCCGTTCAGGTCGGTCACCAGTCGTGCGTCAAGTTCCCTGAGGGTGATGCCGCCTTCGCCCACCGTTGGAAGGTACCCCTCGTGGACCGCGGGGTCGGTGCTCTCCACGATTCCGACCAGCGGGTACTACTCCACGCCCAGGAAGTACGGGTATAGGGGTTGGCCTCCCTCGTGCACCTCCACCTCGACGCCGGGGTGCTCGGCCCCCAACCACGACACGATGGCGGCCGTGGTGGCCTCGGCCGCATCCATGCCGGCGATCAGGGTCACGATCTCGTGCGAGTCGTCCACCATCTGGGCGAGGAGCCCGGTCGTGGCATCGAACGCCGAACCGGCGACCACCATCACCTTTCCGCCGCTGAGGCCCAGGTGGTCGCCCTCTGATATCTCGCCGGCCTCGCTGTCGGAGTCACGGACGGCGACCGTGACCTCACCGGCCACCACGGCGGCGGCGGCGGCGGCCATTCCAGCCAGGTTGCCGTCGGCCGTTCCCCGGGGGTCGTATTCCAGCAGCGAGGCGAACCCCTCGGTGATTCCGCGGGTGGGAACCACCCGGATGGTCTTGGAGGTCTGTGCATCGACCTGCTCGGCCACAGCGATGATGTTGCCGTTGTTGGGCAGGATCAGGACCTCGTCGGCCGGAACCGCCTCGACCGCGGCCAACAGGTCGGCGGTCGACGGGTTCATGGACTGCCCACCGGCCACCACCCTGCGGACCCCCAGAGATCGGAAGATGTCGCGGATCCCGGCACCGTTGGACACCGCCACCACGGCGCACGAAACGGGTTCGCCCACGTCCTCGGCGTCAGCCGACATCTGGTCCCGGACCCAGGCCTGTTCCTCCACCTCCTCGAAGAGGTCGGTGACCCGGATCCGGTATGGCCGTCCGACGTGGATGCCGGCCTCCACCGCCCCGCCTATGTCATCGGTGTGGACGTGGCAGTTCCAGACGCCGTCACCGCCCACGACGACGATGGAGTCGCCGAGAGCGGCCCACGCCTCCCTGAAGGCCTGGATCAACCCGTCGGCTGCGTCGAGGAAGAACATGACCTCGTACCGGGTTCCTTCCGGACCGTCGGTCCGGTGGTCGTCGGGACGGGCAGCACCGACCGTGGCCACCAACTCGGGTGGATCCGGCAGGGGACGGCCGTCGACGGCCGTCAGGATCGCGTCGAGGAATAGCAGGAAGCCGCTCCCGCCGGCGTCCACGACGCCGGCATCGGCCAGGACCGGTAGCAGGTCCGGGGTTCGGGCCAGGCTCTCGCCTCCGACCGCCCGGGCCTCGACCGCGACGCCCAGCAGGTCGGCGCCGGAATCGGCGGCGGCGACCGCGGCATCTGCCGATTCGCGCACCACCGTCAGGATGGTTCCCTCGACGGGTGCCATAACGGCGGCGTAGGCGGCGCTGCTCGCAGCGGCCAGTCCGTCGGCGAGGGACCGTCCATCCACGGTCTCCGAATCGGCGAACACGCCGGAGAGACCGCGCAGGACCTGGGAGAGGATGACTCCGGAGTTACCTCGGGCGCCCATCAGCGAACCGTGGGAGATGGCAGCAGAGACCGCTCCCATCCCGGGTGGATCGTCCAGTTCGTCCAGTTCGACCACAACCGATTCGGCGGTCATGGTCATGTTCGACCCGGTGTCCCCGTCAGGCACCGGATAGACGTTGAGGAGGTTGAGCGCCTCTCGATGCATTGTCAGCGCATCCCGGAAGGTGCCCATCATGGAGCGCAGCGCACCTGCGTCCAGGGATTCGGCGGTCACGGGAAACGAGCGTAGCCACCGCCCGACGGAGCCTCTCACCTTCCACCCCGGATGCGGTGGAGGGCACACCCCACGTTCCGGTCCATGGTTGGAGTAGCCCGGTGCAAGGCCGTAACCTTGCGGCGTTCTTTAAGGACCGGTCCGGATGGCCCGACCGGTTGAGGTGATCGAGGTGTGTGATGGCGTCCGTTTGTGAAATCTGTGGCAAGAAGCCCTGGTTCGGCAAGTCCCTGAGCCACTCCCATCGGCGGACCAATCGCCGTTGGAACCCCAATATCCAGCGGGTGCGCGCCGTCGTGGGCAAGTCCACGAAGCGCATCAACGTCTGCACCGGGTGCATCAAGGCCGGCAAGATCGTCAAGGCCGGTCACTGACCGACCGGTCGAAGGGGATCCAGCATGCAGGGCGTCATCAAGTCCTACGACCCGGGAACCGGTGACGGCATCGTCATACGTGAGACCGACTTCGCCGAGTTCGACCTGGCCGACGGTGCACTCGAAGGCTCGGTCTTCCGGATGCTTCGCCAGGGGCAGCGGGTCCTGTTCGTCCTAGACGACGACCAGCGCGCCACCTCGCTGTCGCTGGGCTCCGAGGTCGACATGGGCACCCCAGAACTGATCTGATCCTCGGAGCTCGTCGGTCCACCCGGGCCCCAGCCGGGACCGATTGACCACAGTCACACCTCCCCCGTGTGTCATCGTCGTTCTACGGCCGATACCAATGGGTGGCGATGGCTACGAGAGACGAACCCACGACCAACCGGAGGCTCCTCGACTGGGTCGAGGAATGGGCCGCGATCCTGTCTCCGGACGCCGTCCACTGGTGTGACGGCTCGTCGGAGGAGTACGACCTGCTGGCCGCCGAGCTGGTCAGCGCAGGCACCTTCCAACGCCTGAACGATTACCTCCGCCCCAACAGCTACCTGGCCCTGTCCGATCCGGACGACGTGGCCCGGGTGGAGGACCGCACCTACATCTCCACCACCAACCCGGTGGATGCCGGCCCCACCAACAACTGGCGGGACCCGGCGACACTCAAGGCCGAGATGATGGAGCTCTACCGGGGAGCGATGCGCGGCCGGACGATGTTCGTGGTGCCGTTCTCCATGGGCCCACTGGGCTCACCGATAGCCCACATCGGGGTGCAGTTGACCGACTCGCCGTACGTGGCGGTCAGCATGCGAACCATGACCAGGATGGGCAGCGCTGTCCTGGACGTCCTGGGAGGCGACGACTTCGTGCCGTGCGTACATTCCGTGGGAGCGCCGCTCGAGGTCGGCGAAGCCGACGTGCCGTGGCCATGCGATGCCGACAACAAGTACGTCTCGCACTTCCCCGAGACCCGCGAGATCTGGTCCTACGGATCGGGCTACGGCGGTAACGCCCTGCTGGGAAAGAAGTGCTTCGCCCTCAGGATCGCCTCGACCATGGCACGCGATGACGGCTGGCTGGCCGAGCACATGCTCATCCTGGGGCTCACCTCACCCGAGGGCGAGAGAACGTACGTGGCGGCCGCCTTCCCGTCGGCGTGCGGCAAGACCAACATGGCCATGCTGGTCCCGACGCTCCCCGGCTGGAAGGTGGAGACGATCGGCGACGACATCGCCTGGATGAAGTTCGGCGAGGACGGCCGCCTCTACGCCATCAACCCGGAGGCCGGATTCTTCGGCGTCGCACCGGGTACCTCGGTAGCCACCAACGCCAACGCGATGCAGACCATGTGGGGCAACTCCGTGTTCACCAACGTCGCCATGACGCCAGACGACGACGTCTGGTGGGAGGGCATGACCGACGAGCCGCCCGAGCGCCTGACCGACTGGCGGGGCGAGGACTGGACCCCTCAGACCGGCACGCTCGCCGCCCATCCGAATGCCCGGTTCACGACGCCCGCATCGCAGTGCCCGTCCATCGCTCCCGAATGGCAGGACCCTGCCGGCGTCCCGATCTCGGCGATCCTGTTCGGTGGCCGTCGTGCAACCAACGTGCCGCTGGTGACCGAGGCCAGGGACTGGGACCACGGGGTCTTCCTGGGATCCATCATGAGCTCGGAGAAGACCGCCGCCGCCGCCGGGGCCATCGGCCAGGTCCGGTTCGACCCCTTCGCCATGCTCCCGTTCATGGGCTACAACGTGGGTGACTACTTCTCGCACTGGTTGTCGATCGGCGACCGGCCGGAGGCCTCCGGCCTCCCGAAGTTGTTCTGGGTTAACTGGTTCCGCAAGGACGCCGACGGGAACTTCATGTGGCCCGGCTTCGGTGAGAACATCCGGGTGCTGAAGTGGGTCGCCGAACGGGTCGCCGGCACGGGATCAGCCACCGATACCCCCATCGGCCTGGTTCCCACGATCGACGCCATCGACCGCGAAGGCACCGAGGTGGACGACGAGACGATGGCGCAGCTGCTGGCCGTGAACCCCGCCTCATGGAGCCACGAGGTGGCGCTCATCAACGAGCACTACTCGATGATCGGTGATCGCCTGCCCAAGCGCCTGGACGCCGAACTGGGCGACCTCAGCCGACGTCTCGACGACGCCTAGAGGCGATCGACCCGTCTACCGCCGGTCAGGCGACGACCAGCATGGCCCGGATGCCGAGGCCCATCAGGAAGAGGCCGGAGCAGCCATAGAGCAGGTGCCGGTGGGGGCGCAGGCTCTGCCGGTAGCTGTAGACGATGCCGACGGTGATAAGCGCCACGAAACCGTAGAAGAGGTGGAACTGCGGCGGATCGATCCCCTGCCCAGCCACCAGCCCGACGCCCATGGTGACCTGTACGGCGATGGCCACCTGGACCAGGGCCGTGAACCACCACAGCGCCCGTCCCCTGAGCGCACCGACCCGATGTGCGGCCAGGGCCCAGAAGCCGGCCATGCCGTTGCCGATGACCATCACCCACGCCATCCCCTCGTGGAGGTCGCGCAGGGAACCGACTACGAGGGTCATTGAAGACACCGGGCCATCATGCCAGCAGCAGGTCCGTCCGCTGCGGCCAACCCCGGCGGGGGCTCCCGGGGTCGACGAACCATTCGGTTCCGAAGGCCATGGCGAACTGCTCGTCCGGCATCGCCAGGAAGAACGATTCCGGGCCTATCTGGCTGGCGTGGGCTGCGATCGCCGCCCGCTTCCTGTCGATGACGGCCGACACGTCGATGGCATGGGTGATCTCGGCGTCGGGCATGCCGAACGACTCGGATTCGGCCCGCTCACGCCGGAGCTCCAGCATCCCGTCATCGCTCCAGGAGTCCTCGTCGGCCAGGGCTGCCTTGATGGAGTCCCGGATGGCGTCGCGGTTCATCGTCACCCAGCGCACCCGGTCGATACCCACCATCTCGGCCCACCGGTGTCCGACGCGGTGTACCTGTATGTGATCGGGGTGGCCGTAGCCGCCGTCGGGGTCGTAGACGACGAGCACGTCGGGCTCCTCGTCGGCCAGGGCCACCGCCAGGCGACGGGCGGCATCGTCCACGTCTGCCTGCCAGAAGCAGTCCGGATGGTCGTTGGCGTCGTCGCCCGCCATACCGCTGTCCCGGTAGGCGAGGTTCACCACCCGTTCCACTCCCAGGATGGTGGCCGCCTCGGCCAACTCGGCGACGCGGCGGTCCCCCAGCGACTCGCCGGCGGCGAGCACGCCCGGAACCGGCTCGCCCTCCTCTCCGCTGGTGGCCACCACCAGGACCACCCGGTGTCCCTCGTCAGCCATCCGGGCCATGGTGCCTCCGGTCGCCAGGGCCTCGTCGTCAGGGTGGGCATGGAGGAACACCACGGTGGCCATGCTCAGGCGACAGCGCCGGCGGTCCGGAGGGCGACGATCTCCTCGTCGCCCAGGCCGGCTTCGATCAGGATCTCGTCGGTGTGCTGGCCCTCGTGGGGAGGCGGCCGGCGGATGTCGCCAGGGGTGGCCGAGAGGCGGGGCGCCGGTCCCGGCTGCACTATCCCGCCCACCTCCACGAAGGTCCCCCGGGCCACGTTGTGGGGATGCTCGATGGCCTCGGCCACCGTCAGGACGGGTGCGTAGCAGACGTCGCTCCCCTCCAGCACGGCGTCCCACTCGGCCCGGGTCCTGGTGGCCACCACGGCGGCGATCTTCTCCTTCAGCTCAGGCCACCTGGAGCGGTCGTGCTGGGCCGCGAAGTCATCGGGATCCAGCCCCAGCTTCTCCACCAGCTCGGCGTAGAACTGCGGCTCGATCGACCCGATGGAGATGTACTCACCGTCCGAGCACTCGTAGACGTCGTAGAAGTGGGCACCGGTGTCGAGCATGTTCTCGCCACGGTTGGCCGTGGTGAAGCCCGTGTGGAGCATCCCGTAGAAGAAGCTCATGAGGCTGGCCGCCCCGTCCACCATGGCGGCATCCACCACCTGGCCCTCGCCGGTGGTCCGGGCTGAGAGCAGGGCGCAGACGATGCCGTAGGCCAGGTACATGCCCCCACCGCCGAAGTCGCCAACCAGGTTCAGGGGAGGCACCGGGCCGGTGTCGCTTCGTCCCATGTGGGCCAGGGCCCCCGCCAACGAGATGTAGTTGATGTCGTGGCCGGCCGTGGTGGCGTACGGGCCGTCCTGACCCCAGCCGGTCATGCGCCCGTAGACGATGGCAGGGTTGCGTGCCAGGCAGTCCTCGGGACCAACGCCGAGGCGTTCGGCCACGCCGGGTCGGAAGCCCTCGAAGACCACGTCGGCGTCCCCGACGAGGCGCAGCACCAGGTCGCGTCCCGCTTCGGACTTGAGGTCCACGCCGATGCTGCGACGACCCCGGGCGTTCACCACGGGTGGCGGCGACGCCGGATCGTCTCCGCGTACCGAGCCGGCCCGGTCTATGCGGATCACGTCGGCCCCCATGTCGGCCAGCATCATCCCGCAGAACGGGCCGGGCCCTATCCCCGCCAACTCGATGACACGTACCCCGTCCAGTGCTCCCACGATGTCTTCTCCTTATTGGTTCGTTCAGTCGGTGCCGTCGACCCGGTGGCAGTGGGTAGAGATGGCTTCGATCAGTTGCGGCCAGGCTCCCGGCGCCAGGTCGTGGCCCCAGCCCTCGACCACCACCAGGTCCGCACCGGGGATGGCCTCGGCGGTCCGCTGGCCTCCACCCAGGGTGATGAGGTTGTCGGCGGTGCCGTGGAGCACGAGTGTGGGCACGGCGATGGTGGCGAGACGCTCCTCGCGGTTCCCGTGGGCCAGCGCCGCTGCGACCTGCCTGTCAAAGGCGTGCCGGGGCTGCAGGGACCGCTCCGCATATGCGGCGAAGACTAGGCGGGCGTGGTCATCGTCGTGCCAGATGCTGGCCCAGAGACGGCGGTCGGCGAGCTCCTTCTCGACGGCGGCGGTCGGGTCCGCCGGCGCCGGCGCCATCATGGCCTCGAGGACGGGGCCCGAGGGTCGACCGAAGTCCCGGTTGCCGGTGTTGGACGCCATGGACACCATGGACCGGCATCGGTCGGGATGCTCGACGGCGAACGTCTGCGCGATCATCCCACCCATCGACAGGCCGACGACATGGGCGTCGGGCGCTCCGAGGTGGTCCAGCAGCCCCACGGCGTCGGCCGCCTGGTCCGAGAGGGTGTAGGCGGATCCTTCCTCCAGGATCGTCGAACACCCACTGTCCCGGTGGTCGTACCTGACCACCCGGAACCCCTCGGCGGCCAGACCATCGCAGAACCCCTCCTCCCAGAGCAGCAGTTGGCTTCCCAGACCGTGCATCAGCAGCAGCACGGGGTCGGCGGGGTCTCCGAAGGCCTCGTGGCAGAGATGGATGCCCGACGGCAGTTCGGTGATCGGCATGGAACCATCTTCGGATGCCCACACCGGGCGGGCAAACCCGGCAGGGCTAGCGTCCGAACCGTGACGGCCATCCATGACCACCGGTTCCGGGACCTCGACCCGACCACCTTCCACGACCTGCTGAAGCTCCGCATAGACGTGTTCGTCGTCGAACAGGAGTGCCCGTACGCCGAGTTGGACGGACGCGACACCGAGCCGGGCACCCGCCACGTCTGGCTGGACGACACCTCGGGTCCGGTGGCCTACCTGCGCGTCCTCATCGAACTCGACGGCAGCCATCGCATCGGCCGGGTAGCCACGCTGGCCGCGGCACGCGGCAACGGCCTGGCAGGCGGGCTGCTGGACCACGTCCATGCCACTACGCCGGGTCGTCTCGTCCTGGACGCCCAGACCCACCTGGTCCCCTGGTACACCTCGCTGGGCTACCTGCCCACGGGCGGGGAGTTCCTGGAGGACGGCATCGCACACGTACCGATGGCCAGGCAGGCAGCAGGCGACTGACCGGACGGGCAGGCTGCGGCCGGGAAGTTCAGGCCCAGCCCAGTTCGTCCAGCCTGTCATCGTCGATGCCGAAGTGGTGGGCCACCTCGTGGACGACGGTGACGGCCACCTCGTGGCGGAGTTCGTCGACGTCGCCGCACGCCTCGCAGAGGGCCAGCCGGTAGACGAAGATCCGGTCGGGCATCACCAGCCCTCCGTAGTCCTCCCGCTGGGTGAGCGGGACCCCGTCGTACAACCCCAGCAGGTCGGGCGGATCACCCCGGTCGGCGGTGAGCACGACCACGTTGTCCATCAGGTCGGCCAGGTCGACGGGCAGGCCGTCGAGCGCCTCGGCGACCAGTCTCTCGAACGCCACGACCCCGACAGGTTCCACGGCCCGATCGTATTGGCAGCACCCTCCGGCACCCGGCTCCCGCGCCGACGGGTGCACCACGGAGGCTGTCACGGACCGTCGCTAGGGTGCGCCCGATGAGCATGGCGAACCGATCCGAGGATCCACCGGGCAACCCGGAGGGTGATGGCGACGACCTCTTCGGTGCCCCCACCGACGACGCTGAGGCCGAGGCGCTGCTCCATGGCCTGAACGAGGAGCAGCGCGAGGCGGTGACCACCGAAACCATGCCGCTGGCCATCCACGCCGGAGCCGGGTCCGGCAAGACCCGGGTCCTGACCCACCGCATCGCCTGGCGGTCGTTGACAGGCGAGATCGACCCCCGTCGGGTACTGGCCCTGACGTTCACGCGAAAGGCGGCATCGGAGATGCGCAGCCGCCTCCGACGGATCGGGATGCGCGACCAGGTGGCCGCCGGGACCTTCCACTCGGTTGCGTACGCCCAGCTGCGGACCTGGTGGCGGGAGAACGACAAGAGGGAACCGGAGCTGCTGGTCCGCAAGATGGGCTTCGTAGCCCCCCTCCTGCCCCGCGACCACCGTGCCACAGCAGCACTCGACGTGATCGGCGAGATCGAGTGGGCCAAGGCGCGGCGCATCCGGCCGGGGGCCTACCAGGATGCCGCCGAAGCCGCCGATCGCACCCCACCGCTCCCCCTCCCGTCCATCGCCCGCATCTTCCAGGACTACGAGGATCTGAAGTCGTCTCGTCGGATGGTCGACTTCGACGACCTGCTCGACCTGTGTCGTAGCGCCATGTCCACCGACCGGCGTTTCGCCGATGCACAGAGGTGGCGTTTCCGCCACCTCTTCGTGGACGAGTTCCAGGACGTCAATCCGCTGCAGTTCATGCTCCTCACGTCGTGGTTGGACGGTCGCCCCGACCTCTGCGTCGTGGGCGACCCGAACCAGGCCATCTACGCCTGGAACGGTGCCGACGCCGACTACCTGAACCGCTTCACCACCCACTTCCCGGATGCCGCCGTGGTCGAGCTTCGTCAGAACTACCGGAGCACCCCGCAGGTCCTACGCACGGCTGCCGCAGTCCTGGTCGGTCAGGATCCGATGCTCTCGAACCGGGACCCGGGACCCGATCCGGTCGTAGAACAGTACGAGGACCACGAGGCCGAGGCCCGGGGAGTGGTCCGGCGGATCCGCGACCTGAAGGGACCGGACGGCAGGTGGTCGGACCACGCCATCCTCGTGCGGACGAACGCCCAGACCGAGCCGATGCTCGCCGCCCTCCGCTCGGCGAACGTCCCGTTCCGGACCAGGGCCGGCAGCGGCCTACTGGACCGGGCCGACGTGAAGGCCCAGTTGAAGGCCCTAGGCCGCAGCGACAGCCCTGTGGCAGACCGGATGGCCGACCTCCGCACGGTCGAACTGTCAGCCGACACCACCGACGACCCGGAGGGAGACACCGGCAGGGAGGCGGCGTTCGCCGAGATCCGGCGCATGGCCGACGAATACCTGGCGCTGGATCCGGGAGGCACCGGGCGGGGGTTCGTGGCGTGGGTCTGGTCCCAGGGACGTGCCATGGCCGACGACTCGACGGACGCCGTGGAGGTGTCCACCTTCCACGCCGCCAAGGGACTGGAATGGCCGATCGTGCACGTGGCCGGCCTGGAACAGGGCCTGGTCCCCATTGGCCACGCCCGTGACGCCGGCGCCCGTGCCGAGGAACGCCGTCTCCTCTACGTGGCCCTCACGCGGGCCGAGGACCGCCTCTTCCTGACCTGGGCGGCCCGACGCTCCTTTGGCACGCGTTCATCCACACGCACCCCGTCCATGTGGCTGCCCGACCTGGAGGCTGCGATAGCCGGGCTGGAGCGGCCGCTCGGGCGTGCCGAGGGGGCACGACGGGTGGCCGCCATCCGTGAGGGGGCCAGCCGCGCCACGCTGCCGGACCATCCGGTCGTGGCCGCTCTCCGCGACTACCGCTCCACGGCGGCTCGGGCCGCGAACGTCCCCGCCTACGTGGTGTTCAACGACGCCACCCTGGCCGACCTGATCGCCACGTGGCCTTCCACGGTCGGCGATCTACTGGGGATCACGGGCATAGGACCCACCAAGGTCGATCGGCACGGCGTGGCCATCCTCGCCATCCTCGCCGTCAACGACCGTCCGGATCCGCCCCCCACCATGGAGGCCACCTCCGGTCCGGCACCGGTCGCCGCTGCATCGTTCGATCCGGATGACGTATACGGCCCCGGCGGGCCCGTATACGACGCCCTGACGGCCTGGCGGTCAGAGGTGTCGCGCGAGGCCGGCATCCCTGCCTACAGGGTCTTCAACAACCGGACCCTGGACGCCCTGGTGGAATTGCGGCCAGCCGACCTGGAAGGACTGCTGGAGGTCCCCGGGATCGGTCCCCGGACCCTCGAGACCTACGGAGAGGCGATCCTCAGGGCCATCACCGCGGCCAACTGAGCAACAACCTGTGGTGCCCGTCGCCCAACTCCCGGGCCGTAGAGCAGGTCGAGCGGTGGTGACGGGTCAGCCAAGAGCGAAATCGGCCACCACCGGTGCATGGTCGCTGGGCTTCTCGCCCTTGCGTTCGTTGCGGTCCACGACAACGAACTCGAGGGCAGCCGCAGCCGGCACCGAGGCGTAGACGAGGTCGATCCGCATTCCCATCCGCTTGTAGAACGCTCCACCCCTGTAGTCCCACCAGGAATGCAGGCCGGCCGCGTCGAACCGCTGGCGGAACACGTCGGTGAAGCCGAGGGCCACCAGCCGGGCCAGGGCGTCGCGCTCGGGCGCAGTCACGTGCGTCATGCCCTCCAAGGCAGCCGGCTTCCAGACGTCGCGGTCATCAGGTGCCACGTTGAAGTCGCCCACCACCACCACCGGCTGCGTGGCGGGGTCGGTGTTGGCCGCCAGGTCGTCGTGGAGCCGTCCCAGCCAGTCCAACTTGTAGCGGTAGTGGTCGTGGTCCACCTCGCGCCCGTTCGGCACGTAGCAGCACGCCACCCGCACCCCACCGCAGGTGGCCCAGATGATCCTGGCGTCCGGATCGGGATCGTCGCGACCATCGGCGAAGCCCGGACGCACGTCCGCCAGGCCCACCCGTGAGATCACGGCCACGCCGTTCCAACGGCCCTCGCCGTGGTGGGCAGACTCGTAGCCAAGTGCCGTGAACCGCTCGTGGGGGAATGCCTCGTCGGTCATCTTCGTCTCCTGGAGGCAGAGCACATCGGGTCCGACGGCGCTGATCCATGCCTCGACCCGATCGATCCGGGCCTTCAGGGAGTTGACGTTCCAGGTGACGATGCGCATCACCGGCGAGGGTAGCCCTACCCGCAGGTCGCAGGTCGCAGGTCGCAGGTCAGCCCAGCTGGATCCCGAGCACCTGCTCCAGTTGGGCGAT
>CAJWFS010000017.1 GCA_913030665.1 uncultured Acidimicrobiaceae bacterium
CCGAGAAGATCGGTGACGGCAAGGTCTGGGTGACCGACGTGGGCAACCTGGTCCGGATCCGGACCGGTGAGCGCGGTTCCGACGCGGTCTGAGCCTCCCCCGGGACCTCGACCCGGTGGTTGCCCATCTCGTAGGGGCGGTGCCGGGGCGGGCTACCGTCGGTTCCATGACCACCGACGAGAACCTGACCCGAGGCGACAGCCCGGAGGAAATGGTCCGGTTTGAGATCAGGAACCAGGTCGCCTGGATCACCATCCACAACCCGGAGAAGGGCAACGCCATCTCACCCACTATGCGGGACCGGATGGCCTCCCTCCTGAATGGGTTGAACGGCCGCTTCGAGGCACGTGCCGTCGTCATTACGGCGACGGGCCGGAAGTTGTTCTGCCCGGGGGCTGACATCAGCGTGGGACGCGAGACCACTCCGCGGCCCGACGGTGCCCCCGAGTCGGCCGTCGGCGAGGCGCGACGGATGATGCTGGACGGCCAACTCAAGTTGATGCCCGCCATCCTGGACTGCGAGTTACCGGTTATCGCCGCCGTCAACGGCACGGCCGCAGGCGTTGGCGCCCACCTCGCCCTCTGCTGCGACCTGGTGGTCATGGCCGACCATGCGAAGTTCATCGAGGTCTTCGCACGCCGGGGCCTCGTGCCCGATGGCCTGGGAGCCTGGATCCTGCCCCGCCTGGTCGGCCTGCAGAAGGCCAGGGAGCTCATGTTCTTCGCCGAGGACATTCCCGCCGATGAGGCCCTTCGCATAGGGCTCTGCAACAAGGTCGTCCCGGGCGACGACCTGGAGGACGCCACCACCGAGTGGGCCGAACGCCTGGCCACCGGCCCGACCAGGAGTCTCATGCTCACCAAGTGGCTGGTGAACCGCTCCCTGGATGTCGATCGCAGGACGCTGGAGGACAACGAGGCCTGGGCGGTGGAGTTGAACTCGCGCACCCTGGATTCACAGGAGGGTCTGGCCAGCTTCCGCGAGCGCCGTGATCCCGTCTGGCGCGGGTTCTAGGGAGGGATGGGAGGATGATTATCCGGGTTGACCAGACAGGTGTAGTGCGGGTCGATGAGCACACCGTGTTCACCGACTTCCACGTCGAGGCTCCGGGCGGGTTCTCCGTTTCCGACCTTGTCGCGATGATGGGAGAGGGAACCCGGTCCGACGACGACCACCTCTGGATAGCGGAGTCGGCCGTCCGCCACTGGTTGGCCGGGCTGACCGACGCCGACTGGGACGAGAGCTTCGCCGGAATGGTTTCCTACGCCCGATCCAAGGGCTGGACCGACGAGGCGGGCACCCACCTGAGGGCCCACATCGAGCACCCCGACTCCGACTGATCGACCGTTGAACGGAGGCCCACACATGGCCGGACTGACCGTCTTCCACAACCCCCATTGACACGCTTCCAAGAACGCCTTGGCGGTCGCCGAGGAACTCGGGGTGGAAGTGGATGTCGTCCTCTACATGAAGGAGCCGCCCGATGAGGCGCTCCTGGCCCGCATCGCCTCAGGGCTGGACGGACCCGTCGAGGACCTGGTCAGGAAGGACTCGCAGTTCTCGAAGCTGGAACTCGTCGAGGAGGACTACGTCGGCGACCCTGCAGCGGTGGTCCAGTTGCTGGCCCGGCGTAAGGCGCTCCTGCAGCGGCCGATCCTGGTCCGGGGCGACATCTCGGGCGAGGGGCCGCTGGAGGCCTGCGTGGGGCGACCAAAGTCGCGCCTCTACGAGTTCATCGGGGAATCGGCCGAGTGATCCCCACCGCCGACATCTGTGATGGGCACGGTGACGGCGTCGAAGTGCTGGATGCGGCGTTCGGTTCCTACGGCGGCGCCACCTCGTTTTCGGGCCCGGTCAGCACCCTGGCGGTCTTCGAGGACAACTCCATGGTGCGCGACGCCCTGGAGGAGGACGGCGTAGGTCGGGTGCTGGTCATTGCCGGCGGTGGTTCTACCCGCTGCGCCCTCGTGGGGGGAAACCTCGGCCAGATGGCCGACGACAACGGCTGGGCCGGGATCCTCGTGGACGGTTGCGTCCGCGACGTGGGAGAGCTCCGCGGTACCACGATCGGAATCCGGGCCAGGGGGACCAGCCCCCGCCGGAGCGTGAAGGGCGGCGCCGGGGACAGGGACGTGCCGGTGATCGTCGGGGGAGTGGACCTGTCTCCGGGCATGTGGTTGTGGGCCGATGAGGACGGGATCGTCGTTTCCAATCGGGACCTGGAGGGGTAGCGCCGCCGTAGGTGCCTGCCATCCGGCTCAGGCGAAGTCAGGTGGCCGTTTCTCCGTTAGTGCCCGGACCCCCTCGGCGTAGTCGGCGGTCCGCATGTGCTCGTCCAGCAGCGCCAGCGAGTCCTCTACGGACGAAGCCACGTCGCCATGGAGGTCCGAGTAGACCTGACGACGGGTCGCGGCGAGGCTGGACCTGGCCACGGGCGAGAGGAACTCCTCGATCCAGTCGAGCGTGTGCGAGAGCACGTCTGGACCATCCGAGAGGCCATTCACGAGACCCATTCCCAGGGCTTCGTCGGTCATCACCACCCGGCTCGTCAGCAGCATGTCATTGGCGCGTCCCAGGCCGATGAGGCGGGGGAGCAGCCACGAGAGCCCGTACTCGGCCGGCAGGGCCAGCTTTCCGTGGGCGGTGGTGAGCTTGGCGCCGGGCACGGCGAACCGCAGGTCGGCGAAGCATGCCAGCACCAGGCCCACCCCTGCAGCGGCCCCGTTGATGGCAGCCACGACCGGTGTGGAGAGGCCGAAGTGGTAGGCGAAGTCGGCGTCGAACGCCGGATGCACGCCGTAGCCCGGCGACGGGATGTCGGCGCTGGTTCCCGGGTCGTAGCCACCTTTGGCGATGTGGCCGTCGAGCGCTGCGGCATCGGCGCCCACGCAGAACGCGCCGCCTTCCGGGTCGCCCGTGACCACCACGACCCTGACAGCCGGATCTGCCTCTGCCTCTGCCAGGAGCCACCGGTACTCGGTGTGCATGCGTCCGGTCCAGGCATTCCGGCGATCGGGACGGGACAGGAAGATGACGCCGGTGGAGCCGACTGTCTCGTAACGGGTCGTCCTGAGGTCCACGCGCCGACGCTAGCCCCGGGCCCGCACCGGACTAACAACCGTCCGCTTTCACCTACGCCACCGGCGGCCGGTACGTTGGCCACGGTGGCATCGAGCCCGATGCCTGAAGACGAAGGGGAGCCCCGATGCTCGCAGCGATCCTCATGGAATGCCCGACCGAGGAGTTGGTGGTAGCCGACGACGTGACCCTCAGGGACATGGCTCCCGGTGACGTGAAGGTGAAGATCGCCCACAGCGGCGTCTGCCATTCCGACCTGTCGGCCATGAACGGCACGATCCCCCAGGCACCGCCCGCCGTCCTGGGACACGAGGGCGCAGGGGTCGTCACCGACGTAGGCGACGGCGTGACCCATGTGGTGCCCGGCGACCACGTGATCATCGCCTTCTCCCCGCCGTGCGGCACCTGCCCGTTCTGCACCGGCCGCAACCAGCCCAACCTCTGCATCAACGGTCTCATCGCCATGGCCTCCAACCCGCAGTTCCGGCGGGGCGACACGGTCGTCGGCGCCATGACCGGCTGCGGCACGTTCGCCGAGGAGACCATCGTTCCCGGCATGGCTGCCGTGAAGATCGACAAGGACGTCCCATTGGACGTCGCCGCACTCGTCGGCTGCGGCGTCACGACCGGTGTCGGTGCCGCCCTCAACACGGCCAAGGTCACCCCCGGTTCGTCCGTGCTGGTGATCGGTGCCGGTGGGGTCGGCGTTGCTGCGATCCAGGGCGCCCGGATCGCCGGGGCATCGGCCATCGTGGCAGTGGACCTCCACGAGGGAAAGCTGGACCGGGCCAAGGCCTTCGGCGCCACCCACGGCGTGCTTCCTGACGACCTGCCGGCGGCCATTGCCGAGGTGACGGGTGGCGAGGGCTTCGACTTCACCATGGAGTGCATCGGCATGCCGTCCACCATGCGTCAGGCCTTCGACATGACCCGGCGGGGAGGTACCTGCTGCATCGTGGGCGTGGGCCGCGCCGAGGAGACCTTCGAGCTCTCGGCCTTCGAGATGTTCTTCTCTGAGAAGACCCTCATCGGCTCGATGTACGGCGGCGCCGACGTGCGCACCGACTTCAACCGCTTCCTGCGCCTCTACAAGGCCGGTCGTCTGGACCTGGACGGGATGATCACCCGTCGGATCCGCATCGACGAGATCAACGACGCCATGGCATGTATGGGCGATGCCGACGTGATCCGCCAGGTCATCGACTTCTAGCCCGGTTCAGGCCGAATTGAGCATGGATCCGGTCGGGTCGTGACCGATCAGGACGTCACCGGGCTCCCGCCGCTGCGGGCCGACCTGGTCATCGAGTATCCGTTCATACGCACCACCGGACCGGTGGTGGGTGCCTTCCTGACCGGCCTCCGCGAGGCGGTCCTGGTGGGCATCCGGCGTGCCGACGGCACGGTGATGGTGCCGCCCGTCGAGTACGACCCGGTCACCAGCGAACCCCTCAGCGAGGTGGTCGAAGTGTCCTCGACCGGCACCATCGTGTCATGGACGTGGGTAGATCCGCCCCGCCCCGGATCCCCATGGGACACGCCCCACGGCCTGGCCCTGGTCCTCCTGGACGGTGCTGATACGCCGCTACTCCACGGAGTCCTGGTGGACTCCCCGGACCAGGTCGCCACCGGCCTTCGGGTGGAGGCGGTCTGGAAGTCCGAACGGGTTGGCCACATCACGGACCTGGTGGGCTTCGCCCCAGTGGCTCGAGACACGCTGGAGGGATCGTGACCGACACGCCGCTTCCCGACGAGGTTGGCGAGGGCCCCCCCATCCACCTGCCCCCCTCGATCAGCGACGTTGAACCGGTTCTGTCGGTGCGCACCCCCATCCGGCTGGAGTACGACTTCATACCCAGCGCAGCGGCACAGCAGTACCTTCGTGCGTACGCCTCCAAGAGAATCCTCGGCAACCGCTCACCCGTTGACGGCGCCGTGTTCGTGCCGCCACGCGGGGTCGACCCGCGCAACGGCGTGGTGGCCGCCGAGATGGTGGACCTGGTTGACCGCGGTCACGTGGGCAGCTTCTGCGTCACCCACCTCCCGATTCCGGGCCGGAAGGACCTGCCGGTCCCGTACGTGAGCGCCTGGATCCACCTCGACGGGGCCGACATCGGTTTCCTGGGGCTGGTGGCCGGCTGTGCCGCGGCCGACGTGCGGATCGGAATGAGAGTCCGTGCGGTCTGGAAGCCCGACGCCGAGCTGGGCGCCACCGCCGAGAACGTCCTGCACTGGGAACCCACCGGCGAGCCCGACGTGCCCGTCGCCGAGGCCGGCAACCGGGCCTGGGCCCTGAAGCAGGCGGCAACGGGGGGTGGCGACGGTGCGTGAGGTGGCCGTGGTCTCGTCGGCGGTGTACCAGGTGGAGGCGCTCACCTTCACCACCGACGTGCAGTTGATGGTGCCCCTCATCAACGAGGCGCGAAGCGCCGTCGGCCTGACACAGGCGGACATCGGCTTCACCTGTTCGGGGAGCAGCGACTTCCTGGCCGGGCAGGGCTTCTCGTTCGTCCAGACGCTGGACGCCGTGGGTGCGTTCCCCCCCATCAGCGAGAGCCACGTGGAGATGGACGGGGCGTTCGCCCTCTACGAGGCCTGGGTGAAGCTCCAGGTGGGCGAGGTCGACACGGCGCTCGTCTACTCCTACGGAAAATCCTCGCCCGGCTCACGTCGTGACGTGCTGGCCGTCCAACTGGATCCCTACACGGTGGCGCCACTCTGGCCGGACGCCCACGCCGTGGCCGCCCTCCAGGCCCGCCTGCTCCTGGAATCGGGTGCCGTGAGCGCAGAGGGGTTGGCCGAGATCGCAGTTCGGAGCCAGCACCACGCCGTCGGCAACCCCAATGCCCTCCGAGCCTCGGCAGGAGCCACGGTGGCCGGAGTGCTGTCCGAACCGGTTGTCGCGGACCCGCTGCGACCATCTGACATCGCAGCCGAGTCCGACGGCGGTTGCGTGGTGGTGCTGGCCGCCGGAGACCGGGCCCGCTCGCTGTGCGAACGCCCGGCATGGATTCGCGGCATCGACCATCGAATCGACGCCCATGCCCTGGGCGTCCGGGACCTCACCCGGGCCCCGTCGGCCGCACTGGCGGCGGAGAAGGCCGGGGCGAGAGACGATCGCCTGGACCTCGCCGAGTTGCACGGGCCGACCACCAGCCAGGAACACATCCTGACCACCGAAATGGGCCTGGGGGCCGACACCGTGGTCAACCCATCGGGTGGGGCGCTGGCTGCCGACACCCTCATGGCTGCCGGGCTGGTTCGGATCGCCGAGGCCGCTCGGCGGATCTCTGCCGGTGGGGCGGACCGGGCCCTGGCCCACGCCACCTCGGGCCCCTGCTTGCAACAGAACCTGGTCTGCGTCATGGAGGGGGAGTAGCGGTGGGTGGAGAGCGCACGGCGGTTCTCGGGGTGGGACAGACCCACTACCGGTCCACCCGCGGCGACGTCTCGATGGCCGGACTGGTCCGGGAGGCGGCCATGCGTGCGCTGGCGGACGCAGGCCTGGGCTGGTCCGACATAGACGCCGTGGTTATCGGCAAGGCGCCCGACTTCTTTGAGGGCCTCATGATGCCCGAGTTGTACCTGGCCGACGCCCTGGGTTGTGTCGGCAAGCCGATCCTGCGGGTCCACACGGCGGGGTCGGTGGGTGGTTCCACGGCGCTGGTCGCCACGTCGCTGATCCAGGGCCGGATCCACCGACGGGTCCTGACCCTCGGCTTCGAGAAGCAGTCGGAGTCCAACGCCACCTGGGCCCTCTCGCTGCCGCAACCCTTCTCGGTCTCCATCAACGCCGGAGCGGGCGGTTACTTCTCGCCCATCATGCGCCAGTACATGGTCCGCTCGGGAGCCCCGGAGCTGGTCGGGTGCATGGTGGCATTCAAGGACCGTCAGCACGCCCTGTCCAACCCGTATGCCCACCTCCGCCAGCACGACCTGACGTTCGACCAGGTGGTGGAGGCGCCGATGCTGTGGGATCCGATCCGCTTCTCGGAGACCTGCCCGTCGTCGGACGGGGCGTGCGCCATGGTGCTGGGCGACGAGGCTGCCGGCGATGCATCGCCCCGACCGGTGGCCTGGGTTCACGGAACTGCCATGCGCTCCGAGGCCAACAACTTCCCGGGACGCGACGAGGTCAACCCGCAGGCCAGTCGGGACTGCGCCGCGGACGTGTTCAGACAGGCTGGGATCAGCGACCCCCGGAGGGAGATCGACGTCGTCGAGATGTACGTGCCGTTCTCCTGGTTCGAGCCGATCTGGTTGGAGAGCCTCGGTTTCGCCGAACGTGACAGGGGCTGGAGGATGGTCGAGGAGGGAGCCACCCGCCTGGACGGCGGCGACCTACCCGTCAACTGCTCGGGTGGCGTGCTGTCGTCGAACCCGATCGGCGCCTCTGGGATGATCCGGTTCGCCGAGGCCTCCCTGCAGGTCCGCGGCCTGGCCGGCGACCACCAGGTGGACGGCGCCCGGATGGCCCTCGGCCATGCCTACGGAGGCGGCGCCCAGTACTTCGCCATGTGGGTGGTCGGTGCGGACAAGCCCTGACGGTCCGCCAGTGCCTACGATCTGACCATCAGCCACGGCCGCCCGGAGGCGAGCCACCAACGGACCCGGGAGGGGACGCCATGCGAGTAATCGTCGACTTCGACCTTTGTGAGAGCAATGCGATCTGCATGCAGATCGCGCCGGACGTATTCGAGGTGCGTGACGACGACTTCCTCTACGTCCTGGAGGAGAACCCCGGCGAGGACCGCCGCGCCGTGGTCGAGCAGGCCGTCCAGCGCTGCCCCAAGCAGGCCATCTCATTGGAGGACTGACAGGTGGTGCGTTCCGCGGTCACCATCGTCGGGGCGTCGCTAGCCGGCTACTGGGCAGCCGAGACCCTGCGTCGTGACGGTTTCGAAGGCAGGATCAGCCTGATCGGCGACGAGCCTCACGCCCCCTACGATCGCCCACCGTTGTCCAAGAAGTACCTGGCCGGCGACCTGGACGACGACCGGTTGGCGCTCACGACGGCGGAGAAGCTGGCCGACCTCCAGCTGGACCTGCGCCTCGGATGCAGTGCCACCGGGCTGGACGTGGCCGGCCGAACCCTCGAGGTGGGCGGCGCTGCCGAACCGTTCGACGGCCTGGTGATCGCAACGGGGACCCGATGCAGGACCCTGCCGGGAACCGCCGGACTGGCCGGCGTGCACACCCTGCGCACCCGCGACGACGCCGCAGCCATACGGGATGCCCTTGCGGACGGGGCCAGGCGGTTGATGGTGGTGGGCGCGGGCTTCATTGGAGCGGAGGTGGCCTCGACGGCGATCGGGCGAGGTGTCGAGGTGACCATGGTGGAGGCATTGGAGGCGCCGTTCGGACGGGTGCTGGGCGTGGAGATGGGTGCAGTGATGGCCGACGTGCACCGGCACCACGGCGTAGACCTGCGAACCGGCGTCGGCGTCGAGGAGGTGCTGGGTGACGGCTGTGTGGCCGGCGTGCGCCTCTCCGACGGAGCCACGCTGGACGTCGACCTCCTGATCGTGGGCATAGGCGTCGTCCCCAACACCGAGTGGCTGGAGGGTTCGGGCCTGACGCTGGACAATGGCGTGGTCTGTGACGGGACCTGCCTGGCGGCACCCGGCGTGGTGGCCGCCGGCGACGTGGCCCGCTGGCCGAACCCGCGCTACGGCGAGCTGATGCGGGTGGAACACTGGGACAACGCAGTCCAGCAGGGGGTCCACGCCGCCCGCCGGCTGCTGCAGTCCGATGAGGAGGCGACGCCATTCGCACCGGTGCCATGGTTCTGGTCCGACCAGTACGACCGGAAGGTCCAGTTGGCCGGCCGCCCACATCCCGACGACGAGGTGAGGGTCGTGGCCGGTTCGACCGCCGAGCACCGGTTCGCCGCCTTCTACGGGCGAGATGGTCGATTCACCGCTGCGCTGGGAATGAACCGGCCCAGGCAGGTCATGCAGTCCAAGGGCCTCCTGGAGGCGGGGTCGTCGTGGGACGAGGCCCTGGCGTTCGCTGCCGAGTGGGACTGACCGACCCAGATCTCAGGTGGACGGGGGTGCTCTTCACAGTCCTGGTCGTACTGGCGGCAGGCTGCGGTGGCGCACAGCTGCCGGCCTTCGACCTGGAGGCGATCGAGGCTGAGGTGCCCGCCCTGCTCGTGCCGGCGCATCCGGGGGCCGTGGAGGAGGTGGACTGTGGTGACCCGGATCCCGACGGCCTGGGTCCTTTTGCATGCACCGCGATCCTGTCCGGCAGGGAGATTCCCGTCGTCGTGCACAGGCCGGCCATCGACGGCAGGATTCGGGTGAAGTCACCGGTCATGGTCGTCGATGCCGCTGAGGTGGCCGCCCGGTTGGTCACCCGGTTGGAGTCCGACCTTGGGAAGCCGAACCTGGTGCTGTGCGCGCCGGCCGTCCGGGTGGCCAGCGAGGGCGAAGAATTCTCCTGCACCGCCAGAGGCCCCGAGGGTCGCACTCTTTCCCTCGTGGCGACCCTGCTCGGCGGTGACGGCTCGTTCCGCGTGGACCTGGACCTTCCCTGACCCCGACGGACGGATCAGCCCGCGAGCCGGTTCCCGAGGCCGAGGTTCACATGGCGACGTTCGCGGTGCTGGGCGACCATCAACGCACCCTGGGGGACCGGATGGTCGTCCAGGAACTGGTCCACGTCCGGGTCCACGTCGGCTCCCAGGGCACGTATGCCTTCCAGCATCCGGGCGATGCTGTTGGACGGCAGTCGGCCGTTCAGGTCCTCCCAGTGGTCCACCAGGTTGCGCCAGATGAGGGCCCTGTGGTGTGGGTGGGCCAGCAGCGAGCGGACCAGGAACGGGGCGTCCTGAGTGCGGATCGTGCCCTGGTGGACCTCCTCCAGGAGGGTCTCCACCTCTGTGAGTCCGGGGAACAGGGCCAACGCCCGGAGGTGGCGCTGCTCCTCCTGAGAGGTCCCAGCGGCGTCGAACCGCCGCCGACAATCAGCCCGATCGGCGGAGTCGCCGTGGCTTGCCACGATGGCCACCACCGCACCGTCCACGGCCGGGTCGGTGGAGGTGGGCGAGGACCAGCGGCGGCGGGCCTCGCCGATGACGTCCGGGTCGTCGGCCAAGGTGCCGGCGGCGACAAGTAGGACACCCCGAAGCTGTCTGGTGCGGTCGTCCTCGTCGGCGGATGGCTCCCAGCCGAGGCGATGCACCATGACCTCCAGCAGGCCGGCCGCCTCCGCAGCCATCCTCAGGTGGCGGCCGGGTGCCACGAGGTCCATCGTGTAGAGGCCACGCAGCACGGCCTGCCAAACGGCCAGGTCCGGGTCGTCGGCGAACGCCGCGACGAACCCGGCGAAGGAAGCCGGGTCGTGCCTGCCACCCAGCGTGGCGGCCCACCGGTCGTCGACCGACATGGCGCGTTCGACGGGGATGAGCCTCCCCGGGTCCGGGGATACGTCCACCTCGCTGCGGTAGAAGCCCTCGGCACCGGCATTCAGGGTGACCAGCGGTCCCTCCAGGTCCAGCACCAGAGGACTGTCGCCCAGGAGGATTTGCTGCTCGCCGAGCGTGGTCCTGAGTCGCACCGGCACCTGCCATCTGCCGTCGTCAGCAGCACCGTCGTAGCGGAACCGGCTCTGGACGAGGGTGCACCTGCCACCCTCGACGGTGCCCTCCACGACCGGAAACCCGCCCCGGAAGATCCAGGCGTGCATGAGGTCGCCGACGGGTTGTCCGGATGCTTCCTCAAGGGCGGTCCAGAGGTCCTCGTTGTCGGTGTTCCCACCGAGGTGCGCAGACAGGTAGCGACGCACGCCATCTCGGAACACCTCCTCGCCCAGGAACTGTTCCAGCATCCTCACCACCGCAGCGCCCTTCTGGTACGTGAGGAGGTCGAACATGGACTCGGCGTCGGCCGGCGTGACCACCGGGTACTCGATCGGTCGTGTCGAGGCGAGGGCGTCGACGTCCAGCGCCGCCGCCCGCGCAGCTCCGAAGCCGGCCCAGACGTCCCAGTCGGGGCGCCAGGCCTCCACGGCCTTCATCTCCATGAAGGTGGCGAAGGCCTCGTTCAGCCAGATTCCGTTCCACCAGCGCATCGTGACCAGGTCGCCGAACCAGAGGTGCGCCAGCTCGTGGCTGATGACCGCCGCCACGCTCTCCAGCTCGTGCTGGTCAGCCGAGGTGGGGTCGACAAGCAGGAGTACCTCCCTGAACGTGATGCATCCCAGGTTCTCCATGGCCCCGAAGGCGAAGTCGGGGAGCGCCACCAGGTCCACCTTGCCCCCGGGAACGGCGATGTCGTACCAGTCGGCGAACCAACGCAGGGAGTGGGCGGCCACCTCCAGGGCGAATGCCGTCTGGTCGGCTCGCCCCGGCGGGTGGATGATCCGGACCGGTATCCCGTCCACGTCGATCGGTTCGGTGGCCTCCAGCGGGCCGACCACGAATGCGACCAGGTAGGTGGACAGGTCGATGGTGTCGGCGAAGACCACCCGGTCAGTTCCATCGTCGAGTCGCGTGCGGGAGACCTCGGCGCCGTTGGACACTGCCAGGAGGCCGTCCGGTACCACGAGCGTGACGCCGAACGAGGCCTTCATGTCCGGCTCGTCGAAGCACGGGAAGGCCCGTCGGGCGTCGGTGGACTGGAACTGGGTGGCGGCGATGGTCCGCTCAACGCCGTCGGCGCCGACCAGTGTGCTCCGGTAGAAGCCCCGCAACCGGTCGTTGAGTTCTCCAGTGAAGGTCATTTCCAGCCGCGCCCTGCCGGGTCGGAGTCGGTCCGCGACGGTGAGCACCAGCCGTTCGGCCGCCTCGTCGACCGTCACCGAGACGGGTGGGCGTTCGCCTCCGACGAGGATCGAGGCGTCCAGGACCACGAGGTCGGCGGCATTCAGGACTATGCGGTCGGTTGCCTCCACCACGTCCACATCGATCGCCACGGTACCGGTGAAGGTGTGGTCGGACAGGTCTGGGGCCAACTCCAGCGTGTAATGGCTGGGGAGGACGTGGCGCGGGAGTCGGTGGTCGGACATGGCGGGCGAGCGTACCGTTCCGCCGGACACCCCTCGCAGACCGGAAGCGGGCATGATGGTCCGTCGCCGGGGCCCCTTCCCGGTCGTCGGTCCTCGGGAGGAGCAGAGTGCCACCAGCAACCCTCGACGTCGTCGGCGTCGGCAACGCCATCGTCGACGTGCTGGCAGAGGTGGGCGACGACTTCATCTACGAGCACGACCTGGTCAGGGGGGCGATGACGCTCATCGACAGGGCGCGGGCCGTGGAGCTCTATGCGGCGATGCCATCCGGACTGGAGGAGTCGGGGGGCTCCGCCGCCAACACCATGGTCGGCGTGGCGTCGTTCGGCGGTCGGGCCGCCTACATCGGCAGGGTCGCCGACGACTTCCTGGGAGAGGTCTTCAGACGCGACCTCCGCCAGGTGGGGGTCGCGTTCGACGTGCCCGGCGTGGTGGGCGACGAGCCGACGGCCCGCTGCCTGATCCAGGTGACCCCAGACGCCCAGCGGACCATGAACACCCATCTC
Source organism: uncultured Acidimicrobiaceae bacterium (assembly GCA_913030665.1). GTDB lineage: Bacteria > Actinomycetota > Acidimicrobiia > Acidimicrobiales > MedAcidi-G1 > UBA9410. The sequence goes on from CAJWFS010000017.1 coordinate 12,595, forward strand.
GGGACCTCCTCCCACCTTTCGTCATCGGACGTCGACGCTGACCTGGTGGCGTCGGCCTCACACCTCTACTGCGAGGGCTACCTGTGGGACACCGACGAGGCCAAGGAGGCCATCCGGTACGCCATGGACGTGGCGCACTCCGCTGGTCGGACCGTGTCGTTGACCCTCTCGGATGGCTTCTGCGTGGAGCGCCACCGCGACGAGTGGCGCGAGCTGCTGGCCGACCGTGTCGACGTGGTCTTCGGCAACGCAGGTGAGGTCTGCGCCCTGTTCGGGGTGGCGGACGTCGACCTGGCGATCCAGGCGCTGGCCTCAGAGGTGGAGCTGGCCTTCGTGACGCTTGGGCCGCGGGGATCCCTGGTGGTGAGCGGTTCCGATCGGATTCCGGTGGCCGCCGACGAGTTGCACGCCGTGGTGGACACAACCGGTGCCGGCGACCTCTACGCAGCAGGGGTCCTCTTCGGGCTGAGCAGGGGCGCGGCCCCGGACCATGCCGCCAGGCTCGGCAGCATCGCCGCCGCCGAGGTCATAAGCCATCTGGGGGCCCGCCCCCGGATGGACCTGGTCGCCGTGGCGAAGTCCATCCTGGGCTGAGGCCCGTCGGAATCAGGGCGGCTCCGATCAGGTGACCCACCGGTCCCGGCGGTACCGTCCGGGCCATGAGCGACGGCTACACCTGTTTCGACATCCAACTGGAGGACGGCGTCGCCACGGTCACCATGAACCGTGGCGAGCAGCTGAACACCATGGTCCCCGCCTTCTGGGAGGAGCTCCCGACCCTGGTCCGCGAGTTGGACTCCTCCGGAGGGGCGCGCGTCATCGTGCTCGCCTCCACCGGACGCCACTTCAGCGCCGGCATGGACCTGGCGGTCTTCGGTGATCGACCGGACGGCAACGCCAAGGCGGGACCCGGACGCCTCCGGGCCAACATGCGGGCCAACGTGCTGCACCTCCAGGAGACGTTCTCCGTTCTCGAGAAGGCACGTATGCCTGTCCTGGCGGCCATCCAGGGAGGCTGCATCGGCGGGGCGGTGGACATGGTCACCGCCTGCGACATGCGGTATGCCACCGAGGATGCCTTCTTCTGCATCCAGGAGATCAACATCGGCATGACGGCCGACGTCGGCACCCTCCAGCGGCTCCCCAAGCTCATACCCGAAGGCGTCTGCCGTGAGCTGGCCTACACCGGGCGCCGGATGCCTGCCGCCGAGGCGAAGGCCGTCGGCCTGGTCAACGAGGTGTTCGCCGACCACGAGGAGCTCCTTGACGGGGTGCGCGAGGTCGCACGGACCATCGCCTCCAAGTCACCGCTGGCCATCTACGGGTCCAAGGAGATGATCACCTATACCCGTGACCACTCCACTGCCGACTCGCTCGACCACATTGCCACCTGGCAGTCCGGGATGTTCCAGCCCAGCGAGATGATGGAGTCCTTCACTGCGCGTGCCGAAAAGCGCGACGGCGACTTCGAGGACCTGCTGCCCTTCGAGGGTGGCGTGGACCAGGGAGTCGGCTGACTCCGGGCGTCCTGACCGAGGCCCGGCACAGACCGTGTCACCAACGTCCCAACCGGTCCGGATCGGGTCGGCTACCGCCAGGCGGATCGCCCTGGCAGCCCAGGGTTTCACAGACCCCCCACCTGCCGGTCGGGTCGACGTGCGTCACTTCAGACGGGTACTGGGTCGCATGGGGCTCCTTCAACTGGACTCGGTGCAGGCCGTCTGCCGATCCCACTACCTGCCCGTCTACAGCCGTCTCGGGCCCTACGACAGGGACCGCCTGGACGCCTGGCTCTGGCACTCAGGGGAGGTGTTCGAGTCCTGGTCACATGAGGCCTCGCTTGTTCCAGTCGAGTTGGAGCCGCTGCTCCGGTGGCTGAAGGACCGGGCCCGATCGGGCGGCACATGGACTTCCGCCATCGCCGAGAAGTGGCCCGACTACGTTGCCGCTGTCCTTCGGGAGGTGGAGCAGCGGGGCCCTGTGACAGCGGCCGGCCTGAGCGATCCGCGCCCCCGCACCGGCACATGGTGGGACGGTCGGTCGGACGGAAAACGGGCGGTGGACTGGCTGTTCAGGGTCGGCGACGTGGGGAGCCGGCGCGTCGCGAACTTCGAGCGGTCCTACGAGGTATTCGCCGGAGTGGTTCCGCCCAGGATCCGCAACCAGTCCACGCCCGGGGCTGACGAGGCGCAGCGGGACCTGCTGGAGATCGCCTGCAGGCACCACGGAATAGGTACGGCTGCTGACCTCGCCGACTACTTCCGGATTGGCCTCACCGAGGCCAGGCCCCGCCTGGCCGAGCTGTTGGAGGCGGGGCGCCTGCAGATGGCGGTAGTGGACGGCTGGTCGGATGTTGCCTACCTGCATCCCGAAGCCGTCAGGCCCCGGTCGGTGGCGGCCAGAGCCCTGCTCTCGCCGTTCGACCCGGTGGTCTGGTTCCGACCGCGGGCCGAACGGCTATTCGGCTTTCGGTACAGGATCGAAATCTACGTTCCGGAGTTGAAGCGGGAGTACGGCTACTACGTGCTGCCCTTCCTGCTGGGGGACAGGTTGGTCGGACGGGTGGACCTCAAGGCCGATCGGGCCAACGGCCGGTTGCTGGCCCGTGGCGTGTTCGCCGAAGAGGGGGTCGATACGGGTGGCGTGGCGTTCGAACTCTCGATCGAACTGGACCGCCTGGCCGACTTCCTGGGACTCGGGGAGGTGGTGGTAGGCAGTCGGGGGAACCTAGCCGGGCCACTGCGTTCCGTGAGGCGGTGAGTGCCCGTCAGATCCCGGACGGTGGCAGCTCGGAGTTGCGGGTGGTGACTATGACCACCCGCCCACCTGGCATCGGGATCGGGCAGCAGGGTCGCCTAAACGGGCACGGATCGAGCCTAGGTGCGTGCCCACAACCAGGCGGCGTACCAGGCCATACGGCCCAGGGCTGCGACGGCCCGGTCAGCTGACGGATAGCAGTACCGACCCGACTCCCGTACGGCGGTGACCATCGGATTCTCCGGCTGTGCAACGGCCAGTTCGGATGCAACCAGGATGGGCTTCGAGTGGGTGGCGGAGGCTTCGGCGGCGGCTTCGGCGTAGCGGCGCTCCTGTCGCTCGTGGTAGTCCACGATGCGTTCCAGCCCATGGTCCGGGTGGAACGGTCCCCGGCGGGCCAACGCAGCGGTGTTGCCCTGGATCCCCAGGCCCAGTTGGAGGATGGAGTCGATCCCGGGGTGCCCGGCCACCAACTCCAGCAGCTCGGGGATGGTGTCGCGGGTCTCGCCCCCAGCCAGGTCCACGGGATTGTTCCGGCTCCAGCGCGGCGGGAGCATGGCGTCGACGGCCACCAGGAGGTCGTCGGGGAGCGCCGTCAGCGTGAGGTCCGGATGCGAGGTGACCGCATCGGCGGTGACCACCCCCCAGCCGCCGGCCGTGGTGAGCACCAGGACGCCGTCCCCGCCGGGCAGCGGCTGGGTGGCGAAGGTGGCGGCCGCATCGAACGCCGCCTCGATCGTGGGCGCCCGCACCATTCCCGCCTGGCGTGCCATGCCGTCGAATACCCGGTTGTCGGATGCCAGGGAGCCTGTGTGCGACGCCGCGGCCCGTTGCCCACCGCGGGTGGCCCCGCCCTTAACCACGACCACCGGCATGCGTCGCGTGACAGCACTCATCCGTTCAAAGAAGTCCCGTCCGTCGGCGATGCCCTCCACGTAGCAGAGCCCCACGTCGGTCTCCGGGTCGTCGGCGAACCACTCCAGGTAGTCGGCAATGCCGGTAGCGGCAGCGTTTCCGGCCGAAACCGAGCGGCTCAGCCCGATCCCAGTCTGGCCCGCGTAGTTCTGGAAGGCCGAGACGAAGTTGCCGGACTGGGACGCCACACCGATGCGTCCACGCGGGGGATAGGGGGCCACGATCTGGGCGCAGAGGCCGACCGGGGGAGAGGTGATGCCCTGGCCGTTGGGGCCGGCCAGGACGAGGTCCAACTCGTCGGCCAGGGCCACCAACCGGGCTTCGGCCTGGATGCCATCCGGGCCGGCCTCCGAATAGCCGCCAGCGGCTACGAACACGGCCCGTACGCCTCTGGAGGCGGCCGTCCGGATGATCTCCTCGTTCACCGACACCGGCGTACAGACCACCAGGAGCTCTGCGGCGCCGTCGGGAAGTGCCTCGATGGAGGGGAGCACGGGCCGGTCCAGGACCGATCCGGCCTCGCGTCCCACGGCGAACACGTCACCCTCGTAGCCACAGGCCATCAGGTTGTGGAGCGTTACGAACCCGAACTTGCCCGGATGGCTGGACACCCCGGTGACCACCACCCCTCTGGGTTCGAACAACGGCCTCAGGTCGCGTCCCATCAGGCATCTGCCCGGTCGTCAACGACCTCCACCAGGGCGTCAACGGCCACGGCCATGCCGTCCACCACGATCATCGGGTTCAGGTCCACCGACACGATCGTCGGGTCGGCGGCCAGCGCACCGAGCGCGCACAACGTCTCTGCGAGGGCATCGCGGTCCACCGCCGGCTCGCCACGAAATGGACCCAGCAGGGCCTGTGTCCCCAGGTCGCCCATGAGGTCCCTGGCGTCCAGTTCCTCCAGGGGTGCCAGGCGGAACGCCACGTCCGCAATCGCCTCGGCCAGAACGCCGCCCACGCCGAGCATCACGCAGGGGCCGAACTGGGGGTCCCTGAGCATGCCGGCAATCAACTCCCGGTTGCCCCGGAGCATTGTCGACACCAGCAGTTCCACAGGACCGTCCTCGGTGGTGGCAGCGGCCAGCAGGTCGGTTGCCGCTGCGTGGACGTCGGCGCCCGAGCCCAGCGAAAGACGTACAAGGCCCCGCTCCGTCTTGTGTGCGATCGCATCACCGCACAACTTGGCCACAACCGGTAGACCCATGGCCGCCGCCACCTCCGCGGCGGCATCCGGGTCCGAGGCCGTCGCCCAGTCGGACACGACCACCCCGGCGTCGGCGACGAGCCGCCGAGAATCGGCCTCGGAGAGGGTGCGGGTGGACGGGCCGCCCGTGGGGTCGTCCCTGTCGTCGGCCATCGGCAGAGACTAGGTACAGGATCCGGAGGTAGGGCAACGCCGGGACCGTCGCCCTAGCCTCGCGTCGATGGGAATGCACGACCTGGACGCCGAGAACGAGGACCTCGTAAGGCGGGTGATCGACTACGCACTGGAGCGACTCGGTTGCGATTCCCCGCTGGAAGGCCCCAGTAGCGCTGGAGAACTCCAGGCTCTGGTGGGTGACACGATCACCCCTGCCGGCCTCGGCGGGACCGAGGCGCTGCGGACATTCGCCGAGCACCTCGCACCAGCCTGCATGCCCGCCGACCATCCGCGGTACCTGGCCTTCGTGGCCAGTGCCCCGACCCTGGCCGCCTCTGCCTTCGACCTGGTCGTCGGCTCCTCGTCCCTCTGCGGGTCCACCTGGCTGGATGGTGCGGGCATGGTCTTCGCAGAGAACCAGGCCCTGCGTTGGATAGCGGACCTGGCCGGCATGCAGGACTCTGCCGGTGGATGCTTCGTCACCGGCGGCACGATGGGGAACCTCTCGGCGCTGGTGACGGCCCGGCATGACGCCGTCCGGAAGCGTGCGTCGACGGGCTCGGAGCGTCCGGAACGGTGGGCCGTGGTCGCCGCGGAGAGCGCCCATTCGTCGGTCGACTCGGCGGCTGGCGTCATGGACGTCGACGTGCTTCTCGCAGCTGTGGATGGTGGGCATCGGCTGCGCGGCGATGCCGTTACCGCCGCCATCGCCGGTCGGCCGGCCGGCACCGAGGTCTTCGCCGTCGTGGCGACGGCCGGTACCACCAACCTGGGCATCGTCGACGACATCGACGGCATCGCCGATGCCTGCACCGCATCCGAGGTGTGGCTGCACGTGGATGGTGCCTACGGAGGCGCTGCCATGGCCGCTCCGTCGGTCCGCCACCGGTTCGACGGCATCGAGCGGGTGGATTCCCTCGTGGTCGACCCCCACAAGTGGTTGTTCTCGCCGTTCGACTGCGCGGCGCTGGTCTACGCGAATCCGGCGCTGGCCCGCGCTGCACACACCCAGCACGCCGGGTACCTGGAGCCGATCATCGACGACACCGTCTGGAATCCCTGCGACTACGCCAACGTGCTCACGAGGAGGGCACGAGGCGTGCCGTTCTGGTTCTCGCTGGCGGTTTACGGCACCGATGCGTACAGGGACGCCATCGAGCACACCCTCGAGGTGGCCCGTGCCACCAGGGACCTGGTGGAGGCGGCCGAGCACCTGGAGCTCCTGGTGGAGCCGGAGCTCTCGGTGGTGGCCTTCCGGCGACGCGGCTGGGGGCCGACCGACTACCAGGCCTGGTGCGACCGCCTGCTGGCCGCAGGCACGGCCCTCCTGACCCCCACCACCTTCGATGGTGAGGCCGCCATGCGCATCTGCATAGTCAACCCGCGGACCACCGTCAGGGACCTGCAGGAGGTGCTTGCCACCCTGGACCCTGCAGGAGACCCCGACACCTGAGACGCGGCCCCGGAGACCCTCCGGCCGGGTCAGCCGGAGAGGGCGGCGTAACCGGGCTTGATGGTGTCGTTGATTATCCCGAGGCGTTCGTCGAACGACAGGAACGCGCTCTTCATGGCGTTGATGGTGAGCCAGCGGAAGTCGTCCAGGCCCCAGCCGAAGGCCCTGTTCAGCGCAGCCATCTCCGACGTCATCGAGACGTCGCTCATCAGGCGATTGTCCGTGTTGACGGTGATGCGGAAGCCCAGGCTCCGGAGCAACCCGATTGGGTGGGCGGCGATGTCGGCCACCGCCCCCGTGTGAACGTTAGAGGTGGGGCACAACTCCAGGGGGATCCGACGGTCTCTGACTATGGAGGCGAGGCGGCCCAGCAGGGGCGTACCCACCTCCGACATTTCGATGTCGTCAACTATTCGCACGCCGTGGCCGAGCCGTTCGGCTCCGCAGAACTGGATGGCTTCCCAGATCGAGGCTGGGCCGAAGGCCTCGCCGGCGTGGATGGTGAAGTGGAAGTTCTCGCGCTGGAGGTACTGGAAGGCGTCCAGATGGAGGGTGGGTGGATAGCCGGCCTCCCGGCCGGCGATGTCGAACCCGACGACGCCCCGGTCCCGATACCGGATGGCCGTCTCGGCCACCTTCATCGAGTCCGTCGACGTGCGCATGGCGGTGACCAGGGCCCGGATGGTCAGGCCCGTTCCGGCTGAACCCTCGGCGAAGCCCGCCAGGATCGCTTCTACCACCTCGTCCAGGGACAGGCCTCCTGCCGTGTGCAGGGCCGGCGCGAAGCGGACCTCGGCGTACACGCAGCCGTCGGCGGCCAGGTCGGCGGCGCACTCCGACGCCACCCTGTGGCAGGCGGCGGCCGTCTGCATCACGCCGACCGTGTGCTCGAAGGTCTCGAGGTAGAGGCCGAGGTCTCTACGGTCGGCCCCCCTGTGGAACCAGGTGGCCAACTGGACCTCGTCGGTGCTGGGCAGGGCGTCGTAGCCGACCTCGTCGGCCAGGGCGATGACCGTCGCCGGCCGCAGCCCACCGTCGAGGTGGTCGTGGAGGACGACCTTCGGTGCCAGCCGGATGGTCTCCGGGTCCATGGGATCCATGGTGCAGGCTATCGGTGGGTGGTGGTTCCGATCCGGGCGGCCCCGCCAACGTGCTGCCGGGTGGATCAGCCGAAGCCGCGCAGTGGCAGGTCAGGGCCCCTCTGGAGCCAGTTGTCGGACCGGTAGTCGGCCGTGCCGTCGATCACGTGGAGGGTGTAGGCCAGCCTGTGCCGGTCGGACCGGTTGGGGGCGCTCCAGTGGGGAAGGCGACCGTGGAAGGCGATGAGGGTGCCAGCCGCCACCTCCAACGGGACCAGGGCATCCATGTCGTACGGGGTCGGGTCGTAGACGTCGGTGGTGGTTCCGGCGCCGTCCAGGCGGAACCGGGTCCGGGCGTCGCCGTGGTGGCCTCCGGGTATGGCCCACATGCAGCCGTTCTCGACGGTGGCGTCGTCCAGCGCGAACCAGAACCCGGTGACGGTCTGCGGATCGGTCCAGAGGAACGAGTGGTCACAGTGGCAGACGACCTCGCCGCCGATGCGCGGTGGCTTGAAGATGACCATTGACTGCAGGAGCAGTGGGTCCACGAAGCCCAGCTCGCCTACCAGGGCTGCGAGGCGAGGCGTACGTGAGAACCGGTCGAACACCGGGTCAACGTCGTGCATGGCGTGACCCAGCTTGTTCAACGCCAGGTCCATGGGGACCACCAGCCGGCCGTCCCGGTCGAAGGCACCGTCCTCGAAGAAGGGCCTCACCACGTCAGCCGAGGTGAGGAACCAGTCGTCCTGGGCGTGCGACTGCTCGGTCGTCGAGAAGACTGTTGCCGCCCCCTCCGGTAGTCCACCGTCGGCGTATCCGGCCACCAGGTCGTCGATCCGGTTCCTGAGGTCCGCCAGGAGGCCGGGCGCCACGAAGTCGGGGATGACAAGGTAGCCATCGTGTTCGAACCGTCGCCTCTGGTCGGGGTCGAGGACGCTTTCCACTCTCCGGGTCACTCCTGGCCGCGCCGGTACCGGAGCCCGACGCCGGCCGGCATGCGGAGTCGGCTCGTGGCGAATACCAGGACCAGCAGGGTGGCCACGTGCGGGGTGATGGGTGGCAGCTCGCTGACCACCTCCTCGGTCACCGCGTACCAGCACAGGACGCTGGCCGATGCCACGGCCAGCAGTGCCGCCGGACGGACCCGCCGTTGCACGACTGCCCGGATTGCCAAGGCGGCGAGTGCCACGCCGATCAGCAGCAGCAGGGCGTGCACCGCGGTGCGGTCCCGGAGCTGCAGGGCGTCGGCGAAGCCGAATAGCAGCGACCCCAGGAAGGCTCCCGCGGGCTGCCAGTTACCAAAGATGACGGTGGCCAAGCCAATGAAGCCCCGGCCCTGGACCTGGTTCTCGCGGTAGATGCCGGTCTGCTCGATAGCGATGAACGCACCACCGAAGCCGGCGAGGCCGCCGCTCACCACCACGGCGGTGAACTTCATTCGGTACACGTTCACGCCGAGGCTGTCGGCGGCCACCGGGTGTTCACCCGATGCCCGGATGCGTAGCCCGATCGGTGTGCGCCACAGCAGAAACACCGAGATTGGCACGAGGGCCAGGGCGACCACCGTGGCCCACGAGACGCTCTGGGTGATGCCTGAGAGCAGGGCGGCAGTGTCCGAGACCAGGAACCAGCCCTGGTCGTCGATCCATCCGAACAGGTCGGGGGTGGTCCAGCCGAACAGGTCGCCACCTGATACGAACGGGAGGTCAACCGAACCCACCGACTCCACCCGGGGGGACTGGGTGAGGCCGCCGCCCGGACGTCCGGCGAAGAACTCGCGTGAGAGGAATCGAGCTGTGGCTGGAGCGATGATGTTGACGGCCACGCCGGAGATGATGTGATCGACTCCGAACCCCACGGTGGCCACAGCGTGGAGCAGCCCGCCGCACGCTCCGCCTGCTATGCCGAAGGCCATGCCCCACCACGGTCCGAACTCGAGGGCCCCCCATGCACCGAACCAGGTGCCCAGCACCATCATCCCCTCGAGACCGATATTGACCACACCGGCCCGCTCGGCCCAGATGCCGCCCAGGCCGGCCAGCAGGATGGGAACTGCCCGCCGGAGCGTGGACTCAGCGGTACCGGCCGAGAGGAGGTCGGTGGTCTCGGGTCGGGCCAATCCCTGAACGATCGACAGCACCACGACGAGACCGAGGGCTGCCAGCATCCACCGAAGCACCATCGACGACCGCAGCAGGCCCCTCATGAGGGGCTCCCATCGGTTGCCGCGACGGTGGGGAGGGTCGCCTCGGCTGCGTCGCGGGCCTCAGTGGCCCGGCGGATCCGACTGACTACCTCGAAGGCAACCACGGCTGACAGCACCACCACGCCCTGAAGTATCGACACGATCTCCCGGGGGGTGTCGCCAACCACATCGAGGATGGGTGCAGCGCTGTCCAACCAGCCGAACAGGAGCGCCGCGATGCCCACACCGACAGCGTGGTTGCGGCCGATCAGGGCCACCGCGATGCCAGCAAAACCCAGGCCTTGAGTGAAGTTGAGGTCGTACTTGTGGGCGTCGCCGAGGATCTCGGGGAGTCCGATCAGCCCAGCCACCGCGCCCGACAGCAGCATGGCTCGTACCACGGTGGACGACGGGTGCACGCCGGAGGCCTCGGCCGCGAACGGGTTCAAACCGGTGGCCCGCAGGTCGTAGCCGGCTCGGGTGCGGCTCAGGAACAGGTGGAATAGGACACCGACGAGGATGGCCACCAGCAGGAAGCCCCAGAGTTCACGGCCCCGGGTGATCTCCCGGCTGAGGCCCTCCACTACACCATTTAGATTTGGGAACCGGCCTGACGGTGGGATTTCCGGGGTCATCATGTTGAGCGTGGTGTCGGCCTCGTCGAGCAGCCAGGAGCGAAGCAGAAACCCCGTGAGGCCGAGTGCCACGGCGTTGAGCATGATTGTGGAGATCACCTCGTGGACGCCGCGGGAGACCTTCAGGTAGCCGGCCACCCCGGCGAAACTTGAGCCCACGGCCATGGCCACCACCATGATGAGTGTCACGTGCAGGATTGGCGGCAGGTCGACCGCCCCGCCGGCGGCAGCGGCCAGCATGGCGGCCAGCACGTACTGGCCCTCCACGCCGATGTTGAACAGGTTCATGCGGAACCCGATGGCCACCGCGATCCCGGCCAGGTACAGCTGTGTGGCCCGATTGCCGGTCTCAACCAGGGTCTCGAGGCGGGAGCCGTACGAGAGCATCTCTAGCCAGGCTTCAAGCGGGCTGGTGCCGACGGCCAGCAGTACAAGAGACGACAGGGCGATCGAGATGGCGAACGCACAGACGGGCGCGGCCAGGGCCAGGGCGATCCGTCGGAGGGTCATGGCGTCCGACCTTCATCGTCGGTCGCCTCTCCGGCCGCACCAGTCATGTGGCCGCCCAGCAGGCGTGGCGTGGTGGTGGCCGGGTCGAGCTCGGCCACGATGCGACCCCGCAGCATGACCACCAGCCGGTCGGCCAGGCCGATCAGTTCTTCCAGGTCGGCCGACACCAATAGCACGGCTAGGCCGTCGCGGCGAGCTGTCCGCAGGTTCTCCCAGACGGCAGCTTGGGCACCCACGTCGATGCCCCGGGTGGGATGGGCGGCCACCAGCATGCGGGGACCGGCCTGCATCTCGCGGCCGATGACCAACTTCTGCTGGTTGCCACCCGAGAGCGCTCTGGCGGACGTGTCGATGCCCGGTGTACGAACGTCGAAGCTGGACACGATCCGGGTCGTGGCCTCCCGGGCGCCCGACCGGTTCAGCCATGGGCCCCGGGCGTACGGCGGCTGTGTCTGGTGGCCCAACATGGCGTTCTCCCACAGCGGAGCATCCGGCAGCAGGCCGCGACGGTGCCGGTCCTCGGGGACGTAACCGATGCCCGCTTCCCGGCGCCGGCGCACCGGCCAGCCGGCCATGGACTCGCCGTCCAACAGGAGGTCGCCGCCGCTGGTGGGCCGCAGTCCCAGGACGGCCTCTATGAGCTCGCCCTGGCCGTTGCCCTCCACCCCGGCCACCCCGACGATCTCGCCTCGGTGGACGTCGAGGTTCACGGCGTCCACGGCCGACCGGCCGTCAGCGTCGGCCACGCTCAGGCCTTGCATCGAGAGCATCACGTGCTCGTCGGACGCTCGGGGCTCGGTGGACGGGGCGGGCAGTTCGGAACCCACCATGAGTTCGGCCAACTCCTGAGCCGTCACCTCGCTGGAGTCGACAGTGGTCACCGTGCGGCCCTGGCGGAGCACGGTGATGGTGTCGGCGATGGCTAGTACCTCAGCGAGCTTGTGGTCGATGAAGATGATGGTGTGGCCTTGGGATTTGAGTTCCCGCAGGTTCCGGAACAGTTCCTCGACCTCCTGGGGAACCAGCACGGCCGTTGGCTCGTCCAGGATCAGGACTCTGGCTCCGCGGTAGAGCACTTTGATGATCTCGACCCGCTGGCGTTCACCGACCTCGAGGGTCTCCACCAGGTCGTCGGGGTGGAGGTCGAGGCCGTAGGAGCGGCCCAGCTCTTCTAGGTCACGGTGGGCTGATCGCCGATCGATGGTGCCACGCCGGGTGGGCTCAGCGCCCAACACCACGTTCTCCAGCACAGTCAGGTTGTCGGCCAGCATGAAGTGCTGGTGGACCATGCCGATGCCGGCATCGATAGCCTCGGCCGGCGACGAGAACCGCACCTCGGAGCCGTTGACCTGCATGCGACCCTCATCGGCGGACTGCATGCCGTAGAGGATCTTCATCAGCGTCGACTTGCCGGCCCCGTTCTCACCGACCACCGCATGGATCTCACCCTCGGCGACCCGCAGGTCGACCCGGTCGTTGGCCACCACGCCCGGGAATCGCTTGGTAATCCCGGTGAGCTCCACGACTGGCGTGGGCGATGACTTGACCGTCACCGGTCCGGCGACACGATCAGTAGAAGATGGCGACACGGTCAGTAGAGGATCTTGTCGAAGAACGCCCTGGTGCGCTCGTGTGAAGGATTCGAGAACACTTCCTCGGGTGGTCCGATCTCGACGACCTCCCCCTCGTCTATGAAGAGCAGTCGGTCGGCGGCTGCCCGGGCGAAGCCCATTTCGT
>CAJWFS010000018.1 GCA_913030665.1 uncultured Acidimicrobiaceae bacterium
CAACCCGGGCACCGTCCGTCTCGGCGACCGCTTCGTCCTCGCCGCCTGACGGCTGTACGTATCTACACCTGGGAGATCCTGACGTCGCCCCCGCCCCCCTACGGGGTTGGGTGACAGACTGAGTCGGTGTCGGTGCGAATCAATCGATGGGTCTTTTTGGCAGCGGTGCTCACTGGCCTCTTCACGGGTTTGTTCGTTGCCTTGGCCGAGGAGTTCTTCTCGAGGGACGGAGTGTTTGGCGGAGCCGAGGCTCTGGCCACATTCGTTCCGCTTCCCCTGCTTGCAGCGCTCCTCGTTTCCATCGGGCTACGCCGACGTCGCCTCACTCCAAGGATGACGGGCGTCGCCTATCTCACACTCGCCATCCCGCTATTGGGAATCGGCATGGGAGGGGCCAATGTCCTTCAGCAGATGCTGGGCGGTGTTATCGGTGGCGGCTTCTGGGGGCTCCTCTTCGCTATCCGTCTATCTCGCGCAGGTGCTATTTCGAGATGAGGTTGGGTACAGAACCTCAGGGTCTTCTGCCTGCGCGTATCTACACCTAGGGCTCCTGGCGTCGCCCACCCCCCCTACGGGGTGGATTTTGAAGAAATCTGCAGAAAACTCGTGCACGATCCGACATTGAAAAAATAGGTGTGGTAGAAAAGGGTCGTCGTCATCGTTTGCAGCCGCCTTCGGGCGGCTTTTCTGCTTTTTCAGCCCAGAACAGCGTCCAACCCGACCACATGGGGCACCGTCGGACGCACCGCCCGTACGTAATGCCAACGAAGGCGGAAGTCATACGCAACGAACTGCTCACCGTCGAGGAGTTCGCCGCACTACTGAAGGTCCCACCGCAGACCATCTATGCGTGGCGCTAGTTAACGAAAAGCAAAGCCCCACCCACACCACTAATCAGCATCCGATGCTAGGGGCCTCGGCACGCCCCCGGCTTGGGCATCCGGATACCGGCCCGGGGAGCGGGCGCCCGTAGGGTTCCCGACCTGTGGAGATGATCATCATCCGACATGCACAGCCGGAGGCCCAGGACCTCGGAGAGGCCGGGCCCGCCGATCCGCCCCTCTCTGCCCTGGGCGTCCAGCAGGCGGCCGCCACCGCCGCCCTGCTGGCCACCGAAGGCGTGTCCCACGTGGTCACCAGCACGATGCTCCGGGCCATCCAGACCGGCCAGCCGTTGGCCGACCTGCTGGGCATCACACCGGAGGCCATCGGCGACCTGAAGGAATCGGACCACCAGCGGGCCACGTACACGCCCGCTGAGCAGATGGACGCCGACCACGAGATCGTGAAGGAGTTCCTGACCGACCCGATGGCCATGTTCTCCGACGGGTACGAGGCGTTTCGGGAGCGGGTCCGGTCGGCCTTCGACTCGATAGTAGAAGCCAACCGTGGTGGGAGGGTCGCTGTCTACTGCCACTCGATGGTCGCAGCCGTTTACCTGCAGGTGTTGCTGGGCCACGACGACCCGTTCGCCGTCATGGTCGACTACTGCGGCATCATGCGGGTGACGGCCTCTTCGAGCGGCATCCGCACGCTCCGCAGCGTGAACGAGACCGGCCACCTCCGCCACCTCGGCTGAACCGGACAACCGGACCGACAAGCAACGGAGCCGGCCCTGAACAGGACCGGCTCGCGTGGTACCCCGTACGGGATTCGAACCCGTGCTACCAGGTTGAGAACCTGGCGTCCTAGGCCTCTAGACGAACGGGGCCCGAACCACTCCTACGCCGACGGTCCGGGGACCTGAAGCACCTGAGCGGCGGTCATTGTAGCGACGGTGCTGGACACCGCCTCTTGCTCGGAGGGGAGGACTCGAACCCCCAATGACTGGACCAGAACCAGTTGTGTTGCCAATTACACCACCCCCGAAGGCGGCCCATAGGGCCTGGACAGCCTAACGGCAGCGGTCGACGGCGCGGACCCGCGGTGATCGTCGGCCGGCACCGGAACCGACGTCAGAGTCGGGCGCGGGCCCGGGCGATGCGACGCAGAACCTCGGCGCGCTCCATGCACTCCGCCATCGTCTCGAACAGCGGTGGGCCGACCGTCCGACCGGTCACCGCCACCCTCACGGGGGCCTGTGCCTTGCCCAACTTGAGGCCCAGGGACTCCCCCACCTCGGCCACGGCCGCCAGGACCGAAGCGGTGTCCCATGCACAATCGGCCAGGACCGCAGCGGCGCCGTCGAGCATCTCGGTGGCCAACGGTGCCTTCACCATGGCCTTCTCCCATGACTCCGGGTCGTCCACCGGATCCTCCAGGAACAGGAAGTCCACGAACCTCGTGACGTCGCCGAGGGTCCGGAGCTTCTCCTGGGCCAGGTCGACCATCACCGAGAAGAGCCCCGCGTCGAAACGCTCGGGCGGCCACGGGGCGTCGTCGCCCACCCAGGGGGCGACCCTGTCGATGAAGTCGTCCCTGGCCAGTGCCCGGAGGTGTGTGGCGTTGACATGCTCCAACTTCTTCAGATCGAAGAACGCCGCCGCCTTGTTCACATCCTGGATTCGGAACAGGTCCACGATCTCGTCGAGGGGACGGATCTCGACCTCGTCCGGCGGCCCCCAGCCCAGCAGCGCCAGGTAGTTGACCATCGCCTCCGGGAGGTAGCCGCGCTCCCGGTAGTCGCCGATCGAGACGTCGTCGCGGCGCTTGGAGAGCTTTTTACGCTGCTCGTTGACCAGCAGCGGCAGGTGTGCGTACGTGGGCCGGGGCGCCCCCATGGCATCCAGCAGGAGGAGCACCTTCGGCACGCCGGAGAGGAGATCCTCCCCGCGGATGGCTTGGGTGATGCCCATGTCGGCGTCGTCCACGGCGTTGGCCAGCAGGAACATCGGCGAGCCGTTGGACCTCCAGATGACGAAGTCCTCGAGGTCGTCGGTGGCGAACGACACCTCGCCGCGCACGATGTCATCGAAGGCCATGGTTGCACCCGCCGGCATGCGGAAGCGCACGGCCAGGCCATCCACCATGGTCGACCCGTCCACCTCGCGGTTCTCGGCATCACAGAGGTAGGCCTGCCCGCTCCCCAGCAGGTCCTCCACCACCTCGCGGTGACGATCGCGCCGTTCCGACTGGAAGTACGGGCCCTCGTCCCAGTCCAGGCCCAGCCACTCCAACTCGGCCAGCAGGCTGTCGGTGAGGTCGCTGCGGTTCCTCTCGGCGTCGGTGTCCTCGATCCGGAGCACGAAGGTGCCACCCACCGAACGGGCGTGCAGCCAGTTGAACAGTGCCGTCCGGGCGCTTCCGACGTGCAGGAAACCGGTGGGCGATGGTGCGAAGCGGACTCTTGATGTCACCGCGCCGAGGCTACCGGCGAGGCTGCGGCGACGATCCCGACCATCGGGACCGGAGTCGGCCGCTCAGGCCAGGCCCACGATCGTTCGCCGGATGATGCCGGCGACCGTGTCGACCAGGAGTTCGTGGGAGACACCCCACCGCTCCAGGCCATGCTGGTGGTTGGCGACGTGGGCCAGCATTCCAACCACGACACCGGCTGAGGCCATCGGGTCGCCCGGAGTCTCCCGTTCGGCCGCCAGGTCCATGAGGGCGGCCGTGGCGCCGGCCAGCAGGAAGCTCCGGATCTCCCGGAATCGCAGGTCGCCCTCCATGGAGGTGAGGTCCAGCACCCTCAGCACGGGCTTGTGGCGGGTCCAGAACTCGAGCATCCCGTCGGCCACGACGTGGGCCGCTCCGTCCGGATCGGTATCCCAGTCGCGGTTCGTGACCAGCTGTCGGAGGTCGGAGTGCCACGCCTCCGACAGGTTCCCGGCGAGGGTCAGCATCACCGACTCCACGTCCGGGAAGTACTGGTAGAAGGTGGCCGGCGAGGTCCCCGCCTGACGCGCTATGTCCACGACCTTGAGGTCGCGGTAGGCAACTGTGTCCAGCACGGCGCGGGTGGCATCCAGCAACTTCTGCCGGGTGGCCAGTCCCCGACGCCCGGGAATGCGACCGTCCGACGCCCGTAGGTCGGTCTCCGATTCTGCTGCCCCGGTAGAAATTACGGCGTTCGTCTCCTCGCTCACGGCGCCACCGTAGTGCGCTCCACACATCTGATGCCGTGTCAGGTACCGAGACCGACCATCACCGAAGCCGTGTCTGCGCCCAGGAGCGCAGCCCGTGCACCGACCCGGCGGGCCCGCGGCGGAGCGACCTCCACGCCGCAGGCGACGTCGGGCTCCGTGCCGTCGCCAGCCAGCCATCCGGCCGTTCCCGCCAACGACAAATCCACCAGGTGTCCCCTGCCGCTACCCAACGCCGCGAGCGTCAGGACAGCCGCCAGCAGGCCCGTCACCGGATCTGCCACGGCGTCGGCCACGAAGCCCATCGGATCCTCCAGCAGCAGGCCTCCGGAGACCGCCGCGTCGTCGCCGAACGCCACGCCCGACGACCGGGGTCCCGTCCGCCCGTACCCCGTGATAGAGGTCCAGACGGTGCCCGCATCCACCAGCGCCTCGACGTCGACGCCCCACTGGCCCATCACCCGTGGGCGGCTGGACTCCACCACCACGTCGGCCGCCGAGACGAGATGGTGGACCAACTCGAGGCCGTCGGCGACGGATGGGTCGACCACGACCGATTCCTTGCCGCCGTTCAGGAGGTCGAAGAAGGACCCGGGACCGCTCCTGGCCCCGTCGGGTCGGGCCCGGCTCTCGACCTTCACCACCCGACATCCGGCCCTTCGCAACAGGTCCCCACAGAGGGGTGCCGCCCACAACGACCCCAGCTCGACCACGAGGGGTCGGTCGTAGCACCGAGGCGAGGCCCCCCCGACGGTCACGGCCGCCGGCCTGGTCGGAGCTGTTCCGGGCACGCCCAGCGGCACTCCCAGCAGGTCAGCGCGCCCCGCCAGCTCCGCAGAGGACAGGCGTCCGATGAGGCGTTCGACGCTGCGCCAGTCGGTGGGATCCACGTCAGCGCCCAGCAGTGCCGGAAGGGCCGCCAGGTCATCGGGTCGAGCCAGGTTCACGCAGACCACCCCATCCCCGGCGTCCATCAGGTAGGCGTTGCCCCCGACCGAGGTGGCGCCATGCCGGCCCATGCCAGCCAGCGCGGCCCGCTCCCCCAGCAGGGCGGGACCGTCCGTCGGGTCGCCGTCGAACGCCACATAGTGGTCGGCCAGGCGCCGCATCACGTCGACGATGGCGGACGGCGCCTGACGCGCTGCGCCGTCAGCCGGGCCGGTCAGGGCCATCGCCCCTGAGGCGGCCCAGTCCGACGACGCTCCGGTGGCGTCGAACGGGTCCCCGGCGAGGAGGTCCTCCAGAAGCCGAATCGGGTCGGGGCCACCATCCATGCCCGTCGGACGGTACCAACGGGCGGCGCCAGGTTCGGCCCTGGCCCTATCTCCGAGTAGCCCCGGCCGGGATCCATGGGGGAACATGGGTAGGTCGGACGGTCCCACCAGGAGACACCCAGATGCCATCCCTGAAGCCCGGAAGCCGGTTCACCAGCAGCGTCTGCACCACCCAGGTGATCGTCGTGAAAGGTGCCGGTGAAGTCGACCTGAGGTGTGGCGGTGCACCCATGCTCGCTGCGGGAGCCGCGGCCGACGGCGGCCTGCCCGCCGAGGGGGCATCGGGTGGGACCCTCATGGGCAAGCGCTACGTGGACCAGGACGAGACGGTCGAGGTGCTCTGCACGAAGCCGGGGGACGGATCCCTGGGCATCGGCGACGCCCTGCTCGACCTGAAGGAAGCCAAGCCCCTGCCAGCCTCGGACTGACCCGGGCCGGCAGCCCCACGACAAGATAGGGCCACGACGTGAACCTCATGATGCTGCTGGAGATGGCAGCGGACGGTTTCGGCGACCGGGTCGCCCTCGGACCGTCTGACGGCGGCCTCACCTACCGGGACCTCTACGATTCCGCCGGTGCGGCATCCGTACGGTTCCGCGCCGATGGCGGCTCGCACGTGGCCATGGCCGACCTGTCATCGGCCGCCCTGCCCGTATCGCTCTTCGGAGCGGCATGGGCCGGCCTGCCCTTCGTGCCCCTCAACTACCGGCTTACCGACGACGAGTTGGCCGCTCTGGCCTCCAGGATCTCCCCGGCGATCATCATCGTGGACCCCGACTCCCCCGATCGACTGACCGGCATCGACGGCATCGGCCTCCTGTCGCGCCGCTCTCTGATGGACCTCGTCGACGGCGCCGACCCGCCCGAACCCGAATGGGACATGACCGGCGAGGGCACCGCCATCGAGCTGTTCACCAGCGGCACCACCGGTGAGCCCAAGGCGGCGGTGCTTCGCCACCGTCACCTCGTGTCATACGTCCTGGGATCGGTGGAGTTCATGGGCGCTCACGAGGACGAGGCCGCCCTCGTGAGCGTGCCGCCGTACCACGTGGCCGGAATCGCGGCCATCCTCTCCAACGTCTACGCGGGGCGACGGGTCGTGCAGCTGCCCACCTTCGATGCCCACGACTGGGTCACCCTCGTCCGGGCCGAGTCGGTCACCAGCGCCATGGTGGTACCCACGATGCTGACGCGCATCGTCGAAGTGCTGGATGCCGAAGGCCCCGACGGACCGGGGCTGCAGACGCTGCGGTCCCTCTCCTACGGCGGCGGCCGGATGCCGTCACCCACGATCCAGCGGGCCCTGGAGCTGCTTCCGACCACCGCATTCGTGAACGCCTACGGGCTCACCGAGACCAGTTCGACAGTCGCCCTGCTGGGACCCGACGAGCACCGGGAGGCCATGGCGAGTGCTGATCCGGTGGTCCGTGCACGCCTCGGCTCGGCTGGGCGGCCACTACCCACGATCCAGGTCACTATCCGGGACGACATCGGAGACGAGGTGGCTGTGGGCCAGCCCGGGGAGATCTGGGTCCGGGGAGAGCAGGTCTCAGGCGAGTACCGGGGGTCGGCCCCACGTCTCACCGCCGACGGCTGGTTCCCCACCCACGACGGCGGCTGGATGGACGCTGACGGGTTCCTCCACGTCACGGGCCGGATCGACGACGTGATCGTGAAGGGTGGCCAGAACGTCTCCCCCGGTGAGATCGAGGAGGTCCTGGTCTGCCACCCGGCGGTGGCGGACGCGGCAGCCATCGGCCTGCCCGACAGGCAGTGGGGGGAACGGATAATCGCCGCTGTGGTCCTCCACCCGGGGGCCTCGGCCAGCTCCGACGAGCTACGCGACGCCGTGCGGGACCGACTGCGCTCCAACCGCACACCCGACCACGTGGAGTTCGTGGGGTCGCTCCCCTACAACGACACCGGAAAGTTGCTGAGGCGGGTGCTGCGTTCGGACCTCGCCCACCTGGGCGACGGTTCCACGGGCTGACGAGCGCCCGGGCAACGAGCAGACTGGTCGGGTGGTCATCGCAGTTCCGCACCGTGTGCTGTCCCTGGACGAAGCGGCCACGCGCCTCACGACGCCCGCCGCAGACCTCGACATCGGCGTGCTGCGCGACCTGCCCCTGCTGGTCGTGGAAGACGCCCACCTGCTCCCGCCGGAGGCCGCCGCCTCGTTGGCCCGACTGGCCGTCGTCTCCATCGGGCTGGCCGCCCCGGGCAGCGCCCCCGCCTTCGACGTGCTGGTCGAGGATGCCGTCGATGCCGCCGGGATCGCCGATGGGATCGCCGGCACCCCTCGGGCGGCGCTGGCCTGCTGCCAGGTCCTGCGCCACGGTGAGGGCCTGGACACAGCAGCCGGACTGCTGCTGGAGTCCACGGCATACGGCGCCCTGCAGGCTGGCACCGAGTTCGCGCGTTGGCTGGAGGGTCGCGGGCGACGGGTCAGGCCGGTCGAGGCCGAACCTCCCGTGCTGGTGGATGCCGACGACGACACCGTGAGGCTGACGCTGAACCGCCCCCGGCTCCGGAATGCGTTTTCCGCCGCCATGCGCGACGCCCTGGTCGAGGCACTACGCCCGCTGGCGGCGCCGGGCGACAGCCGTCAGGTCCTGCTGACCGGCAACGGGTCGGCGTTCTGCTGTGGCGGTGACCCTGCCGAGTTCGGCACGGTCGCCGATCCGGTAGCGGCGCACCTGATCCGGTCGTCGGCCAACGCCGCACCCTGGCTGGACCGGCTGGCCGACCGCCTCACCGTCCGGGTGCACGGCCCCGCCGTCGGTGCCGGGGTCGAGTTAGCTGCCTTCGCCGGAAGCCTGGAGGCCACGGACTCGGCGACGTTCTCCCTACCGGAGGTCTCCATGGGGCTCATGCCGGGCGCTGGAGGCACGGTCAGCGTCCCGCGGCGCATCGGGCGCCAACAGGCGGCCCGGATGTGCCTGACCGGCACCACCATCGACGCCGCCACGGCACTGGACTGGGGCCTCGTCGACGCCATCGTGGGCTGAGCCACCTGACCTGTGCCACATCCGACCTGCTCCGGAGCGGACCTCCGGACGGCCAACCGATCAGAGGCGCTCGAGGATCGTCACGTTCGCCTGGCCGCCGCCCTCGCACATCGTCTGGAGCCCGTAGCGCCCGCCCGTGCGATCCAGCTCGTTGAGCAGGGTGGTCATGAGCTTGGCTCCGCTGCAGCCCAGCGGGTGGCCCAGGGCGATCGCCCCGCCGTTCACGTTGACCTTCTCGTGGGGCACCCCGTGTTCGGCCATCCACGCGATCGGCACGGGGGCGAAGGCCTCGTTGCATTCGAACAGGTCGATGTCGTCGATCGACATCCCGGACCTCTCCAGTGCGTAGGTGGTGGCCGCTATGGGGCCGGAGAGCATGTAGATCGGGTCGTCGCCACGCACGCTGATGTGGTGGATCCTGGCCCGCGGTGTGAGACCGTGCTCCTGGATTGCCCTCTCCGAGGCCACCAGGATGGCCGCGGCACCGTCGCTCACCTGGCTGGCCAGGGCAGCCGTGATCCGGCCTCCCTCCACCAGGGGCGACAGTTGGGCCATCTTGTCGATGCTGCCACCCCGCCGGGGACCCTCGTCCACCTCGACGCCGGCCAGCGGTGCCACCTCGCGCTCGAAGCGCCCCTCGTCGATGGCGACGATGGCCCGCTCGTGGCTCGTGAAGGCGAATGCCTCCATCTCCTCGCGGCTGATGTTCCACTTCTCGGCAATCAGCTCGGCACCCCGGAACTGCGAAACCTCCTGGGTTCCATAGCGCTCCACCCAGCCGGTGGACCCTGAGAAGGGATCCTCGTGCCCGAAGGGCCTGGCCGCCTCGAGGGCCAGGCCGATGGGGATCATGCTCATGTTCTGCACGCCGCCAGCCACCACCAGGTCCTGCAGGCCGGACATGATGCCCATCGCTGCGAAGCTCACTGCCTGCTGCCCGGAGCCGCACTGGCGGTCGATGGTCGTACCCGGGATCGCCTCCGGCAGGCCGGCGGCCAGCCACGCCGTGCGTGCGATGTCGCCCGCCTGGGGACCGAGGGTGTCCACGCATCCGAACACCACGTCCTCGACGGCCATGGGGTCCACGTCGTTGCGCACCAGGACCTCCTTGATCACGTGTGCCCCCATGTCGGCGGGATGCACCTGAGACAGCCCACCGCCCTTCTTGCCCGTGGGCGTGCGGACGGCATCGACGATGTAGGCCTCGGTCATGGAATCTCCTGGTGATCTGGGGCACGTAGATCTGAATGAAAATCGTACGGGGTGGAACGACCGATGACCGCTACCGGGGCTCCCGGGGAAGGCCCAGCACCCGTTCACCGATCACGTTGCGCTGCACCTGGTTGGAGCCGCCGTAGATGGTGTGCGCCCTGCTGTAGAGGAAGGTCCGCTGGAGCGAGTCGAGGTGGTAGCCGATATCCAGGGGATCCTCCAGTGGCGGGGTGGCATCTACGCCCACCATGGCGCTGGTCCCGCGGACCCGCATCCCCAGCTCGCCGAGCCTCCGGTGCCAGGAGGCCCAGTAGAGCTTGCCGATGGACATCTCGGGGCCGGGCACCCCGTCGGCCACGAGCGCCGTGAGCATCCGCAACTGGTTGTAGCGGAGGATCTCCAGTTCGCTGTAGGAGCGCATCAGGTCCTGTCGGAGCGACGGATCCCGGATGGAACCGTTGGCCCGGGCCAACTCGAGGAGGGAGTCCAGCTCCCTGCGGTAGCCGGTCTGCTGTCCGAGGGTCGACGCCCCCCGCTCAAACCCGAGGGTTCCCATCGCCACCGCCCAACCGTTGCCGGCTCCTCCGACGACCATGGCCTCTTCGGTCACGGCATCGTCGAAGAAGACCTCGTTGAACTCCGAGCCGCCCGTCACCTGGACTATCGGCCGAACCTCGACCCCGTGCTGGTCCATCGGGACCAGCAGGTAGGAAAGGCCGGCGTGGCGGTCGCTGGACGGATCGGTCCGGCACAGCACGAACGCCCACTGGGCGTACTGGGCCAGCGAGGTCCACGTCTTCTGGCCCGTCACGAGCCATCTGTCGCCGGAGAGCCGGGCCCGGGTGGAGACGTTGGCGAGGTCCGATCCGGCATTCGGCTCCGAGTACCCCTGGCACCAGTGCTCGGTGCCGGAGATGATCGACGGGATGAACCGCTCCTGGAGTTCCGGGGTGCCGAAGGCGACCAGCGTCGGACCCAGGAGCGTCAGGCCGATGTTGGGGATGCGGCCGGGCGCCCTGGCCTCCACGTACGTCTGGTGGAAGACCACCTGTTCGGAGAGGGAGGCGTCACGGCCGCCCAGGTGGACGGGGTAGTCGAGGCCCAACCATCCACCTGTGGCCAGCTCGCGTTCCCACTCCAGCAGGCGCTCCGGTTCCACGTCCTCCTGGCCTACGCCTCCCCTGCCGCGCAACCCAGCGTTGGCTCCCCCGAGGTGTTCCTCCAGCCAGGTCCGGACCTCGTCGGCGAAGGCGTCCTCGGCAGCGGTGCGGGTGAACTCCATGGCCTCCGACGGTAACCGGGGCCGCTCAGGCCGTGGGTACCAGCAGCCTCGCCAGGGTTGCGCAGATGCCGTCGAGGCGATCGGCGCACCGTCTGTACGACTCCAACGACTCCCCGTAGGGATCGGGAACCTCGTCGGCCACCCGGCCGGTGGTGAAGTGGCCTCCCCGGGCTCCGTCCATGGCCCTCACCCAGGCGACCACGCCGCCCTCTCCGACCGGCCCCACTCCTGCGCCGAGGCGTGCCACCTCGCCGGCCAGGAAGGTGCGCGACCGGGCCGCCGGGACCATCGCCGTCACCGCCGCCTCGTGCCTACGGGTCATGGCCACGATGAGGTGGGCGTCGGCCACCGACTCCGTCGTCAACTGCCTGCTGCGATGCTCCGCCAGGTCGATGCCCCGGGCGGCCAGCACCTCCACGGCCTGGTACGTAGCCGGGGAGCCCCCGCCCTCGGTGCCCACCGAGGCCACGACACAGGCATCCGGACCCCTCTCCCGGAGGCCGTGGCGCAGCAACGCCTCCGCCATCGCGGACCTGCAGGTGTTGCCGGTGCAGACGAACAGGATCACCGTGCCGACCGTACCCGAGGTCGGGTTCGTCACCCGACGGACACGCGGGCCTAACGTCGCCGGAGCAAGCCCGATGCGACCACGATGGAGGGCACCCAGATGGCAGGACCGATGGCCGGCGTGAAGGTCGTGGAGTTGGGCGTGTGGATCGCCGGGCCTGCTACCGGCGGCATCCTCGCCGACTGGGGAGCCGACGTGGTCAAGCTGGAACCACCCTCGGGTGATCCCTGCAGGATGTTCCAGCGAATGCTCGGCGGCGACCTTCCCACCAACCCGGTGTTCGAGATGGACAACCGCTCCAAGCGCGGCATCGCGGTCGACCTCATGACCGCCGAAGGCCTGGATGTGGCCATTGACCTCCTGGCCGACGCCGACGTGTTCATCACGAACCTCCGCGTCGGCGCCCTCCGGCGCCTGGGCCTCGACCACGAGTCGCTGTCGGAACGGTTCCCCAGGCTGGTCTACGGGCAGATCACCGGCTACGGCCGTGAGGGAGAGGACGCCGACCGGGCCGCCTACGACATCGGAGCCTTCTGGGCCCGGGCGGGCCTGGCCTCGTTGCTGACAGTTCCCGGCGGCGATCCGCCGTTCCAACGCGGTGGCATGGGCGACCACTCAACGGGCATGTCGGCGGCCGCTGCGATCTCGGCCGCCCTCTTCGACCGGGAGCGGTCCGGCAGGGGCCAACTCGTGGAGACCTCGCTGATGCGCCAGGGTGCCTACACCATCAGCTTCGACCTGAACATCCTGTTGATGTGGGGGGCGACGCTGGACGT
The DNA here is from genome assembly GCA_913030665.1 of uncultured Acidimicrobiaceae bacterium. Taxonomy (GTDB): domain Bacteria; phylum Actinomycetota; class Acidimicrobiia; order Acidimicrobiales; family MedAcidi-G1; genus UBA9410. Next base: position 12,143 of record CAJWFS010000018.1, read on the forward strand.
GGGCGTGCGGGCCACGATGGGCAATCCGGCCATGAACAACTACACGGCAGGCTGTGGCCGGCGGTTCTGGATCGTGGGCCTGGATGGCGAGCGACACTGGCCGCCGCTGGCCCGAGCCGTCGGACATCCGGAGTGGCTCACCGACGAGCGTTTCGCCCGTCCGGGCAACCGGGCCGCCAACGCTGCCGAGCTCATAGCCATGCTGGACTCGATATTCGCCGAGCGGACGCTCGACGAGTGGTCCGAGGTCTTCCGGGGTGAGCCCGACTTCTTCTGGGCGCCGATCAACACTCCCGACGACCTCCTGGCCGATCCGGCGTTCCACTCGTCGGGTGCGCTCGTGGACGTGCCGGACGACGTGGCGACCACCACGATGGTCGCCACCCCTGTCGACTTCCACGGCACGCCGTGGGAGGCCAGGTCCACTGCACCCGAACTGGGCCAGCACACCCGGGAGGTGCTGGAGGAACTGGGTCGCACCGACGCCGAGATCGCATCGATGGTCGCCACCGGAGTGGTCCGCCTGCCCGTCGACGGGTCCTAGGCGGACAGCCCTACCAGTTGACTAGGAGGCCAGGCCGGCCAGGGCGACAGAGATAGCCGCTATGTCAGCCTCCCGGGCTGCACCGCTGGATTCCACTGATGGTGCGAAGTGCCAATAGCCGTGTACCTGGTCGTCGTGCCGACAAAGGGTGACGGGCACCCCGGCCCCGGCCAGCGCCTCGGCGTATCCGAGTCCCTCGTCGCGCAACGGGTCGAATCCGGCCACGCTGACATGGACCGGGGGTAGGCCGGCGTGGTCGGTGGCCCGGATCGGTGCAGCCGACGGATCTCCGGCAAGTAGGCCGGTGCCGCCGTAGCAGTCGGCGAACCAGCGCATGGTCTCGAGGTGCAGGAAGTACCCGGTGGCGTTCTCCTCCAGCGACGGCCAGCGACCCGAATCGAAGTCGAAGTCGACAGCCGGATAGATGAGTACCTGGAGGGCGATGGTCGGCCCCGACCGGTCCCGGGCCAGCAGCGACACCGCTGCGGCGAGGTTCCCGCCGGCACTGTCGCCCGCTACCACCAGTCGGTCGGCGTCGACGCCGAGATCCTCGGCGTTTCCAGCGACGAAGCAGGCTGCCGCGTAGGCGTCGTCGACGGCTGCGGGGAAGGGATGTTCGGGGGCGAGTCGGTAGTCGACCGATACGACCACCGCTCCGGTTCCGGCCGCCAGTGCCCTGCATGGCTCGTCATGCGTCTGGAGGTCGCCGATGGTCCACCCGCCACCGTGCAGGTAGACGACCACGGGTGGCCGCTCCCCCGCCCCGTACGGCCGGTACGACCGGATGGGCAGGTCGCTGCCGTCCGGTCCCGGGATGACCCGGTCCACGACCTCGGCCATCTCCGCACCGACCTGGGTTGCGAGGGCTGAGTAGCCGGCACGCATGGACTCGGGCGTCACCTCGTCCATGGGCAGGCGGGCCGCGTCGGCCAGCGCCATGAGGGCGACCAGGTCGTCGGCTACCGGCACGGTCCGTTCAGCCCCCGGCGGCCAGCCGGTCGGACTCGTACTGGTACTGGGGGGTGTCGACACGTTGGCGCCGGTCGTCGCCACCGTCACCGCTGCCCACACCGGTCGAGCTGGCGAACCGCTTCCACGAGCCGTCGCCGTCCCACCCGACCCCGAGGTCGGTGATCGTGCCCGGCTGGACCATCGCCTCGGCTGCAGCGAACGCCCGTCGAAGGAGGTCGCGCTGGAACTCCGGGTCGTGGGGCCTACCGACGGTGTTGCCCAACGGCAGGTCCACGAAGGTTGCCCGGGGCGGGTTAACCGAAGCCGTGATGCTGTAGGCGGCGGTGAGGCAGATCGTCGGCACCCCCGCTTCCTCCAACGCCCTCGCTACCAGACCCACGGTCTGGTGGCAGACCGGTCAGACGGGCACCAGCAGCGCCACGTCGGCCTCACCGGCGTCGCGCATGGCCAGTACCTCGGCGACGATCGCCGGCGCCAGCTCCTCGACCGTTCGTCGAGCCGAGTAGATGCCCCCCATGCAACCGATGGCGGTCGGCGCCAGCCCGCCGATGACCCCCTCGTCGACCAGCTCGCGCAGGCGGTCCACCGGGAAGACGATGTTCGGGTCCTCCCGCGCCGGTACCAGGTCGTAGGCGAAGTGGGTGACCCGGATGTCGGTCGCCGGTTCCGACGTCGGGATGCGACGGATGCCGGTGTCGTCGTTCCAGTGGAACGCCACCTGGCCACTCAGGTAGGCGCCTCCGGATCCGATGAGGGCCACATTGGACTCGGCCATGGGAGCACGCAGCGGGGTCCACGGTGGCGTGTCGGGCCGCTCGGCCCACAGGTACGGCGGATAGCCGAGCTCGTCGTACTGGGCTCGGGTGAGGGCGATGTAGTCGACCGGCGTGCTGGCATCCACCGCCCAATGGTGCCACGGCACCCACATGCGTCTGGGGTCAGGCAGGCGATCGGCCCGACAGACCGATCGGCGGACTGACCGTGAGAGGATGGACACTGAGAGTTATCGCTCGTACAATCATCGGGTGGCCACCGCACCAGGACTCCCCGACGGGGAGCAGCTGACCGTCGACCGGGTGGCCGCCATCAGCGGCCTGGGCGTTGACACCATCCGCTACTACCAGCGCCTCGGCCTCCTGGAGTCCCCCGTCAGGCAGGGACGCAGGGCCCTCTACTCCCGGTCCCACCTGGAGAGGCTGGCCGAGATCCGCCACCTGGCCGACGAGGGCTTCTCCCTCTCCCAGATCGCCACGCTGGACGCATCCTCCCGGGTGGGCGACCTCGGACGCCTGGCCGAGGCGACCCGTTCCAACAGGCTGACCCGTCACGAGGTGGCCGACCTGGCAGGCGTGCCGGAGGGGCTCGTCTCACTCCTGTGCGACAACGGGATCCTCGAGCCGATCACCATCGACGGCGAGCCTCTCTTCGACGAGAGCGCCGTGCCGATGGTCAGGGCCGGACTGGCAATCAGCGCCGCCGGCGTACCCCTCGACGAGCTGGTCTCCCTGGCAGCCGACCACAGCGCCAACGTGGACCAGGTCGTGGACCGCGCGATAGCCCTGTTCGAGGACCACGTCACGGCCGGCACCGACGGCTCGGACGACGCCCTCGTCGAGGTGGTCCGATCCCTTCTCCCGGCCGTGACCCGGCTGGTCGCGCAGCACTTCAACCGGACGCTGGTGAACCGGGCACTGGACCGTGTGGCCGACGGCGACCGACCGTCCCTTGCCGACGCCCTGGCGGCCGCCGACGCCGACCGCCTGGAGGTGGTCTGCCGATGGCCCTGAACGAGTTGGGTCCGGAACCTGCACGGCCCATGTCGGCAACGGCCACCGAGGTCCACACTGGTCCGGCAACAGACCCGCTGGCATGGTTTGCCACGACGCCACACACCGACGAGCGCTGGTACTGGGAGGTCCCCGAGGACGGCACCGCCTGGGTGGGCATGGGCAGCGCCGCAACCATCTCGACTTCCGGCCCCGGACGCTTCGACGAGGCGGCACGCGAAGCCGACCAGCTACTCGGCGGGCTCCGGGTGACTGGACCGTCGGATGCTCCACTCCCCCGCCTGGCCGCCGGCTTCGCCTTCGACGACACGGCACAGTCCGGGCCGTGGGCACCCTTCGGCGATGGCCGGCTCGTCCTTCCCGCCGTCCAGGTGCTCCGACGCGGTGGCCACACCTGGGTGATCCGCATCGACGGCCACGACCGGCCCACACCGGTGGTGGTGGCACCCGATCCAGCGGGTCCCGTCGGGGTTGACGCTGCCGACTGGGCCGACGAGGTCTCACGGTCCCACTACCGGCACCTCGTCGAGCTGGCCCTGGAGGCCATCGAGCGCGGTGAGCTGGTGAAGGCGGTGCCATGTCGATCCCTGCGCCTGGATCGTCGCCCCGACGTGGCCCGCCTGCTCGCCACGCTGCGCAACACCTACCCGGCATGCGCCACACTCGGCGTGTCGATCGGCGCCACCTCCTTCGTGGCGGCCACCCCGGAACGCCTCGTAGCAGTCACAGGAGATCGCCTACACACCGCGGCGCTGGCCGGCTCGGCTCCGCGGCACGCCGACCCGGCCATCGACGCCGCCCTCGGACAGGGACTCCTGACCAGCCCCAAGGAACGCTCCGAGCACGCCGTGGTCGTCGACGCCATCGACAGGTCACTCCAGCGACTCGGTGTCGTCGACCGCCACCCTGCCGAACCGACCCTGCTGCAACTGCACGGCATCCAGCACCTGCACACCCCGATCGACGCCGAGCTGCCGACGGGGATCGGCCTGTTCGACGTGGTCGGCGCCCTGCACCCGACGCCGGCGGTGGCGGGCCACCCCGGCGGCCGATCCGCCGAGCTGCGGTCCATCCACGAGGGCATGGAAAGGGGTTGGTTCGCCAGCCCGGTCGGCTGGCTGGACTCCTCGGGGGACGGCGAGTTCAGGGTGGCCCTCCGCTCCGCACTGGTCACAGACGTCGACACCACCCTCTACGCAGGAGCCGGCGTCGTGCGCGGCTCCGACCCGTCTCGCGAGCTGCTGGAGACCGACGTGAAGCTCGGGGCGCTGCTCGGCCCCGTGATCGCCACGTCGGAGACCCCGTGACCGGTACCACGCTGCCGGCAGCCGACCCGGCGGCCACACAGGCCTGGTGTCGGGCGTTCCTCGCCCAACTGGTGTCCTGCGGCGTGCAGCACGTAGCCGTGTCACCGGGCTCGCGCTCCACACCAATGACGGTGGCCGCCGACCGCACCCACGGCCTCGAGCTCACCATGCACCTGGACGAACGGTCCGGAGGATTCTTCGCCCTGGGCCTGGCACGGGCGTCGCGACGCCCGGTGGCGGTGTTGTGCACCTCCGGAACCGCAGCAGCCAACTACCTGCCAGCAGTTGTCGAGGCATTCCACTCGGGCGTCCCACTACTGGTGCTCACCACGGACCGCCCCCCGGAGCTCCGCGGCATCGGAGCCCCCCAGGCCATCGACCAGGTCGAGCTCTACGGCACCCACACCCGGTGGACTGCCAACGTCGGGACGGCCGGAATCGAGACTCCCGGAGAGGCGGCCTCGCTGGCACACCAGGCGGTGGTGCGTGCCACCCGCCCGGCGCCGGGCCCGGTACACGTCAACATCGGGCTGAGGGAACCACTGGAACCCCCGACCCAGGACCCACCACCAATCGGCCTGCTTCCCATGCCACCGGAGCACGCAACCGTGGAGCCGGGACCGCTCCTCGAACTACTGGAAACCGAGCGGGGCCTGCTGGTCGCCGGGCCCATGGATCCCGACGCCCGGGGGGTGGAGACCATTTCCGAACTCTCGCGTCGTATCGGTTGGCCGATCCTCGCCGATCCCGCATCGGGGCTACGCCGCGGTCCGCACACCTCCCACGCCCCGGTGGTGGCCGGCGGCGACCACCTGCTGCGCTCATCGTGGGCTGATGACCACCGTCCCGATGTGGTCATCCAACTGGGCGCCATGCCCACCAGCAAGGGCTACCGCCTGTGGCTGGACCGGGTCGGCACCGACCGGCTCGTGGCCGTAGACCACCTGGGCCGCTTCCCGGATGCCGCCCAGCGGGTCACCGACCGGGTGGCGGCCGAACCGGGACTGCTGGCGTCCGAACTCCTCGACCGCCTCGGCGGCGCCGAACGGAGCGGACCGTGGGCGACCGCATGGACCGATGCCGACTCGACCGCCATGTCGACCGTGCTCGCCATCGCCGACGACGGACCCTTCGACGAGCCGGGAGTCGTAACGGCCATGCACCGGTGCCTGACCGCCGGGGCGAACCTCGTGGTGGCCAACTCCATGCCGATCAGGGACCTGGATGCGTTCCTCCCGACCGACGAACGCCCGCTCCGGATCATCGCCAACCGGGGTGCCAACGGAATAGACGGAATGGCGTCCACCGCCCTGGGCGTGGCAGCCGGTTCATCCGAACCGACCGTCCTGTTCACCGGTGACCTGGCCCTCCTCCACGACCTGGGTGGGCTGCTGGCCACCCGCCGCCTGGGGCTGGACCTGACGGTCGTCCTTGTAGACAACGATGGTGGCGGGATCTTCTCGTTCCTGCCCATCGCCGACAGCGACCACGTAAACCACCACCGCCTGTTCCACACGCCGCACGGGCTGGACCTCGGCGGCATCGCAGCCCTCGCCGGGGGTCGTCTCCACGAGCCCACCGACGCGACATCCCTGGAGGAGGTCCTCGGTTCGGCGCTGTCCAGCTCCGGACTGGACCTGGTGCGCGTCACCGTGGATGCGGTGACCAACGTCGGCCTCCACCGGGCGGCTGCCAGCGCCGTCCAATGTGCCCTGGTCGACGACGGAGGCTGAGATGGTGCCCGACCGATCAGATGACCTGCACGTCGAGATGGACGGGAACGGTTCCCCACTCCTCCTGCTCCACGGCTTCACCGGTGGCGCGAGGACCATGTGGCCCCTTGGCCGCAGGCTCACTCTTGTACGCCACGTGGCAGCCGTGGACATGCCCGGGCACGGTCGGACCGGCCTACCCGCGGATCCCCACCTGTTCGGATTCGAGCACACCGTTGATGCACTGGCCCACCTACTCGAGCAGCGAGACCACATGCCGGCCGACATCGTCGGCTACTCGATGGGTGGACGGATCGCCCTTGGCCTGGCGGTTCGCCACCCGGGCCACGTGGCTTCCCTTTCGCTCATCGGGGCCTCGGCTGGCATCTCCGATGTGGTCGAGCGGTCGGCCCGACGCCGCTCCGACGACGACCTCGCCGAGGACCTCCTGGACCACGGCCTCGAACTGTTTGTGGACCGCTGGATGGCAAGCCCCCTCTTCGCCTCCCAGGTTCGGCTCGGGCCTGACGCACTGGCTGATGCCCGCGCCCAGCGCATGGACAACGACGCCGAGGGGTTGGCCGGCAGCCTGCGGGGTGCCGGAGCGGGTAGCCAGCCCTCCTACTGGCAGGACCTGGCCGATATACACGCCCCGACCCTGCTGGTGGTCGGCGACGAGGATCCGAAGTTCAGGGCCACCGCGATGCGCCTGGCAGCCGGGCTGCCACGCTCGACGATCTCGGTCGTGCCGGAGGCCGGACACGCACCACACCTGGAGAACCTGGATCGGACCTCGACCGTGATCCTCGGGTTCCTCGCCGACCTTGACCAGGAACGACAGGCCGGCAGCGGACGGGGTCCGAACCGGTGAGGATCGCCGAGGCCGGGGTGGAACGCAGGCTGCTGCGCTACCACTCCCCGATCGTCACCGCCCACGGCACCGTGGAGGACCGGTGGACGGTCCTGCTGACCCTCGTCGACGAGGACGGCAACATCGGAATGGGCGAAGCCGCACCGCTGGCCGGTTTCACCTCAGACACCGTCGAAGCAGCCGAAAGCGCCCTCCGCGGGTGGGCTGCGGACGAGACCGACGACGGGAACCCTCCCGCATCGGTGACCGCCAGGGCCGCCATCGACTCGGCCCTGCTGGACCTCGGTGCCCGGATCGCCGGCACGACCGTCCACCGCCTCCTCGCCCCGGAGAGCCCTGACCGCCTGGCCGTCTCAGCCCTCGCCACCGGTGGCTCCCCCGCGGCCATCGCCACATCAGCGGCCGCCGCGGTCGCAGCGGGCCACGCCACGGTCAAGGTCAAGGTCGGGACCCATGGGATCCACGGCGACGTCGACCGGGTATCAGCGGTGCGGTCACGGATCGGCCCGGACGTCCGGTTGAGGCTGGACGCCAACGGGGCCTGGGGGGTCGGCGAGGCCCTCCGGCACCTGGACCGGCTGGCCGCATTCGACATCGAGTTCGTGGAGGAACCGGTGGCGGGCCTGGACGACCTGGCCGAGGTCCGCCTCTCCTCACCGATTCCGACAGCTGTCGACGAATCGGCGCGAACCGTCGACGACGTCAGCCGGGCGGTCGAGATGGGCGCCGCCGACCTGGTGGTCCTGAAGCCGTCGGCGATCGGAGGTCCGTTGGAGGCCGCCAGGGCAGCGGCCATCGTCCGCAGCGCCGGGCTGGACGTCGTGGTGACGTCCCTCATGGAGGGCTCGGTCGGCATCCGTGCCGCCGCCCACCTGGCATCGGCCATCGGCGCCCTGGACCCCGCTCCCGGGCTGGCCACGGCATCCCTGCTGGCAGTCGACGTGGACACGCCGTGCTTGCCGGTCCACGGCGAGCTCCTGCTGGACTGATCGACCGGAGCGTCCTCGCCGTCCCGACGCCGGTCGCCCGGGCCGGGCGCATGCGGTCCCAGCTCCCGGCTGGCTATCCCAGCGAAAGGCTGATCGTGCCCCCCGGGTCCTGGCCGGAGACCTCCTCGCCGAGCGCCGCCTCGGACTCCCGGGCCGCTGCAGCAAAGATCCCCTTCGACATCAGGGAGCGCTCGGCGGCACGCCGCTGCCAGTAGACGTCGGCGCGGGCACGCTGGGCGCCCTCGTGCATGGGTTCAGCAGCGACCGCCATCTCCACCAGATGGCATGCGAGGCGCAGGTCGCCTGCCTCGGCCAACACCCTCGCCCGGTCGGTCAGCGCCTCGACGGAGCCGGCCAACGCCACCACCTCGGCGGCCAGCGCCGCCTCGCGGGCAGGCTTCAGGTTCGCTGCGTTGCCGTCCCACCAGCCGCCGAACTGCCGGTACACGTTGCGAACCACGAACTCCGGTTCGTCGTACTGGGGTGCCAGCCATGGACGGTCCTGCAGGTGCTCGGGCACTCGCACCTCATGGATGATCGTGTCGATGGTGGCACCCTCGTTCATGAGCTCGAGGGTCCGTCCGGCCAAGTGCTCCAGGGCCTCAGCGATGTCTCCTAGCACCAGCTCTACACGCTGGCGTCCGACTATCGGAAGGCCGTGGGCCGGGTAGACCCGCTCGACGCCCAGGGCCAGCATCTCGCGCATGGCGGCCGCCCACTCGATCGGGTAGCGCTGGACCTTCTGGGGGTTGCCGGCATTGGGGAACACCCATGAGGTGAAGTCACCGGTGAAGGCGGCCCGGTTCTCGGCGTCCCAGCCCCAGGCGTGGTCATCGGTCTCGCCCCGGGCGTGCCGGAGCTGGATGGTCCGCCCACCGACCTCCAACGACATCCGGTCCCTGAACACCTCGTCCGGGTCCACCACGTCATCCGGAAGGAACTTCGGGCCGCTTCCCGCGATGCCGAGGCCCTGGCGGTTGCGGATCCCACCGAACTGTCGGCGGTTGATCATCTGGTTCCAGCCGCTGGTGGCCCTGTAGCGGTCGAAGCGGGCCGGCAGCGCCTCGTGGGCCAGGAACCTGGGAGCGGCGTGCCCCCGGTCGGCGGCATCTGCCACGAACGCGCCGCTACCACCGACGTGGTCGAGGTGGCCATGGGTGTAGACGAGGCTGTGGATCGGCTGGTCGCTCCAGGACCTGAGGGCCGCCACCACGTCAGCGCCGTGCCTCACGCCGCCCGCGTCGAAGCAGACCAGTCCCTCATCGGTCCTGACGATCCAGCAGTGGGAGAACGACTCGACCACGGCCACGTCGTCCTCGATCACCGACAGCTGGTGGGTAACCCGGTTGTGTGGCGCCTCCGCCACACCCGAGTCGATGACCCGGTTGGCGACGTCCACCGGGTGCATGGACCGTTCGCTCATGGTGCTTCCCTCGTCTCAGGAGTGTCGTCTCGAAGAATGGCAACCGACGCTGTCATGTCAGGTACCCGAGTGCCCGCAGGTTGTCGTCCATCAGCCGGACCGCCCTGTCGGTGTCCTCGAACAGGCAGAAGTGGCCGCCCTCCACGAGTTGGAGGTCCACGTCCAGGGCGTCGGCCTGCGCCGCGAACCACGACGGGTCCAGGTCGGTGTGCCTTCCGGCCATCACCGCCGACGGGCTCCTCACCAGGTGCAGCGCCTCGAAGGCCTCGACCGGACCATGGCAGCGCTCCGAACTGAAGACGAGCGCCTCGGTCTCCGGCCGACACGCCAACTCGACCCCCCCGTCCTCCCGGTCGCGGAACCCCCATCGCACGTAGCCGGCCAGCGCCTCCGGATCCAACGCCTCCATGGGCGGCCGGGAGCCGTACGAGGCCAGCACCGCCTCCCGGTCGTCCCACACGTCGCGTCGGCGACGGGCGCCGATGGCCAGCGGGTGGTCGGCTCCGACGGCACCGAAGTGCTGCTCCTCGCGGGCCCCGGCCTCGATGGCGATGGCCTCGCAGAGCACCAGGGCTGCGACCCGCTCCGGTGCTGCGGCGGCCACCTCGATGCCTACGGCTCCACCGAAGGACACCCCCAGGATGGCGAAGCGGTGGATGCCGAGGTGGTCGGCGACCGCCAGCACGTCCGTGGCGATGGCGTCATTGCCGAGGAGGCCGGAATCCGTCACGTCGTCGCTGCCGCCGTGCCCCCGGAGGTCGACGCCGACGACCCTGCAACGGCCAACCAGCCCACGGGCCAGGGGGTCGTACACGCCGGCACAGAACCCGTTCGGATGCAGGAGGATAAGCGGTGGGCCCGTGCCTCCCCAGTCCAGGTAGGCGATCCCGAGGCCGTCGCTGACTACCCGGCCGGCGACCGGCGAATCGGTCACCGGTGGCACGTCCTACGATCACCGGAAGGGCACGGGGTGGCCATGGGCGGCAGTCTCGCTGACCATCCGGCCCTGTGACGAGACGAGAAGTCGAGGCCCATGCACGAGAAGCCACCCCGAGGAAGCCACCCGGCGTGGGCGGTACTGCTCCTCTGCCTGCTGCTGGGGGCCTGTGGTGGCAAGGAGGCCGATCCGGTACCGGCCGCAGTCCGTCAGCTGGTGCCGCGTGTGGTGGCCACCCACCCGCATGACCCCGATGCCTTCACGCAGGGCCTGGAGCTGGTCGACGGCGTCCTGTACGAGACCACCGGCCTGTACGCGGCCTCGGGAATCCGGGAGGTCGACCTGGCCACCGGTCGGGTCCTGAGGTCCGCGCCGCTTGACGACGCCTGGTTCGGGGAGGGCTACACCTCTCTGGGCGACGGCAGGGCCGTGCAGCTCACCTGGAAGTCCGGCCGGGCGGTCGTCTGGGACCTCTCCACCTTCGACATCGTCGGCACCTTCGCCTACGGCGGGCAGGGCTGGGGCCTCTGCCGCCTGGACGCCGACACCCTCGCGATGTCGGACGGCACAGACACCCTGGCCCTGCGGGAGCCCATCGGATTCCAGCGCCTGGAGCGGGTCCGGGTGACGCTCGACGGGGAGCCCGTGGACCGCCTCAACGAGCTGGAGTGCGTGGACGGCACCATCTGGGCCAACGTCTGGCAGACCGACCGGATCGTGGCGATAGACCCCACCACCGGTCAGGTCGACTCCGTCGTCGACGCCTCCGGGCTGGTCGCCGACCGGTCGGGCTTCGGGGTGAACGACGTGCTGAACGGCATCGCCCACGATCCGGACTCGGGCCGTTTCCTGCTCACCGGCAAGCGGTGGCCGGTGCTCTTCGAGGTGGTGTTCGAGCCCGCGCCGACCGGCTGACGAGGCCGGTCGCGACCACCGGTCAGGCGAACCTGGCCTCGATGTCCTCTTCCGTCCAGAACCCGACCGACGGCCTGTCCGGTGAGGTCCCGGCGTAGTGGCGGAGCCGCACCAGCGCCTCGTCGTCGAACATCTCCAGAGCGTCGAAGAAGCCGCTGCCGCCGGCGGCCCTCAGCGCCCGGTCGCCCTCGGCACCCTTCTTAGGCAGGCGTGGGGTGAGGATCAGCAGTCGGGGCCGATCCCGCAGGTCGTCCCCGGCGTGGCCGTTGGCCAGTACGTGGGCCCTTCCGAGGGTCCGCCAGAGCACGTCGATCCGGCGCATGCCGGGACGGGCGTTGGTGAATGCCCCGGCCACATCGACGTACCACTGTCGACCCATGGCGGCATCCGTGACCAGGAACGGGAACTGCAGGCCCAGGTCACGTCGGGCCACGCCCGCCTTCACCACCTCGAAGCCGGCTTCCACGAGCAGCGCCTCGGCGATGTCGGCCACCTTCTTGCCGGTCGCCGTGGCACGGGTGAGGAGGTGGTCGGTGGCCCGTTGCCCCTCGCCGGTGGGGCCGTCCACGGCTTCGAACAGGCCGCCCTGGGTGGCGGAGTCGCCGGTCAGGTCACGGCGTCGCCACGCCTCCGGTCGGACCTCCTCCAGGCGACGACGTTCGTCCTCGAGGCGCTGCTTGGCCAACGTCACGTATGCGGGGTCCAGGTCGTACCCGACCCCTCTGCGGCCGGCCCGCTGTGCGGCCACGAGCGTCGTGCCGGAACCCAGGAACGGGTCCAGGACCATGTCGTCGCGATAGGTGTAGAGGTCGATCAGCCTCCGGGGCAGCTCCACCGGGAACGGCGCCGGATGACCCACCCTGGAGGCCTGTTCGGCGTCGATGCGCCACACGTCGAGGGTGGCCTCCATGAACTCGTCGGTGGTGATGGTGCTCTCCGAGGGAAGGCCGTCCGACTGTCGCTGCGCTGCCGTGCGGGCACGATCGAAGCGACCCTTGCTGGCGATGACGACCCTCTCGGTCATGTCGCGCAGCACGGGGTTGGCGGCCCGCCGGAAGGATCCCCACGCCACCGATCCGGTGGCCCCCTCGGCCTTCTGCCAGACAACCTCGCCACGCAGCAACAGGCCCAGCTCGTCCTGGAGGATCCGGATCACGTCGGCGGACAGGCTGCGGTAAGGCTTGCGACCCAGGTTCGCCACGTTCACCGCGATCCGTCCCCCCGGCTCGAGGACCCGTACGCATTCGGCGAACACATCGCGGAGCATCTCGAGGTACTCGAGGTACGACGTGGGCACGCCGTCGCGTTCCATCTCCAGCTCGTAGTCCTTGCCCACGAAGTACG
>CAJWFS010000019.1 GCA_913030665.1 uncultured Acidimicrobiaceae bacterium
GGAACGATGTCCTACCTGCTGGCCAGGCTCCGACTCTGGGCCGCGCACCACCGGGTCATCTGGTGGACGTGTGCCGTCGCCTTCGCCGGGCTGACCGGCATCACCGTGCGAGCGGCCATCGACGTCGCACCCTGCCCGACCACCGCTGAGAGCCCTTCCGACGGCCCCACCGGAGACGAGCGGGGCGTGGCCCTCGGACGCGGCTCCGACCCCCTACCGGTCGAGGTCGGCGACAGGCTGGACCTCTGGTCGGTGGACAACACCACCGCCAGGGGCCACCTGGTGGTAGCCGGCGCCCGGGTCCTGGACCACGACGACCGGACTGTCACAGTTGCGATCCCCGCCGATCGGGTGGGTGAGGTTGCCGACGCCATAGACAAGGGTGAACTGCTCACGGCACTGGTGTCCTGATTGGCGGTGCCGACGTCCGATCCGACCCTCAGCGCAGCGAGGTGGCCAGCAGCCCCAGGACTCCGAGACCGACCACCACCCGGTAGCCGGCGAAGGCAGCCAGTCCCACCCGGGCCATGAGGCGCAGCATCAGGTGGACCGCCAGGCCACCACTCACCGCAGCAGCGGCCGTTCCTGCCAGGAACGGAGCCCACCAACCGGGTGGAACCGATAGGTCGACCGCCGAGAACAGCCCGGCGCCGGCAATGACGGGAAGGCTCATCAGGAACACCAGCCGCGCTGCGGGCTCACGTTCCAGCCGCATGCCACGTGCCACCGACAGGGTCACCCCAGAGCGCGACACCCCCGGCTGGAAGGCCAGCCCCTGGGCGATGCCGAGGGTGACGGCCTCGCCGAACGAGAGGTCCTCGAAGCCCCGATCGCGGGGTCGGCGGTCGGCGACCCACATCACGATTCCGAAGACGATGAGGCACACCGCCACCAGCCACGTGCGGTCGCCCAGGTCCCCGGTGGTCGACACCACCACCAGGCCCAGGAACCCGGTGGGCACCGCTGTGGTAGCAAGCAGCAAGGCCGTACGGGCATCGCCGACTAGCGGCCCCCGCCTCACCAGCCAGCCGGTCCCAGCCTTGAGGTACCGGACCACATCGGCCCGCAGGTAGACGACGGCACCCAGGAGGGTTCCCAGGTGCAGCGCCACGTCGAAGGCGCCCTCCAGTGTTCCGTCACCGCCGAAGTCGTCCCACCCGAACAGCCACGGCACGAGGGCGAGGTGCCCGCTGGATGAGACCGGCAGGAACTCGGTGAGGCCCTGGACCAGGCCCAGCAGGATCGCGTGGAGGATCGACACGGCCCGACTATGGCGTCCCTAGACCCCGGAGACGGTCAGCTCGCCGATGACGAGGGTGACCCCTGCTGCCCGCATCGGTAGCCACTGGAGGTCGTCACCGATGGCCGTCACATCGTTCAGCATCTTCTGGATGGTCGAGGCGATGGTGAACTCGCGGACCGGCTCCGCCAGCTCCCCGTCCCGGATCCTGAGGCCCTCGGCACCGGTCGAGAAGTCCCCGCTGACCGCGTTCACGCCCGAGTGGAGCCCGCTGACCCCCTGGATGAGCAGGCCGTCACGGATGCCGGATATCAGGTCCGTCGGTGACCGGTCGCCGGGCACCACGGCCACCGCCCGTACGCCCACGCCCGGAGTCGACGAGTAGCCGCGCACGGCCGAGCCGGTGGACACGGTCCCGGCCCGCCTGGCCGTCTCGCTGTTGTGCACGAAGCGTTCGAGTCGACCATCAGCCAGCAGGACGTTGCGGCGCGTAGCCAGGCCCTCCCCATCGGTCTCGGTAGCCGTGTAGGCAGCTGGATCGGTCGGATCGTCGACCAGGGTGAGGACCGGCGCCGCCACGTCTTCCCCGAGCCGGTCGGCGAACAGGGACCGGCCCTTCTGCACGGCCTCACCGCTCAGGGTGCCGCCCACGATGCCGAGGAACTGGGCGCTCACCCAGGGGTCGAACACCACCGTCATCCGACCCGACGACGGCTTCACCGCCCCGAGCATCCGGGTGGAACGCTCGGCAGCCTCGGCCGCTGTGGCCTCCACGTCCAGGTCACCGGGCTGGCGCCCGAGCGAGAATCCGAAGCCGGTCTGGGTCTCCCCGTCCTGCTCGGCAAGGGCGTACGCGGACAGGAAGCACCCGGTCTCACGGCTGGTGGAGCGGATCCCTGTGGTCGTCGCCACGGCGCTGGAAGACACGGAGTCGGAGTACTCGGCCGACTCCACGCCGCTGATGCGACGGTCGGCCGACAGGGTGAGGCGCTCCAGGTCCAGGGCCATCTGTACCTTGGCATCGATGGACAGGTTGAGCAGGGCTTCTCGGTAGAGGTCCATCCCGATCGGTGCGACGCCATCGGGCACGGCAAGGGAACAGTGCTCGTCAGGGGTGGCGAAGCCGAGGTTGTCCCTCGCCTCGCGCATCACCTCCACCAGGGCATCGGGTTCCAGGGTGCCCGCGTAGGCGAAGCCCTGGCGGCCGTCGCGGATGACGCGGATGCCCACGCCACTGGACTCGGCGACCGTCAACGACTCCACCTCGCCCTCGTACGCCCTCACCTCCGTCTCGCGTTCATGGACGGCCACGGCCTCGACCTGTTCGCCCGAGCCGGCCCATCCGACGATGCGTTCGGCTATCTCAAGCAGTTCGGACACCTCAGGCCGCCGTTCCGCCGACAGTCAGCCTGGCCACACGCAGCGTCGGCGTGCCGTCCCCCACGGGGACCCCCTGACCGTCCTTGCCACAGGTCCCCGGCGAGCCCATGGTGAAGTCCCCGGCGATCGCGTCGATGTCCAGAAGTGCTGCGGGGCCGTTGCCGATCAGGTTGCCGTCGCGTATCGGGGCCGTGAGGCGCCCATCCTCGATCAGGTACGCCTCGGTCATGCCGAACACGAAGTCACCGGTGGCTGTGTTCACCTGGCCGCCACCCAGCTGGGCCACGTACACGCCCCGCTCGGTCCCGGCCAGGATCTCCGCCGGATCGTCGTCGCCGGCCTCCAGGTAGGTGTTCGTCATACGGACCATGGGGAGGTGCCGGTAGCTCTGCCGGCGGCCGTTTCCGGAACTCTCCCTGCCCTCCTTCCGGGCCCGCAGGCGGTCCCACATGAAGTCGGTGAGGACGCCGTCACGGATCAGGACGTTGTGCTGTGCGGGTTGACCCTCGTCGTCGATCGCATAGCGGCCCCACTCGCCGGCCATCGTGCCGTCGTCCACGAGGCTGACCATCGGCGCGGCCACGACCTCACCCCGGCGACCGGCGAACACCGACGCCGCCTTCGCTATCAGGTCCGCCTCCAGGCCGTGTCCACATGCCTCGTGGAAGAGCACCCCGCCACCACCGGGTCCGACCACGACCGGCATCTCCCCGCTGGGCGCCGGCACCGCATCCAGCTTGGTCAATGCCCGACCGGCGGCCCGGCCGGCCAGTTCCTCCACGTCCACCCGGTCGAACAGCTCGAAGCCGATGGTGTGGCCCACCGACTCCCGACCCGTCTGCAGGCCCGAATCCCCACTGGCCACGCAGGACACGGAGAAGAGGGTGCGGATCTGCCGATCGCCCGTGAGGAGGCCGTCGCTGTTGGCAATCTGGATGCGCCGCTGGCTGTCGGCGTACCTGGCGGTCACCTGCGTGATGGCGCCGTCGCGTGACCGCGCTGCATCGTCGGCCCTCTCCAGAAGGGCCACCTTCCGGGCCTTCGGCACGTCGGATGGGAGGATCTCCACCAGGGCCGACGCCGGGCCGCTGACAGCGTCCAGCGCTACGACCCTCACCCCCGACCCTCCGCTGCGCGCAGCCGCCGAGGCGGCTGTGGCGGCCGCCCGGAGGCCGGCCGGCGAAAGGTCTGCCGTGTGGGCGAAGCCGGTCGTTTCGCCTACCACCACGCGGATACCGGCACCCCGGTCACGACCACTCGTCAACTCCTCGATCCGACGATCGTCAAGCAGCGCCGAGGTGGACCTGCGGTCCTCGACGAACACCTCGGCAAACTCGCCGCCCGTGGCCATGGCGACGCCCAGCGCGTCGAGGAGGACCTGCGGGTCGAGCATCGCCCCGTCGCCACCGGTCATGTCGGTCACCTGCACCATCATCGTCTCCAGCACCACTCAGGTCATCTCGGCCCGGTTCCCCGGGCCATGGACGGATGCGTAGGGTACCCGTCGTGCCCCCGATGCCCGGGTTGCGCGGCCGCGCCGCTCACACCGTCACCGAAGCCGATACGGCAATCGCCATGCGTTCCGGCGAGGTTCCAACCCTCGCCACGGCGCGCCTCGTCGCCCTCATGGAGGAGGCGACGGTCGGAGCCCTGACCGGTCATCTGGGCGAGGGGGAGACCAGCGTGGGCATGCGGATCCACATAGACCACCTGTCCCCCTCCGGACCCGGCGCCGGTGTGATGGCCGAAGCGGTCCTGGAGGCCGTCGAGGGGCGACGTCTGACCTTCGGCGCCACCGCCATGGTCGGCGAGACCGTGGTCGCCACGGCCAGCATCGTCAGGGTGGTCGTCGCCACCGAACGCTTCATCGGTCGCGTCAATGCAAAGACCGATTGACGTCGACGGCCGGGCGGGCGGTCCTGACGTGACCGACCCGGATCGCCCGGAGGCCAACCCGGCACGATCCAGTCCGTCGCATCGCGCCGGCGCCGGCACGGGTCTCCACTGGTGGGCCGAGGTCGTACTCGTCCTGACCTTCTACGCCGTCTACTCGGTGATCCGGAACCGCTTCGGGTCGGAATCGGTCAGCGTGTCGACAGCACTGGCGAACGCCGAGCGGGTCATCGACCTGGAGAGGGCGCTCGGCCTCTACCTGGAGCCCGGGCTCCAGGCGGCTTTCCTGAGCCAACGATGGTTCATCCAGTTCTGGAACCTCTTCTACGGCACCTTCCACTTCGGCCTCACGGTCTTCGCCCTCGTCTGGGTCTACCGACGCCACCCGCACCTGTACGCCCGCCTGCGCTCCACCTTCCTCTGCACCACCGGCCTAGCTCTGATCGGCTTCGGCCTGTTCCCCCTGATGCCCCCGCGGCTGCTGTCGGACTGCGGGGAGTTTGGGGCCTGCCTCGCCGCCATCCACCCCTTCGTCGACACCGTCGCCGACTTCGGCGGGCTCTGGTCATTCGACTCAGGCACCATGGTCAAGGTCAGCAACCAGTATGCGGCGATACCCAGCCTCCACTTCGCGTGGGCGGCGTGGTGCACGGTCGCGTTGTGGCCTGTCATGTCCTCTCGAGCCGGTCGCCTACTCATGGCCACCTACGCTCCGGCCACCCTCTTCGCCGTCCTGGTAACCGCCAACCACTTCTGGGTCGATGCGCTGGGTGGGCTGGCGACGCTGGCGGCAGGTCACGGGCTGTCCGGCCTACTCCTCGCAGGATGGCGGCGACTACCCACCGGCACCTGACGGTTCCAACCGTCGCGGGTGCACCACTGGGCTCCGCGGCTACCGTGGTTCCCTGGTTCCCTGGTTCCAACGACGGAACCCGACCCTTCGATCCGGATCCACCGGACCGGCTCCCTCGATCGGACCGAGCCCCCATGCGACTCGACTCAATCCGGACCCCGGATGACCTGCGCGACCTCGGACCTGACGAACTGCGCTGCCTGGCCGCCGAGATCCGCGAACGGATCGTGGAGACGGTGGGTCGCACCGGCGGCCACCTGGGTTCCAACCTCGGGGCCGTGGAGCTGACGCTGGCCCTCCACCGGGTGTTCGACAGCCCCAGGGACGCCATCCTCTGGGACACGGGTCACCAGACCTACGTCCACAAGCTGCTCACCGGCCGGAACGCCGGGTTCGACGGCCTCCGCCAGGGCGGGCAGATGTCGGGCTATGCCTCGCGGGCCGAGTCCGGCCATGACTGGATCGAGAACTCCCACGCCTCGACTGTTCTGGCATACGCCCACGGGCTGGCCACGGCAGAGGCCACCACCGGCGGCAGCCGCCGGGTGGTGGCGGTCATCGGCGACGGATCCATGACCGGCGGCATGGCATTCGAGGGGCTCAACAACCTGGGCCACAGCGGCCTCAAGGTGACGATCGTGCTGAACGACAACGGCCGCTCGTATGCGCCGACCGTCGGCCGGTTATCGGAGAGCCTCATCCGGATCCGTTCCAACCCGACCTACATGCGCCGTCAGAGGCGCCTGGAAGACATTGCCGAGAAGCTCCCGTGGGTGGGAGAGTTGCTGGAGCGAAGCATCAGCGCCACGAAGGCAGCCCTCCGCGACATGTTCGAGCCCACGGCCTTCTTCGAGGCCCTGGGCGTGCACTACCTGGGCCCCTTCGACGGCCACGACATCGCCGAGATCGAGGACGCCCTTCGCAACGCCGCCGAGTTCGACGGGCCGGTGGTCGTCCACCTGCTCACCCAAAAGGGGCGCGGCCACGCTCCGGCGGAGCAGGATCCCATCAAGCACATGCACGACACGGGGGGCGTGAAGGTCGGCAGCTACACGGCGGCGTTCACGGAGTCGATCCTGAAGGCCGCGGAGTCGCGGGCGGAGGTCGTGGCCATTACCGCTGCGATGCCCGACTCGACCGGGCTGCTGCCGTTCCGGGACCGGTTCCCGGAACGCTGCTTCGACGTGGGAATAGCCGAGCAGCATGCGGTCACCGCTGCCGCCGGCATGGCCATGGGTGGGCTACGACCCGTCGTGGCGCTCTACGCCACGTTCCTCAGCAGGGCATTCGACCAGACCAACCTGGACGTCGGCCTCCACGGCCTACCCGTCGTGTTCTGCCTCGATAGGGCCGGCATCACCGGCGACGACGGACCCTCCCACCACGGCGTGCTGGACATGGTCCTGTTGTCCAAGGTCCCCGGCATGACGATCCTGGCGCCATCGTCGTACCAGGAACTCCAGCAGATGTTCGAGGACGCCCTGGCGATCACGGACGGTCCGGTGGCCATCCGCTGGGCCAAGACCCCCGCTCCGCACGTCGGCTGGGACGAGGTCGGCAGGGGCCTCTCGGCCCGTCAGGTGACGGCCGCCGCCGAGGATCGTACGGTCTGCCTCCTGGGCGCTGGAAAGATGCTGGCGGCCACCGTGGAGGCCGCTGGACTGCTTGCCGCCGACGGAGTGCACGCCACGGTCTGGGACCCACGATGCATCCGCCCGTTGGACGAGACGATGCTGGCCGACGCCTCCGCACACCGCCTGGTGGTCACGGCGGAGGACGGGTTCCGCGAGGGTGGCTTCGGCACGGCCGTGCTCGACGACCTCTCCAGCCGTTCACCTGCGACAGAGGTAGCCGTGCTGGGCGTACCGGTTGCCCACCACGCCCACGGGAACGTGGACGACCTGCTGGCCTCGTTCGGGCTGGACGGTCCAGGCATCGCTGCGACGGTTCTGAACCGCCTGGTCTGAGCCCCGGGCGCCCCCGGGCAGTTCGGTTGGTCAGGTGGACCCAGCGGCTCAGGTGAAGAAGGGGTTGTCCCCGGCGGAGTGGTCGGTGGAGTCGACCACCTCGGTGATCTCCGGGATGGCCTCCAGGATCGCCCGCTGAATGCCCTCGGTGAGGGTCGCCTGGCTCATGGCACAACCCTGGCAGCCGCCCCCCATCGTCACGTAGGCGGTGTGGCCGTCGACGCCCACGAGGGTGGCGAAGCCACCGTGAGAGGCCAGCATCGGGTTCACGTTCTGTTCTAGGAGCTGTGCGATCCGCTCGGGCACCTCGCCCTCCAGGAGGAGCTCGCCGACGTCGCCCAACGGGTTCGGACGGTTCGGGTTCCGGATGATCAGGCCCCCCTGGGCCGGGTTGCTCGGCAGGTCGAGGGTGGCACCCGCCAGCTTGGAACAACTCTCCCCACCCACGGCCATCTGCAGGTTGCCGACTTCCCAGCGGTGGCTGTCCGACGGGAGCTCGTCAACAGGGGTGAACGCCAGGTCGTACACGTAGTCCACCCCGGACACCCCGGTCACGTCGATATGAAGGGCCAGTCCGGTGGGATCGTCCTCGTTGTCGCGGACCTCGAGGACCTTGGCCAGTGCGGCGTCGGTTACGGAGATGACCGGCTCAGCGGTCTCCCCGTCGTGTTCCAGGACTGTCTGTTCGCTCATGGTCCCATGGTAGCGGCGCCACCGGCCCGCACTTCGACCCTCCCGACGTGCCGGCGATAGGTTCTCCAGCCATGGACGACACCGGATCCGCCACATCGCCCGTCACCATCCGCCGGGACGGCGACGTGGCGATCATCCACCTGGACGACGGCAAGGCCAACGCCCTGGGCCACGTGGCGATAGCGGCCCTGCTCGCCGCCCTGGACGAGGTGGAGGCCGCAGGAGCCGAAGCCGTGGTCCTGGCAGGCCGACCCGGACGGTTCTCGGCGGGATTCGACCTCAAGGCAATGCAGGCCGGCGCTGACGAGGCCCGCAGGATGCTGAGTGCCGGCGTCGACCTCTTCCTCCGCACCTATCTATTCCCACGTCCCGTGGTGGCGGCATGCACCGGACACGCAATCGCGGCGGGTTCCATCATCCTCATGTCCACCGACCTGCGCATCGGCGCCGCCGGAGACTTCAGGATCGGCCTCCCGGAACTGACCATCGGCATGCCGCTGCCGTTCTTCGCAACGGAACTGGCCAGGGACCGGATCTCGAAGCGGCACCTCTCACAGGTGTTCCTGGGACGGATGTACGACCCGGAGGGAGCGACCGACGCCGGCTTTCTGGACCAGGTCGTCGACGCCGAGGCGGTGGTCGATGCCGCCGTCGAGCACGCCCAGACCCTCAGCGGCGTGAGCCGTGGCGGCCTGAAGCGCACCCGGGTGACATCTCGGGGGGCGATCGCCGACGCCATCCGGGCGGGCCTGGACGAGGACCTCTCCCACTTCTCCGTGCAGGGCTGAGGGGACCGGACCCGGAGGCGCACCGGAACGTCGCACCACGATGAACGGCCCTTACGACGCTCTCCTCCTGGTCGCCTTCGGGGGTCCCGAGCAGCCCGCTGACGTCGAGCCGTTCCTGGAGCGGGTGACCGCGGGGCGTTCCATTCCTCCCGACCGCCTCTCCGAGGTGGCCGACCGCTACCTGTCGGTGTGTGGGCGATCGCCGCTGAACGCGAGGATGCGGGCCCTGCTGTCGGCGGTCAGGGCGGAACTGGCTGCCCGCGACATCGACCTCCCGGTCTTCTGGGGAAACCGGAACGCCGCTCCTCTGCTGGCCGATGCCGTAGCGGAGATGGCTGGTGCCGGGGTGGAACGGGCCCTGGCGTGGACCGCAACGCCATATGCGTCCTACAGCACCTGCAGGCAGTACGGCGAGGACCTGGTGGCAGCCTGTTCGACCACAGGTGACGGCGCACCGGCCATCGACATGATCCGACGCCACCACGACCACCCGGGCCTTCTGGAACCGGCCGCCGACCGGCTATCGGACGCCCTGGCGCGCCTGCCGGAGGACCGCCGGGACCGGGCCCACCTGCTCTTCAGCGCCCACAGCATCCCGACCGCCCTTGCCGATACATGTGACTACGTGGCCCAGGTCCGCGAGGCAGCAAAGCTGGTGGCCGCCCTGGTGGATCCCGCCGGCCATCACCCCCACGAGGTCGTGTGGCAGTCGAGGACCGGTTCACCCCGGGTCCCCTGGCTGGAACCCGACGTGGCGGACCGGATCGAGGTACTCGCGGCAGACGGCGTGGACGCTGTCGCCATCTCGCCGATCGGGTTCCCGGTCGAGAACTTCGAGATCACCTGGGACCTGGACACCGACGCCTCACGCCGCGCCGAGGGCGTGGGCGTGGCGTTCGCCCGCGCAGCGGCCGTCGATGACGACCCGCGCTTCGCATCCATGGTGGTCGACCTGGCGGTGGAGCGCCTCGATGGGCCTGCAGGCGGGCCCAGGAGGGGTGTCGGAGCCCTCGGCATCAGACCGGACACCTGTCCGGGCGACTGCTGTCCGGATCTCCGCCAGCGGGACCACCCTGATGGGGATCCCCAGATGCCGGTGTCCTGACGGGTAATTTCAGTGGTGATGAACCATGCCCGGATCGCCACGGAAGCCCTCCGCTTTCGGCTCGGCACGCTGATCACCAGGGCGGAGGGGCCACAGGGCCTCGACCCGGTCAAGGCGGGCGACATCCTGGTCACCTGTGGCGACCCCGGGGTGGATCAGGCCCTTCGCATGGTGGGCCAGACCTGGATGCAGGCCGGGCTGGTGCCCGAGTCCATCGACCTTCCATGGTCGGCAGGCGACTCGGCGCGACTCCGGTCGGTGGGTGGAACCGCCCTGCTGGATGCGCTGGACGAGCTGGTGACCGGCGTTTCGCGCTGCCGCTTCCGCGACTGACACCGTCGCCGACGGACCCCGCCCGGCCATGCCGCGGCGGGACTGATACCCCGAAGTACGGTCCTCACGAGGACCCGGCGGGCGCTGTCGCACCCGTGCGCCATGCTCGTCGGACGACGACTGACCGGACGACAGGCGACCATCCAGCCCCATGAGCAAGCAGCAGAAGCTCCTCCCCGATGACCAGTCCTTCGCCCGTGACGTGGTCGACGTCTCGGTCGCCGACGAACTCAAGGAGTCGTTCCTCGCCTACTCGCTCTCGGTGATCACCGCTCGGGCGATCCCCGACGTGCGCGACGGCCTGAAGCCTGTCCAGAGGCGGATCCTCTACTCGATGCTCCGAATGGGAATCCGGCCCGACACCCCCCACAGGAAGAGCGCCAGGGTGGTCGGTGACACCATGGGCCGCTACCACCCCCACGGAGACGCCGCCATTTACGACGCCCTCGCACGTATGGCCCAGCCGTTCTCCAGGGGCATGACCCTGATCGATCCCCAAGGCAACTTCGGCTCGCTGGACGACCCGCCTGCAGCTTCTCGCTACACCGAATGCCGACTGACCGACGCCGCCATGGCAATGGTCGGAGAACTCGACGAGGACACCGTCGAGTTCCGGGCCACCTACGACGGTGAGGCGGTCGAGCCCGTCTACCTGCCGGCCCTGCTGCCCAACCTCCTGCTCAACGGCACCACGGGGATCGCCGTGGGCATGGCGACGAACATGCCCACGCACAACCTGGCGGAGGTTCACGCTGCCATAACGCTCACGATGAACAATCGGCGGCCGAAGCCCACCATCGACGAGATGCTGGCAGTACTACCCGGGCCCGACTTCCCAAGCGGCGGCATCGTGGTGGACGACGGCATCCGAGAGGCCTACGCGACCGGTCGGGGAACCATCCGCGTGAGGGCCCGTGCACACGTGGAGGACGTCGGTCGAGGCCGTCAGGCAATCGTGGTGACCGAGCTCCCGTACCTCGTCGGGCCTGAGCGGGTGATCTCCAAGCTGAAGGAGTTGAACGAATCGGGCCGGGTGACCGGAATCGCCGACTTCAAGAACCTCTCGGACCGCCACACCGGGCTACGCATCCAGGTGACGGTAAAGCCCGGCCACAACCCGCAGGCCGTCCTCGGAGAGCTCTACAGGTTGACGCCTCTGGAGGAGACGTTCGGCATCAACAACGTCGTTCTGGTCGATGGCGAACCCCGAACACTCGGCATCCACGAGATGTGTCGCCACTACATCGACCACCGCCTGGACGTCGTGGTGCGCCGCACCCAACACAGGCTGGCCAGGGCCGAGGAACGACTCCACCTCGTCGCAGGCCTCCTCACGGCGTTGGACGCCATCGACGAGGTCGTCGCCATCATCCGCGGCTCCGAGGACGCGGCAGCGGCGCGCATCGGCCTCATGGAGCGATTCGAACTCAGCCGCATCCAGACCGACCACATCCTCGACATGCCCCTGAAGAGGTTGACCGCGCTGGAGACCCGTCGACTGCTCGACGAACGGGACGACCTGGAGGCATCCATCCGTGGCTTCACGACGCTCCTCGGATCCGAGAGGCGACAGCGGACGCTGGTACTGGCCGAACTGGCCGAAGCCGTGGAGTCCTTCGGGCGACCCCGCAGGACCGAGATCATCCACCCTGACGACCTCCCGGTGTTCGACTCCGTGGCAGCCACCGACGACGTGACCGACGAGGCCTGCGTGGTCACCCTGTCCACGTCCGGCCAGGTCGGGCGACTGCCCGTGGACGGCGTCAAGCGGGCCACGCCGGGTCGACACGACGTGCTCGTCGCCTCGCTGCTCACCCGTACCACGGCCACCGTCAGCGCGATCACCTCCGACGGTCGCGCCCTACAGGTGGTCGCCGCCGAACTGGCCGACGGCGCCGGACGTGTCCGCGGCGCCGGAGCCGCCCAGGCGTTCGGCACCAATCGTGGCGAGGTCATCCACACGGTGGTCGCCGAAGGCGCCGAGCACCTCGTCGTGGTCACGGCCAACGGCGTGGCCAAGCGGCTCACCCTCGACGAGGTGCGGGCGACCAAGAACGGCAAGCAGTTGCTGAAGCTCCGGGCCGGCGACCGCGTCGTGGCGGCCTTCACCGCCCCCGACGGCGTGGACCTCGTCATCGTCGCCTCGGACGGCCAGGCGCTTCGCACGCCGGTCGACTCCGTCAGCGTCCAGGGCCGAGGGGCCGCGGGTGTCGCCGGCATGAAGTTGAAGGGTGGAGCGGTCGTCGTCGGCGCGGCAGCCATCCTCGACGGCGACGCCCTGATCACGGTGACCGACACCGGCGGGGTGAAGGCCACCCCGACCTCCGAACTGGAATCCCGGGGTCGGGGCGGAATAGGCGTCAGGGTCTCGAAGCTGGCGGACGGGTCATCCATCTTGGCAGCCCATGTGGGGCCGCCCATTGGCCTGCTCGCCATCATGGGAACCGACGAGGACCCCCGGAAGCCGGATCCGGTCCCCGTGCCCCTGATGCTGGAATCCACCAGGCGGGACCTGGTCAGCAGCGCCTCTGAACGACAGATCCTCGCCATCGGCTCGGCCAGGTGGTGACCATGCCTGACGCGGCGACCCGCAGCTCCGGTGGCAGGAAGTCTGCTGCGGCGACACGCGGGTCCGGCAAGGGTTACGACGCCGACGCCATCCAGACACTGGAAGGCCTTGAGGCGGTACGGAAGCGACCGGGAATGTACATCGGTGGCACGGGTTCGCAGGGACTCATGCACCTTGTCTGGGAGCTCCTCGACAACGCCGTCGACGAGGCAGCAGCCGGCTTCGCCGATCGCATCGATATCACGTTGCACCGCGACAACTCCGTCGAGGTGGCCGACAACGGCCGCGGCATCCCGATCGACCGGCACGCCAAGCGAAAGGTCTCCGCACTGGAGGTCGTACTCACCGAGCTCCACGCCGGCGGCAAGTTCGGT
Organism: uncultured Acidimicrobiaceae bacterium; assembly: GCA_913030665.1. GTDB lineage: Bacteria > Actinomycetota > Acidimicrobiia > Acidimicrobiales > MedAcidi-G1 > UBA9410. The sequence goes on from CAJWFS010000019.1 coordinate 13,196, forward strand.
GGTAGCGCCTATGGGGCTTCCGGCGGGCTGCACGGGGTCGGGGCATCGGTCGTCAACGCCCTTTCCACCAGGCTGGTCGCCCAGGTGGACCGTGACGGCCACACCCACGAGCTGGGCTTCAACGAACGGGTGGCCGGCCAGTTCTCAGGATCGACGTTCACCGCCGGCCACCATCTGGAGAAGGTTAAGCGGATCTCCAAGAACAAGACGGGCACCCGGATCCGCTTCTGGTCAGACCGCGACATCTTCGACTCGGAAGCGCGCTTCGACGTCGTCCAGGTCCAGGACCGCGTCGTGCAGGCCTGCTTCCTGGTTCCCGGCGTCAAGATCCACGTGGTCGACAAGCGGTCCGGAGGCTCGGCCGAACCATTCGAGTTCGTGTCCCGTGGAGGCCTGGCCGACCTCGTAGACCACCTCTCATCGGGTGGTAACGCCTGTGAGGTCATAACCCTGTCGGGCATCGACACCTTCACCGAGCGGGTACCGGTGAACGGAAAGATGAGCGACGTCCAACGGGAGTGCACCGTCGAAGTGGCCCTCCGCTGGGTTAAGGGATACGAGACGAGGGTGGAGTCCTTCGTAAACACCATTCCCACCAGCCATGGCGGCACCCATACGGCCGGATTCGACCGCGCCCTCACCCGGGCCGTGAACGACGTCCTGTTGAAGGACACCCGCAAGTTGGCGAAGTTGGCCAGGGACAACAAGCACCGAGCCATCAAGGAGGACGTCCAGGAGGGCCTCGTGGCCGCCTGCAAGGTGGTGTTCCCCGAACCACAGTTCCGTGGCCAGACCAAGCAGGAGTTGGGTACGCCCGCCATAGAGAAGATCGTCTACGACGTGGTCAAGCGGGGCCTCACCGACTGGTTCACCGCCAGCGGCCCCCGGACGCACGTGACAGCCGTTCGGGAGAAGCTGTCCAACGCCGTCATCAACAGGGTCAGCTCCAGGCAGATGCTGGAGACACGCCGCAGGGCCGCCAGCATGGGCTCCACCGGAATGCCCGACAAGCTGGCCGACTGCCGCACGCACGGCCCGGACTCGGAGCTGATCATCGTCGAGGGCGACTCGGCCGCCGGGCCTGCCAAGGCGGGCCGTGACGCCGAGTACATGGCCATCCTCCCGCTGCGCGGCAAGGTGGTGAACGCCGGCAAGGCGACCATGAAACAGGTAATGGACAACGCCGAGGCCCAGGCCCTGTTCACGGCCATAGGCGCAGGCTCCGGCAGGGACTTCGACCTGGAGTCCGCACGGTACGGACGGATCGTGATCCTGTGCGACGCCGACGTCGACGGCAGCCACATCCGCTGCCTGCTCCTGACGCTGATCCACGAGTACATGCGTCCCCTGCTCGAGGCAGGTCGTGTCTATGTCGCCCAACCACCCCTCTACTCATGTCGCCTGGGTGACACGGTCCACCGGGCCTTCTCCGACGAGGAACGTGACGAGATCACGGCGAGGTTGACCAAGGGCGGGCGCAAGGCGGAGAACCTGAGGTGGAACCGGTTCAAGGGCCTGGGCGAGATGAACGTCGAGGAACTGGCCGAGTGTGCGCTGGACCCCGAGACCCGCATCCTCCGCAGGCTGACGATGGATGACGGCGCCGCTGCAGGCCGCGCCGCGAAACTCTTCGAGACCCTCATGGGAGCCGACGTAGCCGGGCGCCGTGAATACCTGATCGCCAACAGCGCACTGCTGGACCCTGCAGCCCTGGACGTCTAGGAGGACCGCCATGCCCGACCTGCCCCGCAGCTTCTCACCATCGTCGGCCGGCACCTACCGCCAGTGTCCGCGCCGCTGGCGATTCCGTTACGTCCAGAAGCTCCCCGACCCACCGGGCGAGCCGGCCCTGTTGGGCACCTTCGCCCACCGCGTGCTGGAGCTGCTGTGCGGCGATCCGGCGCCGGAACGCACCATCGAACGGGCCAGGGAACTGGCCAGACAGGTCTGGCCGGAGACAGCCGAGAGCCTCGACTTCCAGGCCCTGCAACTCGACGACGCGTCCCGACGGGATTTCCGATGGCGAGCCTGGACCGCCATCCAGGGACTCTGGTCGCTCGAGGATCCCGCCGATGTGGAGGTCCGAGCCACTGAGCAGAAGGTCTCGGCCAACCTGGACGGCGTCCCGTTCTTCGGCATCGTGGACAGGTTGGACGCCGAGGCCGATGGCCTCGTCATAACCGACTACAAGTCGGGCAAGGCGCCCCGGGAACGCGACCGGTCGAAGTCGCTGGACCAGGTCCTGCTCTACGCCGCTGCGGTGGAGGACAGTTCTGGGGAACGGCCCGACCGCGCCCGACTGCTCTACCTGGGTAGCGAGATCCTCGAAACCTCCGTAACCGAGGACTCACTCGGTGCCACCACCGAACGATTTTCCGACACCTGGCACCAGGTCGGCGAAGCCTGCGCAGGCGACCGGTTCGAGCCCTGCACCGGTCCACTGTGTGGATGGTGTCCCTACGTCAACCGCTGTGACGAGGGACGCCTCGAGGTGGAACAACGGGTCGCCAGCGGCCGGATGCGCCAGGACGCTCCCGCCAGGGCGTTGCTCGGCCTCTGACCGCCGGCGTTCAGCCAGTCCGGCGTCGTCGCCAGAGCAGCAGGGCCATGACCAACGCCACCACAGCACCCAGCACCCCGAGACGGTGCAGCAGGTCGGCACGCTCGTCGGTCATCTCCACCTGTGGGGCCTCGAACGGCCTCAACTCCTCGGGTCCTGTGGCCATACCGTTTTCATGGGCCACGTCATCGGACGCCGGCAGAGACTCGAGCAGGCCATCCACCGGGCTTTCATCCGACGGCGAGGGGCGGGCCCGTCGGGCCTGTGGGTCATATGCGGTCATCAGGCAGGACTCCCCGGGATCGGCGACACGGAACCGGCCCGCGACCGGGAGTCCGACCACGGGATCCGGTCCAACAGGACCTCGAACTCGGCGGCCGCCTCGGCGGCACCCGGACGGCGGCCCAGGGCATGTATGGGCAGCGAATGTGCCGCCGCCTCCGCGACGGCGGCCCTCAGGCGGACGGGAGGCAGGCACCGACCCGGGTAGGCCTCCTCCAGTTGTTCGTTCCAGTAGCGGCCGTCACGCGTCCGACCCAGGCGGTTCACGACGATTCCCGCCACCCCGGGCTTCCCGTCGCTGCGTCGGAGACGTATCCGCTCGATGGTCTGGAACATGCGGGCCACACCGTCCACGGCCCAGGCTCCGGGCTCGGTTACGACGAGCACCAGGTCCGCGGCGAAGAGGGCATTGACGGTGAGCAACCCCAACGATGGGGGGCAGTCGATCAGCACCAGCGGGTGGTCGGATCCGGCTCCATTCCCGAGGGCCAAGGCCAGACGGCCCTGGGCCCCCAACGGATCGGAGGCGAGTTGTGGCTCGAGGACCGCCAGGCCTGGCGACGACGGCAGCAGACGCGGTGGAGGCCCGACATCGTCTGACCATGCACTCTCGCGCACCACAGCTGCCAGACCACCGGGGTTGTCCTCCGTCAGCACCTGCTCGATGCCCGGCCCGGACTCGAACACGCCGAGACCTGTCGTTGCATTGCCCTGCGGGTCCAGGTCCACGACCAGCGTCGCGACGCCGCCGGCCGAGGCCGCCGAGGCCAGGCCGAGCACGACGGTGGTCTTGCCGACCCCGCCCTTCTGGTTCACCACGGCCACTGCGACCATCCGAGCAACCTAACCGACCGCCACCGGTGGTCCGGGTAGTCGATGACACGCTGCCAGGCCCGGTCGGCACCATCGGCGCAATCGGGTGGGCCATTACGCTTCGATGGTGCCCGAGCTCCCGGAGGTCGAGACGGTTCGGCGCCAGATCCAGCCCCTGGTGTCGGGCATGGCGATCCTGGATGGCTGGTCCCATCCCTCGGCGAAGTTCGCATCGGCACCCGACGCAGTCGGCCACCGGATATCCGGTGTCTCGCGTCGCGGCAAGTACCTGCTGTTCGGCCTCGAGTCGCTCGCTCCGGGCCCTGGCGGCCGACGGGAACTGGTAGTCCACCTGGGAATGACCGGCGCCCTCTTCGTGGACCCAGAACCGCCTAGCGACGACTACTCCCGGGCCTGGTGGATGTTGGAGGACGGCCGTCACCTCTGGTTCCGAGACGTCCGACGATTCGGTCGGACGGTCGTGGTGCCCTGGGGCGACCACCGGTCCCTGCCGACCCTCCGGGACCTGGGTCCCGAGCCGTTCGATCCAGCGCTGACCGGCACCACCTTCCATCAGTCGCTCGCCACCAGCAGTCGCCGGATCAAGACCAAGCTCCTGTCGCAGCGGCCCATAGCCGGAATCGGCAACATCTACGCCGACGAGGCCCTCTGGCGGTCTGGAATCCACCCGGGCGCCAGGCGTCTGGGACCGGAACGCTCGGAACGACTCCTGGTACACCTACGCGAGGTGCTAGGCGAGGCCCTGGACCACGGCGGCACCACCCTGCGCGACTACCGGACGCCGGACGGTGGATCGGGTCGAAACCAGCACCGCCTCGACTGCTACGGGCGGTCAGGGCAACCCTGCAGGTCCTGCGGCGACCTGCTCACCTCCCGATCCATTGACCAGCGCACCACCACCTGGTGCCCGACCTGCCAGGCCCGCTGACGTGCCGGCGGGGGTGCCCCGACCGTCGCCATGCAGACCTCTACGCTCGGCGCCGTGAGCCTCCTTCGTCGACGCAGCATTCGGATGGCCCTACCGTTGACCATGCTGCTGCTCGTCGTGGCCGCCGCCCCGGTCATCGCCGGCTCCTACGACGCTGAGATAGCCCTGATACGTACCGACATCGAGGAGAAACTTGACCTCATCACGGGGCAGCACGACCTCATCACGGGGCAGCACGACAGCATCTCCGGATTCGAGGACGACCTGGTGGCGCTGGACCACCAGATGATCGACAACGATTTGGCCATCAGCACCGAGGACACCGAACTCAGGGTCCTCCCCGTCCGCCTGGAGCTGCTCGCCGACCGGTTCATCCAGGTCCTGGCGTCGCGCAGCGAGCCTGCGAGGCTCCACCAGACCATGGCCATCGACACCTACCTGAGGAACGACGAGCGCATGAATGCCGTGCTGACCCAGTCGGCCCAACTGGCGGCCGACTCCCTGGATGGCGTACGCGACCGGATGCTCTACGAATCCGTGATCGACGAGTCGAGACGCCGACTGGACCTCATCGATGCCGAGCTGCGGCTGTCGGCAGATGCCGTGCGAGGCCTCAGGGCCCTCGCCGAAGAGGCCGAGGGAAGGCGGCAGGAGGCCATGGATGCCCTGTCCGGGACGAGGGACGCGAAGCCCCCCATCCGGGTCGCCATCGTGGACGCCCGGACCGCCATCGATGACGCCCGGACTGCCATCGATGACGCCCGGACCGCCATTGCCGGCTACGAGGCGGAGATACTCCGCCTTGAGCTACTCGCCGTCACCCGCAGGTGGACGGGAACGCAGGGAACCGACGTCGACCGTCCGGCCCTCGCAATCAAGATCGACAACGTAACCCGGGCCCACCCCCAGTCGGGCGTGAACGCCGCCGACGTCGTGTACGAGGAGATCGTGGAGGGCGGCGTCACACGACTGGTCGCCTTGTTCCAATCCACGTCGGCCGACGTAGTCGGCCCCGTCCGTTCGGCCCGGACCTCCGACCCACCCCTGCTGACCGGTTTCGACCACCCCCTGCTGGCCTACTCGGGTGCCAACAGGGGCACCAAGAATGAGCTGGCGGCCTCCACGATGGTCGACGTCGGCTACGACGCCCTGCCCGACGAGTACTGGAGGAACAGGAGCCGCCGCCCACCGCACAACCTCTACACATCCACCGACGGCCTCTGGGCACACCATCCCGGACGCACTGCGGTCCCGCCGGCACCGTTCGCATACCGCTATCCGGAACAGGCCCTCCACCCCGCTGCCGGGCCGGCCACCGGTGTCAGCATCGACTTCGGCCTGACCGAGGTCGACTACAACTGGAACGGCACCGGCTGGGCCCGTACCCACGGAGGAAACCCGCACGTCGACGACAAGGGGACACGGGTAGCTCCCGCCAACGTGGTCGTGCAGTTCGTGTCCTATGGCTGGAGCAAGGCCGACAACCGCTCGCCGGAGGCACGGACCACCGGATCCGGGGAAGCCTGGGTGTTCACGGCCGGCCAGGTCGTCGTGGGCGAATGGAGCAGGCCCGATGCCTCACTCCCGGCCACCTTCTCCGCCGACGGCGAGGAGATACGGCTCTCGCCGGGCACCACGTGGGTGGCCCTGGCCCGGAAGAAGACCGCCACCTGGAGGAACTGATTCCCGGCCGGCGAGAAACACCCGCACGCCTGGCCGGTAGGCCCTTTTCAGGCAGGCATCGCCAGGGCGAACACGTCGGCCGGGGCCATGCCGTCGGCCGTGACCGTCAGCACCTCGATCCCGTCCTCGGTCACCAAAAGGGTGTGCTCGTACTGCGCCGTACGACGACCGTCCAGGGTCACCGCGGTCCAGTCGTCATCCCACATCCCACATGCGGGATCCCCGAGGGTCAGCATGGGCTCCACGGTGAAGGTCATCCCCGGCACCAGGACCGTCTGGGCGCGGGGATCGTAGTAGTGCGGAATCTGGAGGCCGCTGTGGAACTCGGTACCGATGCCGTGGCCGATGAACTCCCGGACGACGCCGAGGCCGTGGCGATTGGCGTGCTTCTGGATGGCCCGGCCAATGGCATGGATCGGTCGACCCGGACCGGCCGCTGCGATTCCCTCGGCCAGGGCCACGCGTGTCTCGACGATCAGGTGCCGGTCGTGGTCAGTGACCTCCCCCACCGGAAGGGTCACGGAGGTGTCCCCGTGGACGCCGTCCAGGAAGATGGTGACGTCGATGTTCACGATGTCGCCGTCGGCCAGCGCCCTACTGTCGGGAATGCCATGGCAGATCACCTCGTTCACCGAGGTGCAGACAGACTTCGGGTAGCCGCGGTAGTTCAAAGGGCTGGGATAGCCACCGCGTGCGATGGTCGCCTCGTGGACGATCTCGTCCAGGTTGTCGGTGGTCACGCCGGGCGCCACGTGTGGTCCCACCTCGAGCAGGATCTCAGCCGCGGCCCGACCGGCGAAACGCATCCTCCTGATCTCATCTTCGGTCCGGACCGAAGATGAGGAGGACGGTCCCGGATCGCCGGACACGGCGTACGGGGGCCTACCGATGGACGGCGGCACGACCCGGGTAGGGCTGAGCAGCCCGGGACGGATGGGTGGTTCCGAACGGGGGGCGATGGGTGCCTGTCGGCGCTTCCGCTTTGCCACCGGTCGATGCTACCGCCGGCCGGCGGGCAGGTTCATCCAGCGGGTACCGGTCAGCGAAGGAACCGGCTGACGCTGTCCACTACGCAGGCCGGCCGGTCGGAGCCCTCCACCTCCACGGTTATCCGGATCACCGCCTGGTACCCGCCGACGACCTCGTCGACCTGGACCAGCTCGGCGCCACCACGGACCCGGGAGTCGACCACGACCGGCGATGGGAAGCGGACCTTGTTCGTGCCGTAGTTGATACCCATCGAGATTCCATCCACCCGAACGAGTTCGGGCAGCATCTGGTTTGTCAGAGCCAGCGTCAAGTAGCCGTGGGCGATGGTGGCTCCGAAGGGACCCGCTGCCGCCCTCTCCGGATCCACATGGATCCACTGGTGGTCGCCAGTCGCCTCGGCAAACAGGTCGATCCGATCCTGGTCGACAGTTATCCAGCCGCCGTATCCCAGGTGGGTGCCCACGGCACCGGGGAGCTCGTCAGGGCTTGCGAAAACGGTCGTCATCTCGGTCCTCCATACGGGACGGGTACCCGTGGATGCGTAGTCGGCCGTGGTGTCGGCCGCATCCGCGGTGGAGACCGACACTACGCTTCTCATCGACCGAAAGGCCCAACGGGCCGTGTCGAGTGCGCAGGCAGGAGGTGCCATGGCTGCATCCGGTGGTACCCGGGCAATCCTCACTGCCCTGCTGGCCAACACCGGCATCGCCGTGGCCAAGTTCCTGGGCTTCCTGGTGACGCGGTCGTCGGCGATGCTGGCCGAGAGCATCCACTCGGTTGCCGACGTCTCCAACCAGTTGCTCCTGCTCCTGGGGGGCCGTCGCTCCCGCCGTGCCCCGACCGCCACCCATCCGTTCGGCTTCGGGAGGGAGCGCTACTTCTGGTCCTTCGTGGTCGCTCTCGTGCTGTTCTCGGTGGGTGCCGCCTTCGCAGTGTTCGAAGGCATCAGGAAGGTCCGCCAGCCCCACCACCTGGAGGAGGTGGGCTGGGGAGTGGCGATCCTCGTCTTCGCCGTCCTCCTCGAGACATGGGCGCTCCGGACTGCTGTAGTCGTTGCGATACCCGAGCGCGGCGACCTCACCTGGCGAGAGTTCGTCATCCGGACCCGGAACCCGGAACTGGCCGTGATCCTCCTCGAGGATGCCGGTGCCCTACTCGGCCTGGTCATAGCCCTGACGGCAATCGGGCTCTCCTCTGCCACCGGAGAACCCCGCTGGGACGGCGTGGGCACCATCCTCATCGGCATCCTCCTCGGCGCCATCGCAATTGTGCTGGCGCGCGAGATGAAAAGCCTCCTGGTAGGCGAGTCTGCAGGCGAGGCCGACCGTTCGGCCATCATCGAGGCCATCGCCACCACCCCCGGGGTGGTCTCCCTCGTCCACCTGCGGACCCAGCACCTGGGTCCCGACGAGATCCTCGTGGGGGCGAGGGTGGTTTTCGACCCCGGCCTCGATGTTGCCGGGGTGACGGCGACGGTGGACGTGGTGGAGGAACGCGTCAGGCAGGTAGTGCCGTCGGCGGGACCCATCTACGTCGAGCCGGCGGACCCCACGTGACCGGACCCGCCGGAAGGTCGCAGCATTCAGATCGGAGGACCCGGTGAACAACCGGACTCGGGACGGACGGCGTGCCCGCCTGCTGCTCGTAGCTCTCGCCGTAATGGGCGGCTGGGCGGCATTCGACACCCATCTGGGCGCCCGGCGGATCACCCGGGCCATAGCGGCTGGTGGTCGTTCCCGGACCAGGTCGGTCCACAGCGCGTTTCCGGTCGAAGCCGGAGACACGGTCATGCTCGGCGACAGCATCACCGCCGATGGCGACTGGACGACAGCCCTTCCGGACCGACGGGCCCGCAACCGCGGCATAGCGTGGGACACCACAGCGGACCTCCTGGAACGCCTCGACGACTCGCTCACAGGACCACCGGAGGTGGTGGTCATCATGATCGGGACGAACGACCTGGAGTTCGGGGTGGCACACGCCCAGACAGTCCGCAACACCTGCCTGATCCTGGACCGGATCTCGGCCACGGCGCCCGGGACCAGAGTCGTGCTCCATGCGGTTCTTCCCAGAAGCGACCGCTACAACACGCTCGTGGCACCACTCAACGCGGCTCTGGCACGGGTGTGCGGTGAGCGCGATGTCGAGTTCCTGGACCTGACCGTGCACTTCGCCGGTTCCGACGAGAGGTTGGAACCGACCATGACCGACGACGGCCTGCACCCCAACGGCGCGGGACACCAACGGTGGGTGGAGTTGCTACGTCCCGTTCTGGAGTCTTGAGTACACGGAGGCCGGGAGCCTGACCCGGTATCCGGCCAGACTCAAACCACGGAGGCTCCCACAAGGCCGCCGATCACATAGGTGGCGACGCAGGCACCACCAGCCACCACCAGCTGGCGGACCACCGTCCGCACGACGGAACGTTCGGTCAACATGGCCAGCACGCCCCCCACCAGGGCGGCGGCCCCGACACCCGAAATGGCCGAAGCCCAAACTGCGCTGGTCCCCGAGCCGACTAGCCACGGGACCAGCGGCACGAACGCTCCGATGGCGAACGCCAAAAAACTGGCCACCGCCGCCGCCGCCGGGTTACCCAACTGGTTGGGGTCAACGCCCAACTCCTCTCGGGCATGGACCTCCAGGGCGACCTCCGGATCAGACATGAGCTCTGCGGCCACTCTCTGGGCTTGGTCCGGGTCGAGCCCTCGGGCCACGTAGATGGCCGAGAGCTCGGCCAGCTCGGCCTCCGGGTTCTCGGCGATCGAGATCCGTTCGATCTCCAGCTCGCGCTCCACCAGTTCGGCCTGGGCCTTCAACGAAACGAACTCTCCGGCTGCCATCGAGATGGCGCCTGCCAGCAGGCCGGAGACACCGGCCAGGCGGACGAACGACGGATCGGTGCCGGCCCCGGCGATGCCCAGGATCAGCGCCACGTTGGAGATCAACCCATCGCTGACGCCAAACACCGCTGCCCGGGCTGTTCCACCCTGTACGTCCCGGTGCCTGTGCACCATGAATGCATCCATGTCATGACGGTAGCCCGACCGGCCCGCAGGATTGGCCGTGTCCGGTGGGTCAGCCGACCGGCACCGGGTCCTCGCAGGGATCCACCTCGTAGAGAGGGTCCGACCGCCAGGGATCCTTCTCCCACCCTGCTACTAGGCCCAGGCCCGCATCAGCGAGGATCGCAGCCGCTGTGATCGTGGCGGCCACCTCGGCACCCTCACGGCAGATGTGGATGCCGTCGACCTTGCGGATCGGCCAGACAGCGCCGTGGCGGTCAACCTGCTGGACGTAGTGGCCCTCGGGGTTGGTGAAACCAGGGGTCAGGTCGACCACCGACATGCGGTCGTCGTCGCCCGCCAGGTCGGTCAACAGGCGGTTCAGTCGCTCGGGCTGCCCCACCTCCGGAGAGGGCAGCATCGTCAGCCAGTAGACGTGAGCGCCGTCTGCGGCCAGGACGTTGAGCGCGACGTCCACAAGGAAGGCGTACTGGGCCTCCCAGTCCGGGTCATCGGGTCGGGGGCGACGCCTCTCTCCGCCGTATACGGCCTGGACGTCCCAGATGCCGGTCTGAATTACGACCACCTCGGGCCGTACCTCCTCCAGGAACGGCTCCCAGACCTCCCACCAGTGGAAGATCGGCCACTGGCTGAGGCCGAAGCCCATCTGGGTCCGGTTGGCGGACACGACAAGCCCGGTGTGCTGCAGCGCCGCTGTCAGGCCCGGCTGGATCTCATAGGTGACGCTGTCGCCGATCACCATCACCCGGAGGGGCTCCAGCGTGGTCGGATTCCGCAGGATCGGATCCACCCTCATTGTCGCCGTAGGACCGGTCGTCGTGTACGGAACCGTCGTGCTGGACCGGACCGTG
>CAJWFS010000020.1 GCA_913030665.1 uncultured Acidimicrobiaceae bacterium
AGACGCCCTTGCCGCACGTCCACGTCCAGCGGTCGTCCAGGTGGTGGGCGAACGGCTCGATGCCGGCGTACGGGAGTTGGATCCACGAGAGTCGCCCAGCGTCGGCGACGATCTCGGGGAACTCCTCGGTTCGCCCGGGGTCGGCCCAAATCAGGCCCTCGGCCTCCCGGGGTTCCACCAGCTTGGCGCCCGCCGCCGAGACAGCGCGGCACATGGCCTCGTACATGATCGGTCGACTGTCGGGTGCTACGGCGATGGGTCGGCTCATCGGGCGGTCTCCCAGCGTGGTCAGGTTTGCAGCGGCAGCAGTTCGTCGGCAACCTCGACGACGGTGGCATGCCAGTCGTCCGGTTCGTCCAGCGGAAATGCCACGAACTTGGAGGCGCCTGCCGAGACGAGCTCTTCGAGGCGGGAGCGCAGGCCACGGATCCCGCTTGCCACGACGTCGGCAGGATCGACGTCCGGCTGGCGGGTACGTAGGCGCTGGGCGAAGCGTTCCGGGAGGGCGCCGTGGACGAACGGGACGAGGGCGCCGAAGTGCTCCGGGTCGATGGACCGTCCGTGAGCGGCGGCCGTCTCCGATACCAGACGGATCCCGTCGGTGACCGCCGCCGGAGTGGTGAACGACGGAAGCCAGCCGTCCCCGAGCCTGCCGCACCGTCGGAGCTCTGAAGGTGCTTGTCCGCCCAACCACACCTCGAACGGGTCCTGTACCGGTTTCGGCAGGATCCTGACGCCGTCGAGGCTGAATCGTTCGCCGTGGTGGTCCACCACGTCCTCTGTCCAGAGTCGACGGATCAGCGGTAGGGCCTCGTCGAACCATGCGGCCCTCTCCGAGCGCTTCACTCCGAAGGCCTGTTGTTCGGCGTTGTCTGCGATGCCCAGTCCGAATGCCGGCAGGGCCCGACCGTTGGAGATGCGGTCCAGGCTGGCGAGCGCCTTGGCGCAGAGCACGGGATTGCGGCCTGGCAGCACCATGACGGCTGGTCCGAACTTGAGCCGCTCGGTCCTGCCGGCGGCATAGGCCATTGCGACCATCGGGTCCAGCGTGGCACCACCGGCCCGTTCGCTCACCCAGAGGGAGTCGAATCCCAACAGTTCAAGGTCGTCGACCAGGTGGCCGAAGGTCTGGTGGTCGTCAGGGCGTGCCGCTCCTCCGAAGCCGAAGCCGACGCGGATGTGCACGTCGACCGGCGGGTCAGCCCAGCGCAGCGGTTCCGGCGTAGGGCGCCGGATCGCCGGCTGCGGGAATCTCTGGTCGTGACCAGCTGGTCATGTCGGCCAGCTCCGTGGCGGCCAGACGCCAGGTCTCGGGGTCCCAGCCTTCGGCGCTTCCGATGATGGACCCGTTCTGGCGGATCGCCACGAACGCCGGCAGCGTTTCGAGGCCCAGCGACCGGATCAGGGAGCGGTCCGGGTCGGCCAGCGTGAGGATCTGGTCGGTGAGCGGACCCAGGAACTGGCTAGCACCGTCGACACCGGCTCCGGCGACCAGGAAGGCCACCCGCACGTCGGCCTCGCGAAAGATGGTCAGGATGCGATGGGCGGTGTCCAGCAGCCAGGAACTCTCGTGGGTGAACGGGTCGAGGACGACCGCAGCAAGGGGAAAAGTGGTCAGGAACTGCGACAACGGGCGTGCCTCGCCACCAACCGGATGCAGTTCGATCGAGAGGTCAGGTGCGTTCGCCACGGCGGGTGACGCTAGCAGTGGTTGGTGGGTCCGAAGGATCCTGATGGTCACTGCGTGGGGGCTGATGCGCCTGTCAGGGCGCGGGTCAGGGCATCGAGGGCTTCGTCGGCCAGGGACCGCATCTCGTCGTCCGTGCGGTCCTGGATCGGGTGTGCCACGAAGACCCGCGCCACCTCCAGGCCGAGTGCCCGGGCCTGGGTCTCGGCGGCCTCGGCGAACGGCTCGGACGCCACGAACACCCCCGGCAGGCCTCGGCGTTCCAGATCGTCGATGTCGTGCACACTGCACGTCGTGCAGGATCCTCAATCGGCCAGTGCCTCGATCACCGCGTCGCACTGCGTGGCGATCTCGTGGCGCAGGTCGACGGGGGCCGGCTTGGTGAAGGTGGGCTTGGCGTAGCGACGGACCATCGCCCCCTGCGTTGTGAGCCGCTCCTCGAGGCGGTCCAGGAACACGGCGCCCTTCGGCTTGGAGATGTCCAGGAGCCCGACCGTCAGGCCCTCCAGCTCCGCCGGTCGTGGATTCAGGGAACGCTGGCCGGGAGCGGCCTCGGATGTCGGGTCCAGAACTGTCACCGGTTCGGTCATCGGATGATCTCCCTGCTGGTCGGTTCGCTGCCCATCTGTCCGTTCACCCAGCCACCGATGATGGCCGAGAAGAGGCCGGCCGGTCCTCCGGCGTGAACGACCAGGAGGCCGCCCGGTCGGAACTTGGGGAGGGTGAGCCCAGCGAGGGCGGGTGGCAGGCCCTCCTCGATTCCGCCGACGCCTGCCAGGATCCCGTCGGTCTCCACCATGAGGAACTTTTCGAGCTCCTCCATGAAGCGTGGGCGGTCCCAACCGGCATCGCTGAACCGGGCCATGTGCTCGGGTGACAGAACCAGCAGTCCGTCCATGCCCATCACGGTCCGCGGGGACACGCTGGCGAGCAGGCCCTCGGCCAGCATCCGGACCAGCGACTCGGCTGACCGGCTCTGCTGGTCGACCAGGATCCGGGGCCCTTCACCACAGAACGCGGTCACGACGTCGACGGAACGGTCGAAGCCCCGATCCTCCGCGAGGGTGGTCCACGGGGAGCCCTCCTCGTCCTCCGCGAAGCAGAAGCCGAGCTTGGACATGCTCCCGTGGGTGGCCCGGTCGACGCCGCCCGGGGCGCCCCCACCGACGTTGCGGACTACGAGTTGCACGGCACGGCCGATGGTGGCGTTGGCCCGGTTGCCGTGGCCGAGGACGTTCACGCCGCTGTTCATGCCGATCTCGGTGGCGATGGGTCCATTGACGAGCAGGACCGGCCCCACTCCCATGGTCGTGGCGAGGATCCCGTGCATGTTGAACTCGTCCGTGCAGACCGCCTCCAGGGCCGCCAGCACGACAGGGAGGTATTCGGGGCGGCAACCGGCCATCACCGAATTGACGGCCACCTTCTCGACCGTGCACTCGACGAGGTTCGGTGGCATCAGCGCCACGATCTCGTCGCCAGCCCTGGAGGTGCCCTCCAGCATCCGGAGCACCCGCTCCTTGGTGGGTGGCACCAGCGGGAGGCCGTCCGACCAGCCACGGTCGTACATGGCCTCGGCCTCGTCCTCAAGGGCACCGATCTGGACTTGCCGGGAGGCCAGGCCGGATCTGGAGTAGCGGGCCCTCAGTTCGTCGATCCGCCCGGGATCGACTGTCAGGGATCCTCAGCCGGGCTTGAAGACGGGTAGGTCGGGTCCGAGGCCGTCAAGTTCCGTGAGGTGCTCCCACCTCTCGCGGTCCCAACCCGCGGTCCTGGCGACCTCCTCACCGTCCACGATCCTGATGAGGGTCGGTACGGCATCGACGTCCAGGTGCCAGCTGACGGCCAGGTCCACGTCGTCGACGACCCAGTCGGCCACCTCCGGGAATGTCGGGTCGTCCTGGGTGTAGACGGTCAGGCCCAGGCGGGTGGCGAGGTCGGACAGCACCGGCTGCACCAGTTGGCAGGCCGAACATTCGGCCTTGACCACCGCCACGAAACCGTCGGAAATGCCCGCGGTACTCACGTCGGCTGCCATGTCCGAAGTCTCGCGCCCATTCCTGGTCGGTGCGGTGTCGGCCCGTAGGCGCTGGTGAGAGATCGGTCACAACCCCGTCGAGGTGGCCGACGGTGTGCCTAGCCTTTTCCGTCGATGGGCGATTCTCTGGTTCCTCCGATGGACGATTCTCTGGACGTCACCTTCTACGGCGTGCGGGGTTCGACCCCCTGCCCGTGCGATGACAACCGCCGGTATGGAGGCAACACCTCCTGCGTGGTCATCGACGTACCCGGCGGGGAGCCGATCCTGCTGGACCTCGGAACTGGATTGCGCTTCTACGGCGTGGCCGAACCTTGCACCGAGGTGCCCTTTCGCGGCACGGCGCTGCTCAGCCACCTGCACTGGGACCACGTCCAGGGCCTGCCGTTCTTCCCGCCGCTGCACCTTGAGGGTTCCCGACTGGACGTCCACGGCCCGGTCGAGGCGGGCAGGTCGTTGGCGGCCTCCTTCGACACGTTCATGAACCCACCCTTCTTTCCGATCTGCATCCACGACCTGCCGGGTGAGATCGCCTTTCACGACACCTCGACGGGTTCGTTTGACGTAGGGCCGGCCCGGGTGACGGTCCGCGAGGTTCCCCATGTTGGGACCACGTTCGGCTACCGGATCGACTGGGGTGGGGTGAGCGTCGCCTACGTCAGCGATCACCAGCAGCCCATTGACGATCCACGGAGGGTGGCAGAGGCGGTCCTGGAGCTCGCCGACGGCGTGGACCTGTTGATCCACGACGCACAGTTCACTCCGGAGGAGTTCGCCGAGCGGTCCAACTGGGGCCATTGCACCGTCGACTACGCCCTCGAGGTGGCGCATCAGTCGGCGGTCCGGGAACTGGTGCTCTTCCACCATGATCCTTCGCACTGCGACGGAACCATCGACAGGATTCTGGCTACGGCCGTCGAACGGGCGGTCGGCCTGGACATCGGCTCGGTCACCGCTGCGATGGAGGGCCGAACGGTCCGACTCAGCCCGGCCTCGGCACCGGTCACCACCTTCTGACCCGGATCCCGGGCGCAACCGGAGCCGGGTCTCCCCGCTAGCGTCCCACCTCGATCGGATGCACGAAGGGGAGCGGGGATTCAGGTGGACAGCGGGATCGATGGTGACCTCTACCGCAAGGTTCTGGGGCGCTATCCCACCGGGGTGACCCTGGTGACCGGCATGGACGGTGACGAGCCCCTGGCCATGGTCATCGGCTCGTTTGTCTCCGTTTCTATGGAACCCCCGCTGGTGGGGTTCCTGCCGGGCAGGAACTCGAACACCTGGCCCCGGATCCAGGCCAGCGGCTCGTTCTGCATCAACGTGCTGTCTGACGCTCAGGAGGACCTCGCCAACGCCTTCTTCCGGAGGGGTCGGGATCCGTGGGACGGGACCGGCTGGGTGCCGGCGGCTTCGGGCTCACCGGCGATTCCGTCATGCCTGGCCTCCATCGACTGCTCGATCCACGAGGTGGTAGGCGCCGGTGACCACCTCTTCGTAATGGGGCTGATCACAGGCCTCTCATACGTCGACGAAGGATCACCCCTGGTGTTCCTCGGCGGCCGGTACGGCCAGTACCGTCCGATGGGCTGATGGCCGTCTACGCCCTGGGTGACAGGGTTCCCCAGATCGACCCGACGGCGTACGTCCACCCGCTGGCGGTGGTGATCGGCGACGTGGTGCTCGGACCGGAGTCCAGCGTCTGGCCCCATGCGGTGATCCGGGCCGACGACAACCGCATCACCATCGGCGCCCGGACGTCGGTGCAGGACAACGCCGTGCTCCACTGCACGAGCCACCTACCTACCATCGTCGGAGCGGACGTCACCCTGGGGCACCTGTGCCACCTGGAGGGCTGCACCATCGAGGACCGGGCGCTGGTGGGCGTGGGTGCTGTCGTCCTGCACGAGGCGGTGGTGGGCCGGGGGTCCATCGTGGGGGCAAATGCCGTGGTACGAAACGGCCAGGTCGTGCCGCCGCTCTCGATGGCATTGGGCGTTCCGGCGGTTGTCCGCGAGGGCGTTGTCGCCGAGGACGCCAACATGGTCAACGCCATCGTCTACGTCGAGCGGGGTCGCTGGTTCCGCGAAACGCTCCGAAGGGTCGACTGAGCGGGTGGTCACCGCAGGCGTGGTCGCCGATGGAGCCGCCGAGGCCCTCGAGAACCACCGGTTCGCCTCCGGCGACCTGACCCTGGCCGCGCACCTGGAACGTCCACCGGGGGGTGAGACGGGCCTGCCCGGGGTCGTGATCTGCCACGGCTTTCCGAGCGGACCGGACGGTGGCGCCAACTCGGTGACCACCTTCCCGGAGCTGGCCTTCCGGATCGCCACGGAGATGGGCTGGGTGGCGATGGTGCCATACCTGCGGGGCATGGAAGGCTCCGAAGGCGATTTCAGCCTGGACGGGTGGCGGGACGACGTGGTGGCGGCCGTCGCCGACCTGAGGTCCCAACCGGACGTGGACAGGGTGTGGGCGGTCGGCTTTGGCAGCGGAGCGTCGCTGGCCATCTGTGCCGCAACGGTGGATGTGACAATCATGGGCGTGGCCGCCCTGGCAGCCCCCGCCGACTGGTCGGACTGGGCGGCCAACCCGCGTCGCTTGTTGCTGCACGCACGCGATGCGGGGCTGCTGACCATGGCGGACGCACCACCGGACTTCGGTCGCTGGTCGTCGGCGTTACGCGAGATCTCCGCGGAGCGGGTGGTGGAGTCGATGGCCCCGCGTGACCTCCTGCTGGTGCACGGAACCGACGACGAGGTCGTGCCGCCGCTCGACGCCCGGGTGCTCGCCGGCCAGCACGGCTCGGCCGACCTGCGGATGATCGCTGGTGCCGGGCACCACCTGCGCCACGATCCCCGTGCCATCGCCATCCTCCTGGGCTGGCTGGACCGCCAGCGGCGCCAGCACGCCTGACCCGTCGGGGCTGCTTCCCGCTGGTGGCCCTGCTTCTGGCAGGCGGTCCCGCTTCTGGCCCGACCGGGCTGTTCCGATCCTGCGTGTACCGGGTATTCAGGCCCCGGGATTGTTACTATCCACATAGGAGAAATCCTCGTAGTACCGACGGAGGCCTTCCGTCGGTAGCTCGGACCCAGGAGAGGAGTAACCGATGACCGCAACCGATCTCGGCCTTGATCTGAGTCGCTACAAGCTTGGCTGGAGCGACGAGGAGAACTACGTCTTCAAGCCCAGTAAGGGCCTGAACGAGGACGTCATCCGCGAGATGTCCTGGATGAAGGGCGAGCCGGACTGGATGCGGGACTTCCGCCTGAAGTCCTACGACAGGTTCGGTCGCAAGCCCATGCCGTGGTGGGGCGGAGACATGTCGGGCATCGACTTCGACAACATCTTCTACTACATCAAGCCGACCGAGTCGCTCGCCGACGACTGGGACCAGGTGCCCGAGTCGATCAAGAACACCTATGAGAAGCTCGGTATTCCCGAGGCCGAACGCAAGTACCTGGCCGGCGTCACCGCCCAGTACGAATCTGAGGTCGTCTACCACCGCAACCGTGAGGACCTGGAGGAACAGGGCGTCATCTTCTGTGACATGGACACTGCCCTGCGCGAGTACCCAGAACTCGTCAGGGCCTACTTCGGTCGGCTCATCCCACCGGGTGACAACAAGTTCTCAGCCCTCAACTCCGCGGTGTGGAGCGGTGGGTCGTTCATCTACGTGCCACCCGGCGTGAAGGTGGAGATGCCACTGCAGGCGTACTTCCGGATCAACGCGGAGAACATGGGCCAGTTCGAGCGCACCCTGATCATCGCCGACGAGGGCTCCGAGGTGCACTACATCGAAGGCTGCTCGGCCCCCGTCTACAGCACCGACTCCCTGCACTCCGCCGTGGTCGAGATCGTGGTCAAGCAGTCAGCGCGGGTCACCTACACCACCATCCAGAACTGGTCGTCCAACGTCTACAACCTGGTCACCAAGCGTGCCCTGGTCGAGGCCGAGGGACACATGGAGTGGATCGACGGCAACATCGGGTCGCGGCTGACCATGAAGTACCCGGCGGTCATCCTCGCCGGCCCGAAGGCCTCCGGCGAGGTGCTCTCGGTGGCCTATGCGGGGAAGGGGCAGCACCAGGACGCCGGCGCCAAGATGACCCACGCTGCGCCTGAGACGACCTCCAAGATCGTCTCCAAGTCGATCTCCAAGGACGGCGGCAGGACCAGCTACCGCGGCCTGGTCAGGGTCGAGGACCATGCCTACGGCTGTAAGAGCCACGTCCAGTGTGATGCACTGATCCTGGATGACGAGAGCATCTCGGACACATATCCCTACATGGAGGTCGGCTCTGCCGACGCGGTGATCGGCCATGAGGCCACCGTGTCGAAGGTCGCCGACGACCAGCTCTTCTACCTGATGAGCCGGGGGCTGACCGAGGAGCAGGCCATGTCGATGGTCGTGAACGGTTTCATCGAGCCGATCACGCGGACGTTGCCGATGGAATACGCCGTGGAGTGGAGTCGTCTCATCGAACTCCAGATGGAGGGTTCGGTCGGCTGACCGGGTCCGTCCGGATCCGGGCGGTCACACTCTCGGCGACCGGTGCGGGGCACACTGGGTTCATGCCGATGCGCCAGGACTGCAAGAATTTCGAGAGCCGGAGTTATCCCAACGGCGACACGGTGCGTAAGTGCAATCTGGACCTCGCTCCGGAAGCCCCCTGGCGCTGCCCCGATGACTGCCAGTCCTTCGCCAAGCGCCGCGTCGACGTGAACTGGAGCCACGGAACCCTCATCACGCCGGAGACCCCTGATGAGCCCGCCAGCCTGGGTGAGGACGGGAGCATCGCCGACCTGCTGGACGCCGCCGAGGACATCATCAACGCTGCGGGACCGCAGGTGATGGCCGACCTGGATGCCGAACGCTCCGGGAAGGGCCGCTTCCGCCGGAAGAAGAAGGGTGGCAGTGGTTCAGGAGGCGGCCGGGGAAAGGGCCGACGCCGCAGGTAGTCCCGCCAGCAGGGGAGAGGCCACACCTGGACGACCCGACCGCCGTCACAGGTCGCAGACTCTCAGCTGTCGGTCAGGTGGACATCGACGACGGCGTACCGGAAAGTGTTGTACGCCCCCCGGTTAACGCACCTATACCCTGATGACCGCACATGGAGTCGACCGCCGTAACCGTCACCGTTCCCGGAAACGACCTCATGTCGGACCTCGTCGGCGAGAGCGACGTGCTGCTCCGACGCATCGAGGAGGCGTTTCCCGGATCCGAGATCCACGTCCGTGGCAACAAAATCACCATCGACGGACTCCATGCCACCACCGTCCGACGGGTGTTCGACGAGGTGGTCGCACTGCTGCAGGGCGGGCTCCTGGTGGACGAGATGACCCTGGACCGGACGATCGACATGGTTCGAGCCGACGAACGGCCATCCGAGGTGCTCACAACCGAGATCCTGCGTGGCGCTAGGGGGAAGTTCGTACGGCCCCGGTCGGCCGGCCAGAAGCGCTACGTGGAAGCGGTGGCGGACGGGATCATCACCTTCGCCATCGGGCCGGCGGGAACGGGCAAGAGTTGGCTGGCCGTGGCGATGGCGGTCAGGGCTCTGCAGGCAGGGCAGGTGGACCGAATCGTGTTGACCCGACCGCTCGTGGAAGCCGGTGAGCGGGTGGGGTTCCTGCCCGGCGACCTGATGGCCAAGGTCGACCCCTACCTGAGGCCCCTCTACGACGCCCTCTTCGACATGGTGGACGCAGAGTCCGCCCAGCGGCTCCTGGATCGTGGGCTGGTGGAGGTGGCACCCCTGGCGTTCATGCGGGGGCGCACCCTCAACAACAGCTTCATCATCCTGGACGAGGCGCAGAACACCACCCCCGAGCAGATGAAGATGTTCCTCACCCGTGTGGGCTTCGGGTCACGCGTGGTGGTCACCGGAGACATCAGCCAGGTGGACGTCCCCGACGGCCGGAGCGGCCTGGAGGGATTGGAGCCGATGCTGGCTGGGATCGACGGGCTCTCCTTCGTGAGGCTCGGGGCCTCCGACGTGGTCCGCCACCGGATAGTCCAAGACATCGTGGAGGCCTACGAGCGGGCCGTAACCGGCAGGCTGGCCGGCGACGGGACCACATGATGAGCCGTGGGCGTGACGGCGGCCCGGCCTCCGACGGCCCGGTGGTGGTCGTGGACGACGAGCGGGAATCCGGCATGTCCGACCACGCCGTGGAGGTCGACAGGTGGACGAGCCTGGTGACCGACGTCCTCGCCGACGAGGGCCTCTCTGGCCGACCGGTCGAGGTGCACGTGCACTTCGTGGACGAGTCGGCTATTGAGGACCTGAACCGCGAGTACATGGGGGGTTCGGGTCCCACAGACGTCCTGGCCTTCCCGGTGGACGATCCGGCGATGGTTCCCGACGGGATCCCGGTGCTGCTGGGCGACGTGGTGGTCTGCCCTTCGGTGGCGGCCCGGCAGGCGCCTACCCACGCCGGCGACTTCGACTCCGAGATCTCCCTCCTCATCGTCCACGGCGTCCTGCACCTCCTGGGCTACGACCATGCCGAGCCCGTGGAGGCCGAGGCGATGCAGGCCCGTGAGAGGGAACACCTGGCGCGCTACGGGCTGGTCCGCCCGTGAGCCTCGGGGTGGGTCTCCTGCTCGTCGGGCTGCTCATGGCGGCCAGCGCAGTCCTGGTGGCCACAGAGACCAGCCTCCTGTACATACGCAGCGCAAGGGCTGAGGTGCTGACCGACTCGAATGGCGACCTCCATCGAGCCGACAACCGGACCGCGGGCCTCCTCCGACTACTGGACGACCGGGTGCGCGGCCTGGGCCCGGTGCTGTTCCTGCTGATGGCATTTCGCCTCATCGCTGCTGGCCTCCTGGCCGTGCTGGTGGCCGACCATCACGGCACCGGGTGGGCCGCCGTAGCCCTGGCAGCCCTGCTGGTGGCCGGCTTCGCGCTGACCGATGTGCTGCCTAGGACCGTGGCGTTACGTTCGACCGACAGGCTGGTCCTCCGACTGGCTTCGGTCGCGCTTGCAATCGGGCGGATCCTGCCGGTCCGGTGGCCGGCACTGGGCCTGGTGGGGTTGGCCGAGCGTCTGTTGCCGCGCCCACTCAGGACGGGTGGAACGTTGGTCTCCGAGGAGGAGTTGCTGGCGGTCGCAGACAGGGCCCTGGCCTCGCAGTCGATGGATGCCGAGGAGCACGACCTGATCGAGTCGGTCATCGCCTTCGGCGACACGCTCGTTCGTGATGTGATGGTGCCCCGGCCGGACATGGAATGCGTGGCTGCCGACCTGACGGTCGCTGAGGCGATGGCGGTGGCGGCCCGCAACGGCCACAGCCGCGTGCCCGTGAACGGCGACGGTGTGGACGACATAATCGGCGTCGTCCATGCCAAGGACTTGATGCGGGCACACCTGGAGGGAAACGACGATGCCTCGGTGAGTGGGTTGGCCCGACCGTCCCGCTTCGTTCCCGAGACCAAGCAGGCTGACGACCTCCTCCGGGAGATGCAGGCCGATCGATACCACCTGGCCATCGTGGTCGACGAGCATGGTGGCACCGCTGGGCTGGTGACCATGGAGGACCTCCTCGAGGAGGTGGTCGGGGAGATCGAGGACGAGTTCGACCAGGCCGAACCCCTGGCCCAGCCCCTCGCCGGTGGCGGACTGCGGGTCCACGGACGGATGCCGATCGACGAATTGAACGACCTCCTGGGCGAGACGCTGCCGGCAGGAGACTGGAACACGGTCGGAGGTCTCATCTTCGACGCCCTCGGACACGTACCTGTCGTCGGCGAGGGCATAGAGGTGGCTGGCCGGCGATTCGGGGTGGAACAAGTCGAGGGTCGGAGGATCACGAGCATCAGGATCAGCGGACCGGGGGAAGCCCCGTGAGCTCGGTGATCGGTGAGGTGTCGGACGGGTACAGGTCTGGCTTCGTGACACTCGTGGGTCGACCCAACGTCGGCAAGTCCACGCTGCTGAATCGCTTCTTGGGGCAGAAAGTGACGATCGTGTCCGACAAGCCGCAGACCACCCGGACCGAGGTTCGCGGAGTGCTCACCCGCCCCGGTGTGCAGGCGGTGTTCTGCGACACCCCGGGCATCCACAAGCCCCGGACGCTGCTGGGCGAGAGGCTGAACCGGACGGCCCGTGCCACCCTCGGCGATATGGACGTGGTGCTGTTCGTCGTGGATGGCGAAGGCGGAATAGGCAGAGGTGACGAGTTCGTCGCTGCGGGCCTGCTGGTGGAGCGCACCGTCCTGGTCGTGAACAAGGCGGACAGGGTGGGTCGGGACCGGGTCGCCGAGCAGCTGCTGAAGGCCAGCGGATTCGGCTTCGATGAGTACTTTCCAATCTCGGCGAAGACCGGAGAGGGCGTCGAGGCGCTGCTGGAGCACGTCCTGGGTCGGCTTCCCGAAGGGCCGCAGTTCTACCCGGATGACATGGTCACCGACGTGCCTGAAGCCTTCTGGGTGGCCGAGCTGGTACGCGAGCAGCTCCTGGCGATCGTGAGGGAAGAACTCCCGCACTCCATAGCGACACGCGTGACCGAGTGGGAGTGGCCCCGGATCCGCTGCGAGATCCTCGTGGAACGCGACTCCCAGAAGGGGATGGTCATAGGGAAGAAGGGTGCGGTCCTGAAGCAGGTCGGGATCGCGGCCAGGGAGCAACTTCCGGAGGGGGCCTTCCTGGAACTCGTCGTCCGGGTAGACAAGGATTGGCAGCGCCGCTCCAGGGCGCTGGATCGGCTCGGCTACTGACCGACCGGAGTGCCTACTGAGCGGACCGGCGCAGGCCCTCCAGGAACGAAGCGACCTCCCCCGGATCCGACGTACGTGCCATGGGTGGCATGGCCTCCAGCAGGTCCCACCGGTAGGACCTGTTTGTGGCGAGTCGCCTGTCGAGGACGGCGACGACGCCGACGTCGTCTCCGGTGCGGATGAGGCGTCCGGCACCCTGTGCGAGTTCGGTGGCGGCCCGTGGAAGGTCGATCTCCCGGAATGCCCCGTCTCCCACTAGGTCCCGCCGGGCGCTCAGCAACGGATCGTCGGGGCGTGGAAACGGGATCCTGTCGATGACTACCAGGGAGAGGCTCGGACCGGGGACGTCGATGCCGTGCCAGAGCCCCTTCGTGCCGAAGAGGCAGCTCGTCTCGTCGTCGGCGAAGCGTGCCATGAGGAGCGGCCTGGGAAGGTCGTCCTGGTGCAGGACCGTCCACGGGAGCCGGTCCCGGAGTGCCTCGACGGCCTCATCCAGGGCCTGCCGACTGGTGAACAGGGCGAGCATCCGTCCGCCGGCTGCGACGGCGAGTCGTTCGATCTCGTCGTGGCAGGCCGCCCTGTAGCCGGCTTCGCGCGGATCGGGGAGCGAGGTGGCGCAGTAGAGGAGTGCCTGCCGATCGAAGTCGAATGGGCTGCCGACGTCCTCGAACCTGTGTGGGTGGTCGGTCAGGCCGAGACGGGCAGCCAGGTTGGCCGGCACGGTGGCGCTGGTGAGAATCACCGTACGGTCACCCCAGAGTCTTTGGTCGAGCACCTCGGCTACCTCCACCGGTGCAACATGGAGCACCGGTCGATCGGACTGGCTCTCCACCCACGCCACCTTGTACCCGGGTACGGGGCCACCGTCCAGGTCCAGAGCGGCGTCGACGTCACCGGAGAGCGTCCCGAGTGCCTGGAGGGCGCGGGCCCGACGGGCCGCCACGTCGCCGGGACCATCGGTCGGAACGTTCATGAGTTCGGAGCGGAGCCGTTCCATGCGGGTCCCGGCCAGTTCGAGTACGCCCCGGAGGTCAGCATCGTCGGCCGGTACCAGTCTTCGGCCCACGTGCCCGGTGAGGGCGTCGACCAGGCGGCCGCCCATCTCGTCGACGTCGGTGGCTGCTTGGGATCCGGTCAGGATCGAGCGTGCGCTGCGGACAAGTGCCGTGAAGCGGCCGCCCCTGAGTTCGAATCCGCAGGCCTGGGCGAGGACGTCCTCCGTCTGGTGGGCCTCGTCGAGGATCGCCAATTGGTGCTCAGGGAGGATCTGGCCGTCCGTGGCCACGTCGATCCCGTACAGGTGCAGGTTGGTGACGACCACGTCGGCCGCGGCCGCCGTCGCACGGGCCGTCTCGGCGAAGCAGTCCCCACCCCGGGGGCACCGGACGGCGCCCGGGCACTCGTGGGAGCCCACGCTCACTGCCGCCCAGGTGGCGGGGGTGGGTTGGATCGGAAGGTCGGCCCGGTCGCCTGTGTCCGTCATGTCGGCCCAGACGGCAATGGCCTGCAACTGATCGGCGTCGGCCGTCTCGGCGAGGCCGTCCAGAGTCTGTTGGTCCTTGGAGCCGGCCACTTCGTCGAGCCGCTGGCGACAGACGTAGTTGGAGCGACCCTTCAGGACGGTGAAATCGAACGGGTGGTCGAGGTGTTCAGCCAGGAACGGAAGGTCCTTTCCGGCCAACTGGTCCTGGAGGGCCTTCGTGGCCGTGGCGACGATGGTGGTCTGTCCGGAGAGGATCGCGGGCACGAGGTAGGCCAGCGACTTCCCGGTTCCCGTGCCTGCCCGTATGACCAGGTGGGATCCCTCCTCGATCGCCTCTGCTATCCGACGCGACATTGCCTCCTGACCCGGACGACGTTCGCCGCCGCCCGGAAGGGCCCCGCAGACCTCCTCCAGGGCGATTGCCGTCTCCTCAGCCCTGCTCATCGGCCCTGCCACAAGCCGGAGGCTACGGCCGGCCTTTCGCTCTGGGGTCGAGGCGGACCGACCCGACACCGGAGAATCGGCGGTGCCGGGTAGTTTCGTGCCGTGCTTTCCTCGGATCTGGACCGGGCCCGAATCCCCGGCCACATCGCCTGCGTCATGGACGGCAACGGACGCTGGGCGCAGCAGCGTGGCCTGCCCCGGACCGAGGGCCACACGGCCGGCGAACAGGCCCTGTTCGAGGTCCTCGACGGTGCCGACGAACTGGGCGTCCGGTGGTTCACCGTCTACGCCTTCTCAACGGAGAACTGGCGCAGGCCCGTCGACGAGGTCCAGTTCCTCCTCCGCTTCAACGAGGAGATCCTCCTGAACCGCCAGAAGGAACTTCACGAGCGCAACATCCGCATCCGGTTCATCGGCCGACAGGACCGAAGGGTTCCGCGTCGACTGGTCAGGCGCATTGAGGAGGCCGCTGAGCTGACGCAGGGCAACACCGGCCTGACGTTCACGATCGCCTTCAACTACGGCGGCCGGGCCGAGTTGGTGGACGCTGTCCAGCGGATCGTGGACTCCGGGGTGAAGCGGGTGTCGGAGAAGACGATCGTCCGTCACCTCTACGACCCGGAGATGCCCGACCCAGACCTGGTGATCCGGACCTCCGGGGAGTACAGAGTGTCCAACTTCCTGCTCTGGGAGATGGCCTACAGCGAGCTGGTCTTCAGCGAGACGCTCTGGCCCGACTTCAGACGGGAGCACCTGTACGCGGCGATCAAGGAGTACCAGGACCGCAATCGCCGCTACGGCGGCGTCGGCGAGGTCGGCGGTGTCGACCGGGAGGGTGGAG
Source organism: uncultured Acidimicrobiaceae bacterium (assembly GCA_913030665.1). Taxonomy (GTDB): domain Bacteria; phylum Actinomycetota; class Acidimicrobiia; order Acidimicrobiales; family MedAcidi-G1; genus UBA9410. Next base: position 15,217 of record CAJWFS010000020.1, read on the forward strand.
TCCTCGGGTGAGCCTCTACCGCGATGACGGGATCGTGCTTCGTACCTGGCGACTGGGCGAGGCGGACAGGATCGTCGTGTTGTTCACAGCCGAGCATGGCAAGGTCCGGGCGGTTGCCAAGGGGGTGCGCAGGATTCGGAGCAGGTTCGGCGGACGGCTGGAACCGACGAGCCACGTAGCAGCCCAACTCTTCGCCGGAAGAGGAGAGCTCGACATAGTCACCCAGACCGAGACCATCGACCGCTTCGAGAGCCTGCGCCTGGATCCCGATCGCTTCGCTGATGCTTCGGCGCTGCTCGAGGTGGTTGATGTGGTGAGCCTCGACCGGGAACCTGACGAGCGTCGCTACCGGATGCTGCTGGGTGCGTTGCGCATACTCGAGGAGCGCCCCTCGTCGCTGATAGTGCCGGCGTTCTACCTGAAGCTGCTGGCCAACGAGGGACTGGCACCACAGTTGGACGGTTGCGTGCAGTGCGGGGCCGAGGAATCCCTGGTAGCGCTGGACGTCGCCGAGGGCGGAGTCCTGTGCGTCGACTGCCGGAGGGGGCGACCGGTCAGCGAACCGGCCCTGGCCGTGCTGCGGGCGATCCTGGGGGGCGGGTTGACCGATGCGTTGGAGGTGACGGATCCCGGGGTCTGCAGCGAGGTCGACGCCGTTGCCACGGCAGTAGCCGAATACCACCTGGAGAGGCGGCTCCGTTCCCGGCGGGTCATGGACCACGCCTGAGCCTGCCGGCGGGCCGGCTCAGACCAGGTCGTCGCCGGGTATCTGTTCGTCGCCTGGGACCTCGTCCAATCCGGGTACGAAGAAGGGCTGACCGGCCCAGCCTCGATCCACGACCAGCGTTGCCCCGATCCTGTCGCCGATTCGACGGTGGCCCGTGCTGGCGAGGATCAGGCCAGCCTCGATGAACGGAATGAACGGTATGGGTACCACCCAGGGGAGAGTCCGGCCGGCGGCGCCGCGAAATCCGGGAAGTCCACCGTCGTAACGGTTGACGACGCGTAGCCCGGTGACAGCCTTGCCGAGGCTGAACCCGGTGGCCATCGTCAGGCCGACCTGGTTCAGGACCATGAGGAGTGTCGCGGTCCAGATCACGGACGGGTTGATGGTCAGGTTTCCGGCCTCGTCCAGGAACGCCACGCCGCTGCGGTGGATCACCAGGATGACGATTGCCATGAAGAGGCTGTCCAGGATCCACGCCACGAAGCGACGGCTGGCGACGGCCGTCGGGTCGTTGGTGGTGGCGCCACCGCCCCGGAGTCGCTCCATGATGTTCACGGACTCATTCTGGCCCCGGATCGGGTCGGATCGTCGGCGTCCGCCACGGGGTGCGCCGATACCCTGCACGCCCATGCTCCCCAATGACGAGACGCTCTTCGACAAGGTGGTGAACCTTTCGAAGCGGAGGGGGTTCGTCTTCCAGTCGGCCGAGATCTACGGCGGCTTCCGCTCCACCTACGACTACGGGCCGCTCGGCGTCCTCCTCCTCCGCAACGTCAAGGAGCAGTGGTGGCGGACCATGGTGCAGCTGCGCCATGACGTGGTCGGCCTTGACGCCTCGATCCTGTCGCCGCCGGCCGTGTGGCAGGCCTCAGGCCACCTAGCCAACTTCTCCGACCCGATGGTCGACTGCCGCGAGTGCGGTGCCAGGCACCGTCAGGACAAGCTGGACGACCCGGACGCCTGCCCGTCCTGCGGGAAGTCCGGGTCGCTCACCGAGGCACGTGAGTTCAACCTCATGTTCAAGACCCACGCCGGTCCAATGGTCGAGTCCGCCGCCGAGGTGTACCTCCGTCCCGAGACGGCCCAGGGCATGTTCGTCAACTTCGCCAACGTCCTGAATACCTCGCGCAAGAAGCCACCCTTCGGCATCGCCCAGATCGGTAAGTCCTTCAGGAACGAGATCACGCCGGGCAACTTCGTGTTCCGGACCCGCGAGTTCGAGCAGATGGAGATGGAGTTCTTCGTGCCTCCCGCCGACTCTGATGAGTGGTACCGCTACTGGTGTGGGGCCCGGATGGACTGGTATCGGGACCTGGGCATGCCCGAGGATCGGCTGCGCCTCAGGGAGCACGACGCCGACGAGTTGAGCCACTACTCGACGGGCACATCCGACGTGGAGTTCGAGTTCCCGTGGGGTTGGGACGAGTTGGAGGGCATTGCCAACCGCACCGACTTCGACCTGAAGCGACACGCCGAGAGTTCCGGGACAAAGCTGGAGTACCACGATCCGGCATCGGGCGAGCGGTACGTACCCCACGTGATCGAGCCGGCAGCCGGAGCAACCCGCGCCGCCATGGCGTTCCTGATGGCTGCCTACGACGAGGAGGAGGTCAACGATGACGTCCGGACCGTGCTGCGCCTCGACCACCGCTTGGCGCCCTACAAGGTGGCGGTCCTCCCGCTCTCCAAGAAGCCGGAGCTGATCGACCCCTCGAACGAGGTCCTGGGGCTCCTCCAGCCGCACTGGATGTGCGACTACGACCAGACCCAGGCAATCGGCAGGCGCTATCGGCGACAGGACGAGATCGGTACGCCGTACTGCGTGACCATCGACTTCGACACCCTCGAGGACAGGGCGGTGACGGTCCGGGACCGTGACTCGATGTCCCAGGAGAGAGTGCTGATCGACGGCCTGGTCGACCACATGGCTGACCGGCTGCCTGCCTGACGAGCCGTCGGACCGTCTGACCCGGCCTCCCGGCACCCCTGCGTCCGGAGTGGCGGGCCAGACTGACGCCGTGGAGCACCCGGACGACCTTCGACGCCTCGTCGCTGATGCCGTGGCGGCCGACAACGCAGAGGCACGCTGGTCTGCCGTCGCCGCCGTCCCCCCGTCGCTGGTCGAAGCCCTCCTGCATGCGGGCATGCAGGGTGGGAACGACCTGGAACTGCTGGGAACCGGTGTGGCTGCCAGTCCGGGTGCCGCCAGCGGGGTCCTCTGCTTGACCGCTGAGGCGGTCCTGGATGCCTCGGACCGTGGTGAGGCCGCCGTGCTCGTACGCGACGAGACGACTCCGGCCGACGAGGTCGGAATGCAGTTGGCCGAAGGCATCGTGACGGCCCGCGGTGGCATGGCCAGCCATGCCGCCGTGGTGGCACGCGGCTGGGGTGTGCCCGCCGTGGTGGGCCTGACCGACCTCCTGGTGTCCGGCGACCACGCCATCGTGGGGGGTCGCCGTATTGACGAGGGTTCACCCATCTCGTTGGACGGCACGACCGGCGAGGTGTTCGCCGGGGCAGCCGGGGTGGCCGCTGCCGCCGAGGTTCCCGAACTGGACGTGCTGCTGGGATGGGCCGACGAGGTGCGCGGCGACCGGGTCGGGGTGAGGGCCAACGCCGACCGTGCTGACGACGCGGCCAGGGCCAGGGCCTTCGGAGCCGAGGGGATCGGCCTCTGTCGCACCGAGCACATGTTCCTGGGCGACCGCCTACCGACCATACGAAGGTTCCTCCTGGCAGTGGACCCTGACGAGGAGGCTGCGGCGCTCGACGAGCTGGGTGCCGTGCAGCGCTCCGACCTGGCTGCGGTGCTGGAGGCCATGGCACCCCTGCCGGTCACCGTCCGGTTGCTGGACGCACCCCTGCACGAGTTCCTTGGCGACGATTCACCGCTCGGTGCCGAACACAATCCGATGCTGGGCGAGCGTGGCATCCGGTTGGCTGTGATGAGGGAGGGCCTGTACCGCATGCAGACACGTGCCCTGCTGGCCGCCATGGCCGATGTGCGGGAGTCCGGGAGCCACCCACATGCAGCGGTGATGCTTCCGCTCGTCTCCACTTCGGCCGAGCTGGAGCTGGTCCGGGGCTGGGTGCTGGATGAAATCGCTGCTGCGGCTCCCGTGGAGCCACCAAGGGTCGGCACCATGATCGAGACGCCGAGGGCCGCCCTGCTGGCCGGCGAGATGGCCCGCCACGCCGACTTCTTCTCCTTCGGCACCAACGACCTCACCCAGATGGTGTTCGGGTTCAGCCGCGACGACGTCGAGCAGCGGATCATGGGGGAGTACCTGTCACGGGGCCTGCTCCCGGACAACCCGTTCGAGAAGCTGGACCCGGGAGTGGTGGCTCCGCTGGTGGCAGCGGCGACGAGGGCCGGACGGCTGGCCCACCCGGACCTCGAGGTGGGCGTGTGCGGCGAGCACGGCGGAGATCCGACGTCGATCCACCTGCTCGTGGCGGCCGGGATCGACTACGTGTCCTGTTCGCCGTTCCGGGTGCCGGTGGCCCGTCTGGCCGTGGCCCAGGCACTCATCTTGCTCGACACCTGAGAATTCCGGTTGCCGGGATCCGCTTCCAGGGATGGAGCGGTTCACCGGAGAGCCGGCCGGAGCCCGGTGGTACGTTCGACCCATGGGCATCGTGGACGACGACGTGAGGCGTGTCCGCGACGCAACCGACATCATCAGGATCATCACGGAGCACACGCAGCTCAAGAAGCAGGGCTCCCAGTGGATGGGACTCTGTCCGTTCCATGGTGAGAAGTCCCCATCGTTCTCCGTAAACGCCGAGAAGGGCGTCTACTACTGCTTCGGTTGCCAGACGAAGGGTGATGCGATCGACTTCGTGCGGGAGGCACTCGGCCTCGACTTCGCGGGGTCGGTCGAGTTCCTGGCCTCCAAGGCTGGCATAACCCTGCGCTACACCGACCAGAACGAGGGCCGGAGCCGCAACCGTCGCAGGGAGCATGCCGGTCACGTCGGGCGAGCAGTTGAGTTCTACCACCAGCGACTCCTGGAGGACCCGGCGGCCCGTCCGGCACGCGAGTACCTCCGGTCACGGGGCTACGGCGGCGACGCCGCCCGGCGATTCAACATCGGGTGGGCTCCGGACGAGTGGTCGGAGCTGTCACGCCACCTTCGCCTGGCCGACGAGGAGTGGACGGCGACCGGCCTGGGTGGCATCAACAAGAGGGGCGGCCAGTACGACTTCTTCAGGGCCCGGATCCTCTTCCCGATCTTCGATGCCCAGGACAATGCCATCGGCTTCGGGGGGAGGAAGCTCCCTGACGGGGAGGGACCCAAGTACAAGAACACCTCGGACGCCGCTGAGTTCTACTCCAAGGGCCAAGTGCTCTACGGGCTGAACTGGGCCAAGGCGGAGGCCAGCCGTATAGACGAGTTGGTGGTATGCGAGGGCTACACGGATGTGATCGGTTGCCACCTGGCGGGCATAGAGCGGGCGGTGGCCACATGCGGAACGGCCCTCACCCCGCAGCACGCCCGGGCAATGGCGCGTTTTTCCAAGCGGGTCGTCTTGGCGTTCGATGCCGACGGTGCCGGGCAGGCGGCCGCAGAACGGGTCTACGAGTGGGAGGAGGAGTTCGGCCTGAGGTTCGCCGTGGCGGCCCTACCCGATGGCAGCGACCCCGGCGACCTGGCCGGAACCGACCCCAATTCGCTGCGGGCGGCGATTCAAGGGGCACGTCCCTTCCTAGAGTTCCGTGTGGATCGGGAGCTGGGTCGCGGCGATCTGGGATCGGCGGAGGGTCGCGCACTGGCCTCCACCGCCGCCATGCGCCTGGTGGCGGAGCACCCGGACTCGCTGGTGCGCGACCAGTACGTGATGCGGATCGCCGATCGTTGCATGGTGAGTGCCGACGAGGTGCGGCGTCGCGGCGAGCGGTCGACCACCGGGCCGGGTGAGCGGGGGCGCAGGGTCGGCATGGACACGGGTGCCCGTGTCGTCGGGCCGGGTCACCTCACCCCGGAGCACCAGGCCCTCCGCCTCCTCGTACACAGGCCGGAAGAGATCTGCGACCACCTGGTGGCCGCATTGTTCGACGACCCGCTGAACAGGATGGCCCTCGAGGCGCTCTGCGACGGAGACGATCTCCATTCGGCCATGGAGGCGAGCGACGGCGTGGTCGCCGACCTCTTGGGCCGGCTGGCGGTCCAGGACGCTTCCGATGACGAACCGCGGGGCATCCTGTCGCGGCTGCTCTTCCTGGCCGCCGAGCGCGCTGCCGTGGCCCTGGAGGCAGAGGCCCGTCTATCCGGTGACCTGGCGACCTACCAGCCGTCGATCTCATACCTCCGTACCCAGATCATCGGGTTACGCGAGATGCCCGCCGATCTCGCCACCGTCGAGCCGCTACTACGGTGGTTGGTGGACTACTCGGAGGGGAGGGTGGATGCCTGAGACGGTCTCCGGGCTTTCAGGTTGGCCCGGGGTTTCTGAGTATGAGGTGACCCGCCTGCTCCGGCGCGGCCGGGCCCGCGGGAGCCTCACCCTCGACGAGGTGATCGACGTGGTCCGGGATGTGGAGCTGACCTCCGAGCTGATCGACGGCATCCGATCCTCCTTGCGTGCCGAGGGCATCGAATACAACGAGACGGTCGCCGTGGAGATAGATACCGACGAGGTGATGCGCCTGGTGAGGGCCAGCAGGGTCGAGTACAGGGTGCGGCTGGAGTCCGGTGCCGACCAGGGTTCAGGGAGCGACTCGACCCGCCTCTACCTGCGGGAGATCGGCCAGGTGGCGCTGCTGACCTCCGCCGACGAGGTGGAGCTGGCCGGAGCCATCGTCGACGGCAACGAGGCCGAGGCGAAACTGGCCGACCTCGCTGTGTCGGGTGGACTGGATCGCGCCGACCGCGCTGAGGTCGCACGCCTACGCCGCCGGCAACGTCGGGGCGACCGTGCCCGGGACCGGCTTACCCGTGCGAACCTGCGGCTGGTGGTATCGGTGGCCAAGAAGTTCGGCGGGCGCGGCCTGCCTCTTCTGGACCTGTTTCAGGAGGGCAACCTGGGGCTGATGCGAGCCGTCGAGAAATTCGATGCCAGCAAGGGCTTCAAGTTCTCGACCTATGCGACCTGGTGGATTCGACAGGCCATAACCCGGGCGATAGCCGACCAGTCGCGCACTATCCGGATACCGGTCCACAAGGTGGATGCCATGAACCGGGTGCTGAGGGTCCAACGGGAGTTGGCCCAGGAACTCGAGCGTGAGCCATCGCACTCCGAGATCGGCGACCGCGCGGTCCTGGGCCCCGACGAGGTCGAGAAGCTCCTGCGCCTCGCCAGCGAACAGGACAACCCGCTCTCCCTGGATTCACCGATGGGCGACGAGCAGGACATCAGCCTGGCGGACCTCGTGCCAGACCTGGGGGCCATCGCCCCGGCGGATGCCGCTACCCGTCGGCTCCTGGGAGATGCGGTCATGGCTTCCCTTGAGGACCTGGACGAGCGGGAGAGGGACGTCGTCCGGATGCGTTTCGGCCTGGATGGCGAGCAACCGCGGACCCTTGAGGAGGTGGGGAGGCGCTTCGGGGTGACGCGTGAGAGGGTGCGTCAGATCGAGGCCCGGACCATGGCCAAGCTGCGACATCCCCACCGCTCGCAGACGCTCCGCGACTACCTAGACGAGGGCTGAGGCGGGTCCCTTCCGGGATCCCGGGACGGGGGTCGCGCTGGTATCCTTCGCTCGCCCTTTCCGGGGTAGCTCAGCTGGCAGAGCGTCGGACTGTTAATCCGCAGGTCGTGGGTTCGATCCCCACCCCCGGAGCCACACACATGCAGTTGAGGGTCGGTCTTTCGGGGCCGGCCCTGTTCGCGTCAGGGCCTCTGTAACGCCAGCCGGGGTCGGCCCACGACCAGGAGTCTCAGTCGTCGGTCCGGCCCACCGACAGGATCACTCCGCCGACGTCGCTCGGGTAGAGGCGCAGGCTGGTCTTGCAGATCCGTAGATGTTGGTTTCGTAACTCATCCCTCAAGCCGTCTGGAACGCACACCAGGTCGACTTCTCAAGGGTCGCTTCGGTTCGCGAATGCTCCCGCAGAGCAGTCCTCGCCGAGGTGTGAGACGCACTTCGGTGGTCGTGTCGACTGGCGGTCTGGGGTTGACCGCCGGGTGCCTGGACCCGGTCAAATCTCGCGTGACAAGAGACACTCACGTTTGTGGTTGTTAATTAGTACTAAAAAATGCAAGATGGTATTCCTGAGGGCTGGAGTTAGCCCAAATATCGACAAGGAGCACCGTGCCTACCGAAGAGATAGTTAGTCCTCGACTCAGTTTGGTCAATCGGTCCAAGCTGATCTTTCTGGCAGCAGGACTGGTTTCGTTGGTCCTGGCCGTAAGCCTCTGGTTCACGGGCAATGAGCAACAAGGTCTCTTCGTCGGCCTCTGGGTTCCTGCCATCCACTCGCTCGGAGCACTGGTTCTCGCAAACCCAGGGGTGCCTTCGTGAACGAATCACTTCTCTTGGTAGTTGGAGTACTTGTGTATGCGATCACTTTCTGGGGTCTTCTCGTAGCTGGATATGCAGTCACGAATGCGACGGCACAAGGTGCCCGGCCCGGAGTCCAATCCGCTGAGATTGGTGAAAAAGCGGTCGAGGCGCCAGGTAGGCCGAGTCAGGAGCCCTTGATTCGAATCGCTTCAGGCCCAGTTGCAGGGCGGGTTGGGAAACTGGCCCGATGGGGCGCCGGCGTTAAGGAGAGTTCTCCGGAGCGATCTGGGTGATCCGGGTATTAGGCCGAGATATTCGGTCCAGATGTAGTCAACCCACTTCAATCAAAAAATAGTACTAATCAACTGATCACCTTCAGAGCCTCCCACGAGGCCGGAAAGCTGGTCGCTCGAAAGGATGAAAGTTATGTTTGACAGGATTGTTGGAACGAGCCTTCGTTCCATTGGATGCCTTCTGTTTGTCTCCCTCGCCGGAGTCGCCTGTGGTTCCGACGGTGATGGAGCAGCAGTTTCTACGTCGGGACCTGAAACCGTTGTTGAGGCTGTGAATTCGGTGACTGAGCTGGTTCCTGGCGATCTGGTGGATGTGGCGGTTTCTGCGGGCGAGTTCCCGACGCTGATCG
>CAJWFS010000021.1 GCA_913030665.1 uncultured Acidimicrobiaceae bacterium
GGGCTTCTCCTTGGCCGTGTCCGGGATGACCAGGCCGCTGGCCGTGGTCGACTCGAAGTCACTGGGTCGGACCACGATGCGGTCCTCGAGGGGCTGGAGGTTCATAGAACGCTTCCCTTTCGGCGATGGCAACGGGCCGTCCGGCCCCGTCAACCTGTTGGCAGTCTCATTGGACGAGTGCCAACGATAGGGGTAACACCCTTCCGGTCCAACGTGGAGACCGCCTGAATTCGCCACCTCCGCAGAGCGGCGACCCAACTCCCCGTCAGGACAGCAGCGGCAGGCCCAGGTTCGGATCGGCACCCGTGTCCAGCGGGCTGGGACCGTCGGACCGCAGACGCCACCAGCCGGCGGCGGCCACCATCGCAGCGTTGTCGGTACACATCGCACGCGACGGCAGGAAGGCCCTGACACCGGTTTCGGTGCAGACGTCCAAGAACCGCTCCCGCAGGCGCGAGTTGGCCGCCACCCCACCACCCAGGCAGGCACCCCGGGCTCCGGTCGCCTCGATGGCCCACCGGGTCTTGGTGACCAGGGCATCCACCACCGCCTCCTGGAAGGAAGCCGCCACGTCGGCGGTGGCCGCCCCCGGGTCAGAACGGACATGGTTCACGACGGCGGTCTTGAGGCCGCTGAAAGAGAAGGCGTAGCGGCGGTCCTCCGGCAGGGTGTCCGGATTCTCCCGGACCATGGAACGGGGGTAGTCGAAGGCCGCTGGCTCACCGTCCCCCGAGAGGGCATCGATGGCCGGGCCACCCGGATAGCCCAGGCCCAGATATCGGGCGACCTTGTCGAATGCCTCGCCAGCGGCATCATCCAGCGTGGATCCCAGCAGCCGGTAGCGGCCGTGGCCCTCCATCAGCACGAGCATGGTGTGGCCCCCCGAGACCAGCAGGACCACCAACGGCAACTCCAGGTCGGGCTCCTCCAGGAACGAGGCGTAGAGATGGGCCTCGAGGTGGTTGACCGCCACGAACGGAACGTCCCACACCAGGGCGAGTGCCTTGGCGGCGCTCACACCGACCAGGAGGGAACCCACCAGGCCCGGACCGGTGGTGGCTGCGACCGCGTCGATGTCGCCTCCCGACACCCCCGCCTCGGCAAGCGCATCGGCCAGCACCGGCACCAGTTCCTGGACGTGGGCCCGCCCGGCGATCTCGGGGACCACGCCGCCGAAGACGGCGTGCTGCTCGACCTGACTGGACACGATCGAGGACCACACGATCGTGGCCCGCTCGACCACGGCCACCGCCGTCTCGTCGCACGACGTCTCGATACCCAGGACCAGGTCACCCATGGCCGGCCGCCTCGTCCAACCGGGCCTTGAAGTCGGATTTCCCGACGTCGTGGATCCACATGATCAGGGCGTCCTCCCCGTCGTCGGCGTAGTAGCCGGGGCGAACCCCGGAGGGGGCGAACCCGAACCGCCGGTAGAGGGCGATGGCCGCGGCGTTGGAGACCCTCACCTCAAGGGTCATGGCGACCAGGCCACGGTGCTCGGCATCACGGCACAGTGCCGCCAGCAGGACCCTCCCGATCCCCATCCGCTGGTGGTCCGGGGCAACGGCCACCGAGGTCACGTGCCCCTCGTCGGCCACCACGAGGAGGGCGGCGTGGCCGACCAGGGCGCCGTACAGCTCCGCCACCAGGTTCGTCCGCGAGCCCGGAAGACCCAGCTGGGAACGCACGAACTCCGGCGACCAGGTGGTCGGATGGACGAGGGCGTCCAGCGCCAGCACCGCGTCCACATCGGCATCCACCATGGGCCGCAGTCGCACCGGTGCGCCCACCGCTGGCACGGTTTTCACGCCCCACCCTCACGGGTCGACCAGTTGATCTGGGCATCCGGCAGGCGGAGGTAGACCGGCTCCAGCTCCCACGGCTGCACGAACTCCTCGCGCATGGCCCTGGCGTGGGCCAACTGCACCAGGTACCGGGCACTCGGATTGGCCAGCCCCTGCTCGGCCATCTCCACGCCCCTCAGGCCAGTGAACGAATCCACATGACGGAGCGCCCCGTCCCCGATGAAGAGGGTCGGCTCGTCGAGCGCCTCGATCTCCGCCGAGAGCTCCTGCGGAGTGCGCACGGCTGCATCCCGGACCCGCTGGACGCCGCCCGGAACCTTGCGGAACAGGGCGGTGAAGAGCTCGCCCCTGCGGGCATCCAGGGCCACCACGATCAGGCGACCGGACCAACGGGCCGGAAAGGCCATCAGGTCCAGGCTGGGCACCGGGATCATCGGCACGCCCAGCCCGTACGCCATGGCCACCGCCGTGGCGATGCCGACCCGGAGGCCGGTGAACAGGCCCGGACCGACGTCCACGGCGACCGCCCCGATCTCCGAGAGTCGGATGCCGGCCTGGCGACGCACGAAGTCGATCTGGGGGGCCAACGCCTCTGCGTGGCGACGACCACGACCGGAATGGGCCGACGCCAGCACGCCCTCGTGGCCCCCCACCGCGCAACCCACCTGGCTCCCGGCGCTCTCGATGCCGAGGATCAGCACCCGTCGCCTCCAGCGGTCAGGGCCAGCAGGCCCGCCTCACGGTCCGACCACTCGGAACCCACAATCCGGAAGTCCAGCAGCCGGTCATCGGGTCCGGTGCCGAGACGGATCCGAACCTCCAGGTAGCCGCCGGGCAGCGCACCGGCGATCGCATCGCCCCACTCCACGAGCGTCACCGAGCGACTGTCCACCAGCTCGTGGAGACCCAGGTCACGGACCTCGTCGATGTGGTTCAGGCGGTAGACGTCGAGGTGGTTGAGGGTCAGGCTGGCGCCCTCGTAGCGGTTGGCCAGCGTAAACGTCGGCGAGGTGACCGGCGTCTTGACGCCCATCGCCCGACCGAAGCCCTGCGTGAAGGCCGTCTTGCCGGCCCCGAGGTCGCCACACAGCACCACCAGGTCGCCCTCCCTGGCCAACCCGGCCAGGGACGCAGCCACCTCCATGGTGCCGTCCACCGACGCCGTGCCCAGGGTGGGCAGTGGAGCCGCCACGGTCACCCGGCCTCCACGAGCATCCAGGCCCGCACCAGGTCTGCCCGCATCCGGGCCAGCACGTCGGCACCGCCCCGCAGGGCAGCCGCCGGGTGGAAGGTCGGAACCAGGTGCCGCTCGGGGTCGCCGAACCGGTACGCCTGCCCCCGCAGCTTCGTGATGCCGACATCGGTCCCCAGGAGCAGTTTCGACGAGAAATTGCCCAGCGTGACGACGACGGTGGGATCCACGAGGTCCAGCTGGCGTTCCAGGTACGGCCGACAGGCCGCTATCTCGTCGGGCCGCGGATCCCGGTTCCCCGGCGGACGGCACTTGACCACGTTGGCGATGTAGCAGTCCGACCGGTCCATGTCCAGCTCCTCGGCCAGGAGTCGGTCCAGGAGCTGGCCCGACCTGCCCACGAACGGGACTCCCTGCTCGTCCTCACGGGCACCGGGACCTTCGCCCACGAACATCAGGTCGGCCGTGGGAGAGCCGGAGCCGAAGACCACGGTCGTGCGCCCGGCAGCCAGCCGGCATCCGGTGCAGGTGGAGGCCTCGGCGGCCAGGGCTTGCAGGGCGGTCGACACCCCGGCAGGTTAGCGACGCGCTACCGCCCGGATGGCGTGCCGAGCCCCACCGTGGACCCGTCATCGCCACCCGGCCCACATGCCGTCGTGACGGCCCGTTCAACCGCAGCCACCGTCATGGCCCTCAGCACGTCCAGGTCGGCGTCCGACGTGGGCAGCGCCCCGGTCGCCGCTGCGACCAGGGCATCGCCATCGGACCGGGTGTGGGGCGGAAAGACCGCCCGGGCAAGGCCGTCATGGGCCGAACCCGCCATCAGGAGGCAGACCTCCCGGCCGACGGAGGCATTGCTGACAACCATCCCGATCGTCGTGTTGCCCCTCGCGTCGAACAGGTCGCCCCCGGGCTCCGGCCAGTCCACGAAGGTGCCGTCGGCGATCGCCTCCGAGGTGTCGCCGCGCCCCACGTCACCCGCTGCGTTCACGGCCAGGAGGGCCGCCACCACCAGGTCCCCGCGGCGCACCACCGCCATCCCGATGCCGCCGGGACGCGCCCTTTCACGGCCACGCCAGGTACCGACCATGGCGCCGGTCCCCGCACCGACCCGGCCGACCTGCACCTCTTCGGACGCAACCTCGGAAGCCACCCGACCCTCGGCCGGACCCGGCCTCACCGAGCCGTCGCCCTCCAGCAGGTCGAACAGGGAGAGCCCCACGACGATGGGAACCGGACCCGCCCCTGTCGGATGGCCCACGCCGGCGCCCTCCAGATGGGCCATCACCCCATCGGCCGCCGCCAGGCCGAAGGCCGAACCACCGGAGAGCACCAGGGCGTCGAGGCGGTCCACCGTGCGGCCCGGGGCGAGGAGGTCAAACTCCCGTGTGGCAGGTGCACCACCACGCACCTCGCCGGAAGCCACCGTGCCATCCGGGAACAGCACCACGGTGCAACCTGTCCGGGCCCCGACATCGGTCCAGTGGCCGACCCGCACGCCGTCGATCTGAAGCCTCACGAACAGCGACGCTAGTGCGCACTCCGGGAGGGTCCAGCGGTGGCCAACCGCTCCAGGCGTTCGTCGTACTCCGACACCACGGTCCGCCAGTCGAACCGGCGGATCGACCCGTCCAGGCCGACCGCCCCGGCCCGCCATGTCGAAAGGTCCAGCAGCACCTCGCGCAGTCGGTCGGTGAGGCCGCCTTCCGGGTAGAGGGCCACATCGGCCCAGCCCCCCACCAAGCCCGGGTAGCTCTGGCTGTCTGGAAGCACCGGCACACAACCGGCGGCCATCGCCTCGACAACGGCGATGCCGAAGAATTCATGGTGCGCCGCGCTGACCACCACGTCGGCTCGACCCAGCAGGTCCACATACCCCTCCCTCTCCACGAAGCCGAACTGCACCACCCTGTCGCCGAGGCGCTCCCGGGCAGCGCTGAACTCCCGGGGATCCACCCGCTCGTTCTGGCCCACCACCGCGACGCTGAACGCCACGCCCTCGTCGGCGAGGCTCCCGAGGGCATTGAATACCGCCGACGGATTCTTGTCGTGGTCCCACCGCTGGTTCCAGAGCACCAACGGCACCTCCGGCGTCCGCACCTCACCAGCACGCACCGGCACGTCAACCAGGTCCACCCCGACAGGCACGACGTGGCAGCGATCGGCCACCGCCGGCAGGAACCCCGTATGTGGCTGGTCAGGCGCCCGCTCCAGCAATACCGGCAGGGCACCCAGGAGGCCGTCCAACTGGAAAGACGAGTTGCACCACACCTGGTCGGCTGCTGCCATCGACATCCAGTTCCCGAGCGGAAACTCGTCATCGGCCTTCTGGTTCGGGCTCAACGGATACGCCAGCTGGTTCTCGTGCAGGTACAACACGACCGCCGGATCACCCAGGAACCGCCGGGTGAAGCCCAGCCACCGCGCCAGGTCAACCATTCCGGACACCAGGACCACATCGGGGGGCCCGTGCTCTCGAATCGCCTCACCAGCGGCGAGGGCCAGCGTCAGGGCAGCTCCCCGCATCCGCCAACGCCAAAAGGCCCCCGGATGCGAAACGGCGACCACGTCGTGGCGGCTGTGGGCCACCAGACCCTCGGCCCAGGCACCATGGGACCCGCCGTGGAACGGCTCGACGAGGAGTACCCGTGCCATCCCGAGCTCCTACGGGTAGAGCCTGGGCGGGCGCCGGCCAAGGCGGCTGAGAAACTCCCACGGGATCAGGCCCAGCCTCTCGGCGACCTCCGCCACCCCGATCTCCTCGTCGCCCTGCGAGCCCAGCAGCACCACCTCGTCGCCGATCGCAACTCCCTCGTCGACCTCCACCACCAGGGAGTCCATGGAGACGACGCCGCGCAACGGTCGACGCCTACCTCCCACCAGCGCAGTGCCTCCAAGGCCCCAGTCACGGGTGAGGCCATCGGCGTAGCCCACCGGCACATTGGCCAGCCGCGTGTCCGCGACGCTCCTCCAGCGGTGCCCGTAGCCGACCCCCTCGCCGGCGGCGACGTCGAGCAGGTGGGTCACCCTTGAGTGGATCGACAGGACCGGTCGCAGGCCCACGGACAGGCACCTTCCGGCCATTTCCGGGCCCGGGGAGACACCGTAGGCACCGAGGCCGATCCTGACCATCGAGTGCACCGCATCGGGTCGGCTGAGGGCGGTCGCCGTGTTGGCCAGATGGACCACGGGAGGCCGGATCCCGGCAGCGGCCAGCTCGGCCAGGACGGCGTCGAACCTCTCCACCTGGAGCGTGGTCAACGGATCCCCCGGCTCGTCGGCCATCGCACAGTGGGAGAAGACACCCTCCAGGTCGAGGCCCGAGTCCAGGATCCGACGGGCCACGGCCACCGCCTCGTCCATGCGGGCCCCCACACGGTGCATCCCCGTGTCGACCTTCAGGTGGGCCGGGGCACCGGCATCGGCCACAGATGCGAAGGCATCCACACCGGCGCCGGAGTAGAGGGTCGGGCGGACACCACCCAGCCCCACCACATCGGACATCTCGTCAGGGCGCGGCTCGGAAAGCACGAGAATCGGGGCGATCAGCCCGGAGTCGCGCAGCACCGCCGCCTCCTCCACGAGGGCGACGGCCAGCCAGGTGGCACCCGCCTCCAGCGCAGCGGCGGCGACTGCCGAAGCGCCATGGCCGTAGCCGTCCGCCTTCACGACCATGCAGACCTCGGCCGGTGCCGCCAGGCCACGGAAGGCCTGGATGTTGTGGGCCAGCGCATCGAGGTCGACCGAGAACCAGGTGGGGCGCATCAGACCCGCCCCCCGGCATCCACGCCCAGGCCCGCCAGAACCTCGACCAGGACCGACGACAGGTCGCCGGCGACGACCCCGGTAGGCGGGAGGAGCGAACAGAGACGCCCGTGCACGTGGGCTGCGGCCGCAGCCGCGTCGAACGGCTCGGCGCCCCTCGCAAGGAACGCTCCGATGATGCCGGCCAGCACGTCGCCGGTGCCAGCGGTGGCCAGGCGCCGGTCTCCGGCCGAGGCAAGGCGCACCAGTCCGTCCGGCGACGCCACGATGGTGGTCGGCCCCTTGCAGAGGACCACCGCGCCGGTGCTCCCGGCCAGCGATCGGACCGATCCGATCCGATCCGCCCCGGGCCGTGCACCGGCGAGGCGCTCGAACTCGCCATCATGGGGGGTGAGCACGACCGGCACCGACCGCTCCCGGCAGATACCCGCCACGTCGCCGGCAGCCAGCGCCGTGAGGCCGTCTCCGTCAACCACCAGCGGGCGGTCCACGTCGGCCACGAGGCGGCGCACCCCGGCGGCGGTGCGTTCGTCGCCGCCCAGGCCGGGTCCCACGACAAACGCTGCGAAACGGCCCGGATCGGCGGAATCCAGCACCAGGTCCGGGCCGAGGGGAAACCGAACCACCTCCACCGCAGCCGGGGCGGCGGAACCATCCGGAACGGACAGGCGCACGTAGCCCGCTCCGGCCCGCAGGGCCGCCTCGGCGGCCAGCGCCGCCGCCCCCACCATGGGTGCCGAACCGGCCACCACCCAGCAGGCACCATGCCACTTGTGGGCGCCCTCGGACCGGGCGGGAACCAGGTCGGCGACGTCGGCGTCAACGACGAGCTGCACGGTCGCACCCGACACGTCCAGACCAATGCCGGCAACCTCCACGCGACCGGCCAGGGCAGGACCGTCGGCAAACAGCAGACCGGGCTTGAGGGCTCCGAAGGTGACCGTACGCTCCGCTACCGACGGGCTGCCGCACGCTACGCCCGTGAGGCCGTCCAGGCCTGACGGCAGGTCCACGGCCAGCACCGGAACACTGCTGGTCGGCGCCACGTACGGGCGACCCAGGCCGGTGCCGTACGCGGCGTCCACCACCAGGTCGATGGGCGGCATGCCGTCGGCCGGTAGCGAGGCGGGCGCCTCGGTGGCGTCCAGCTCGATGGTCCGGACGCCCCGACGCCTCAGGCGTGCAGCCGCCACACGTCCGTCAGCGCCATTGGATCCCCTGCCGGCCACCACGACGACCCGCCGGCCGTAGGTCCCACCCAGCATCTGGATGGCGCTGCGCGCCACGGCGCCGCCCGCCCTCTCCACCAGCACCTCGAACGACTCGGGGGCAGCCTCGTCGACGGCGGCCATCTCCTCGGGCGTGACGACCGGGATCATCGGCGTGTGCCTCGTCCACGCCTCACATCGCCACGACCGTGGCCTGGGCCAGGGTCGAGGTGTGGCTCATTGTCACCAGCCAACGTCGCACCCCGGCCTCCCTGGCGACCTCGGCCGCCACACCGTGGAGTACCAGCCCGGGCGGACCCAGGCCATCGCGCACCACCTCGATGTCGTACATGGGCATGCCACCCACGCCCAGCCCGAGGGCCTTCAGGGTCGCCTCCTTGGCAGCGAAGCGCACTGCGTAACGGCCGGCCGGATCCACGTGGGAGTCGGCGTAGGTCCGTTCGTCGGGACGGAACAGCCGGTCCCGCAGCGATGGCGTACGCGACAACGACCGGCGGAAGCGGTCAATGTCGACCAGGTCCACCCCGATCCCGATCATCTGCCAGGTCCCGCCATCCGCCCGTCAGCCCCGCAACCTGTCGGCGATGGTCTGCACCGGTTCGGTCAGGAGGTCCACGATCGGCAGCTCCGCAAGGAGGTCGTCGCGCAGGTCGGGCTCCGTCTCGCACACCGCGTCCCGTACCGCTCCGTAGCGGTTGTCATAACCCTGCAG
The DNA here is from genome assembly GCA_913030665.1 of uncultured Acidimicrobiaceae bacterium. GTDB lineage: Bacteria > Actinomycetota > Acidimicrobiia > Acidimicrobiales > MedAcidi-G1 > UBA9410. The sequence goes on from CAJWFS010000021.1 coordinate 8,704, forward strand.
AACGCCACGCACCACCTCGGGCGACAGCCTGTCCCGCAAGACCACGTGCAGCAGCGTGAGGCCCACGGCCTCCCGGTCCTTGACCTCGGGGACCAGCACGATCGTCCGGCCGTCACGGGCGCCCCGGGTGACCAGCACGACACGCTCCACGGCGACCCGGTGCTTGGTACCCCGCAGGGTGGGATCCCGGTCGGTACGCGACGGGATCCCGACGGACACGCCACCGCGATCCACGATCGCCACCGTGGAGACCTGGACGTCCGGTCCGTCCACCCGGTAGCGGGTGAAGCCCACCACCTCGGCGACGGCCGGGTCGAGAGCCACCAGCACCCTCAGAGTGCGGTAGCTAAGGGAGTCCCGTGGGGCACCCGATGCCAGCACCTCGCGGGCCAGGCGGGCCTCGAAGAGGGTCTCATCGGTACGCGAGATGCCCACGGTGACGGTCTTCGCCTGGTGCTTGATGGCGTCGATCGGGCGGGTGAGCTCCTCGATGGCCACCGTCAGGGACGCAGCCAGGCCATCCAGGACCATTGTCGGCGTACCGACACGGCCGAACTCCAACTGGTAGGACTCCAGGGGCACGTCGCCCAGGGCGAACCGGAAGTGGGTGGAGAGGCGAACGGCGGTGGACGCCTCGAGGTGGCCGTTCAGGCGGCCGCTCCGCAGTTCGTCGGCGAAGGCACCGGCCGCCGCCCTGAGGTCCATGTGCAGCGGGCCGTCAACGGGCGCACCGGCTCCCGTGGCGCCGGACTGGCGCCGCTGCGCCTCACCCTCGATGGCGGCATGTGCCATCCGGAGGGGCCGAGCCTGGGCATCGATGGCCCGGGCCGCCTCGTACCCGAACAGGTGGCCGACCATCGTGGACAGCACGAAGGAGAGCTGGGGATGCACTCTGGGAACGGTGATGACGTCCAGAGCGTCCGCGAACCGGGAGGAACCGGCATCTGCGATGACCACCGGTGCGGCCCTGTGCGCACGGTAGATGGCCACCTCCTTGGCGATGTCGTCAGCCGTGGAACCCACGAGGCCGGTAGCGCAGACCAGGATCATCGGCTCGGCCGACAGGTCGATGTGCTTCTTGTCCTCGGTGGCATCCGCCGGTATCGACTTGTAGCAGAGCTCCGAGAGCTTGATCCTGACCTCCCGGGCCGCGATCAGGTTCGGACCGCTGCCCACGACGGCCCAGTACCTGCGCGACGGGGCGTGCCTCTCGGCGATCTCGGCGATCCGGTCGCGCATGGCCAGCACCTCGACCATGGCGTCGGGCAGGTCCACCAGGCCCGCCAGCAGCCCGGGCCGATCGGGCGACCCCGGCAGCCCGGCGGCATTGGCCACCGCCACGGCCAGGAGCATCCCGGCCACCACCTGTGCGTAGAAGGCCTTGGTCGAGGCCACGCTCATCTCCACGTCCCGCCCATCGGACGTGTACAGGACGCCATCGGAACGGTTCACCAGGTCGCTGTTGCGGCGGTTCACGATCGCCACCACACGGGCCCCGCGGGACCGCACCAGGTCGACGGTCCGGTTCGTGTCGGTGGTGGTCCCCGACTGGCTGATCGCCACGACCATCACGTCGGACATGTCCGGCGAGAGCCCGAACCCGGACAACTCGGTGGCCGGCACGGCCTCCACCACCATGGACGAACCGACCAGCTCCGCCCTCAGCGATCCGGCAACCGCCATCGCCGCCACCGCTGCGGTCCCCTGGCCGATCACCAGCAGCCTGCGGACGACTCCCGATGCGAGGTCGGCCCGCAGGCCGACGCCGAGGGCCGCCTCGCCCAGCCGGACCTCGAACCCTGCATCCACGTCGCCCGAGAGGCGCCCCCGGAGGGTCGAGTGGACCGACCCCGGAGACTCCCCGATCTCCTTCAGGAGGAAGTGGGGATGGTCTCCCCTGTCGATGTCACGTGTCGTGATCTCGGCTCGGATCAGGTCGTCCGCACCGACCGGAAGGTCACGGCCGTCATAGGAGTACCGGCGGATCCCCTCGACGGTTCCCGCCAGGGCGGCGTCCAACTCCACGATCTGTCCCCTGCTAGCTCCCGGTTCGTCAGGATCAGCAGGCGTCTCGCCGTCCATCCTCAGGAAGTCGCCGGTTATCTCCACCACACCGTACGGCTCGCTGGCCACCACGAAGGCATCCTCGGCGAGGCCCACGTAGAGGCCCTGGCCGCTGCCCCGCAGGGCCAGCAGCAGGCGGTCAGGCGCATCGCCGACCATCGCCCCGATGGCCAACGAACCCTCGAAGGCGCTCACGGTCCGCCGGAAGGCCTCACGGTGGTCATGGCCGGCCGCCAGGTGGGTCGCACACAACGCGGGCACCACCTTGGCGTCCGTCGTGATCTCGGCCACGACGCTGAGGCCCTCCGAGACGACCAGGTCGGCGTGGTTGTCCACATCGCCGTTCTGTACCGCCATGACCACGGGCGTGGCACGACCGTCGGCACGCGTGGAGTCCAACGGATGGGCGTTCGGTTCGGAGACGAGGCCCACGCTGGCCCAACGGGTGTGGCCCAGCAGTGCCCCAGCCACGTCCGGAGCCGCCAGGGCCCGGGCCAACAGCTCATCCGTCGAAAGGGCCGTACGCAGGGCCGCCGTGTTGTCGCCCAACTCCCCGATCTCGGCCGCCACCTTGACGACGAACGCAAGGGCCCCGCCCTCCAGAAAGCGGACGCTCCCGCTGCGATGCAGCGGGTCCCGGAGGCGGGCCACGACCATTGGATCCGCCGGATGGATGCCATGGTTCCAGACGGTGACCTGGAGGCCCGCGGAATCCCGACCCCTCACCTCCAGGCGGTCGATCGCTGAGAGTGCCTGCTGGGTGGAGAGCAGGACCGCCAGACCTGCGTCGCTGGGCGCCGGGGAGGTGCTGCGAAGGGACGACACCCCAGCGTGGCTACCCAGGCGATCACGGGTCACGGCCCACAGGGCATCCCGGACGCGAACGAGAGCGGCGTTGTCCTCCTCCATGTGATCCGATCCCCCCAGGGCATCGGCCACCGTGCCTAGCAGTCCGGGGACCGGTGCCAGGACGGCCCTCATCCGACCAGCCAGGGCCGGGTCCGAGTCCAGGGCCATCAGGCCGGGCACCCCGCCCAGCAGGCGGTCCACCCCCTCCAGGGCATCGGCCACCCCGGCCAGCACCGAGGGGTCGCCATGGCCCAGGAGGGCTGCCGCCTCGGCCAGGGGCGCCAGCACCTCATCGGTTCCGGGAACGGCCCGGCCGGAGGGGCGACGGAGGACCGCGATGATGCCGCACATGTCGTGGTCGCTGCCCTTTCGTCTCCGCCACGTCGATCCGATGGCCGACGCGGCAACTCTAGGAATTCTAGGTGCTCAGGTCCGGTCAGCCCGCTCGACGGCCTCCACGAGGCGATCGGCCACCTCGGACGCCCTCTCCATGTCGAAGGCCTCCACCATCACCCGCACCACTGGCTCGGTACCGGACGCACGCACAAGCACCCGCCCGAGGTCGCCCAGGCCAGCTGCAGCCGTCGCCACCTCGACGGCAACCAGATCCACCAACGCCTCGCCGTCTCGCACCACGGGAACGGAATGGAGGACCTGCGGCGCCCTCACCACCAGCTCGGCCACCCGATCGCCGAGGGAACAGCCGGCACGACGCGCCGCATCCAGGGCCTGTATGCCTGTCAGGAGGCCATCGCCCGTGGTCGCCAGGTCGCGGAAGATCACGTGCCCGGACTGCTCACCGCCCAGCGTCAGGCCATCGGCCTCCAGGGCCTCGAGGATGTACCGGTCGCCCACGGCCGTCTCCCGGACGGCAATGCCGTGGTCGGCCAGCGCCCGCCTCAGCCCCAGGTTCGCCATGACCGTCACCACCACCGTGGAACCGGGCAGGAGGCCACGCTGATGACGGTCCACCCCGATGACGGCCAGCAGGTCGTCGCCGTCGATCAGGCTCCCGTCGTGGCCGACGGCCAGAACCCGGTCGCCATCGCCGTCGAAGGCCAGGCCGGCATCAGCGCCGGACGCAGTCACGGCGGCCTGGAGGGCGGCCGGGTGGGTGGACCCGCAACCGTCGTTGATGTTGCGGCCGTCAGGATCGGAGTGGATCACCGTCACGTCGGCCCCGAGGCGCTCCAACGCCGAGCCGGCGATCGCCGAGGTGGCACCATTGGCGCAGTCCACCACCACGGCCAACCCCGCCAGCGCCGACGGTCGGACCGACCCCACAACGGCATCCAGCCACCGACGGGCGGCACCGGTTGCTGGATCGTCCGACCACCCGTCCAACTCCGGGGAGCCCTCGAGTTCGGGTAGCGCATCCCAGGCCTCCTGGACGGCAGCCTGGTGGGCATCGTCGAGCTTCAACCCGCCCGCCGAGAAGAGCTTCACCCCGTTGTCCCACCACGGGTTGTGCGAAGCCGTGACCACGGCCGCGGCTACACCCTCGACAGCGGCCGCGTGGGCCACCGCAGGGGTCGGGACCACGCCCATCTGGACCACGTCAAGGCCGCCGGCGGCGAGCCCCTCGGCCAGGGCCCGGGCGAGGCCCGGTCCGGACTCCCTCGTGTCGCGACCGAGGAACACCCGGTCGGAGTCGAGCAGGCCCGCCGCCGCCCGTCCCAGGGCGCGCACGACCGGATCCACGATCCTGGTTCCGGCCCGACCACGAATGCCGTCGGTGCCGAATCGGAGGCCCGCCGGGGGAACCTCGGGTTCTTCCATGCCGGAGAGCGTAGGAGCCGGACCGGGGGTCCGACCTCCGCTCAGCGCTTGGAGTACTGCGGCGCCTTGCGTGCCTTGTGGAGTCCGTACTTCTTGGACTCCTTCTTGCGGTCATCACGCGTGAGGAGGCCGGCCAGCTTCAGGGCCGGGCGGCGCTCCGGCTCGAGGGCCTCGAGAGCACGGGAGATGCCGAGCCGCAAGGCGCCGGCCTGGCCACTTATGCCTCCGCCATGGAGGGTCGCGTCGATGTCGTAGCTACCCCCGGTGGCCGTGACCCGCAGCGGCTCCATGAACACCAGCCGGTGGCTCTCCGACGGGAAGTAGTCCTCGGCCGTACGGCCGTTCACGGTGACTGTGCCGGTGCCTTCACGGAGGCGCACACGAGCGACCGAACGCTTGCGACGGCCGGTGGCCTGGACGGGGGGGCTTGACATCGAAGACTCCTGGTTCAGGCCCTCTGGGCCCGGGCGTTGTCGAGTGGAAGGGGCTGGGGCTGCTGGGCGGAATGTGGATGGTCCGCGCCGCGGTAAACCTTCAGCTTGGTGATCTGCTGGCGACCCAGACGGTTCTTGGGGAGCATGCCCCTGATGGTCCGGCGGACCGCTTCCTCGGGCTTCGAAGCAAGGACCTCGCCGTAGATGCGGGTACGCAGACCGCCCGGGTAGCCGGAGTGGTCGTAGACGTTCTTGTCCGTCGCCTTCGAACCCGTCAGGACGACCTTGTCGGCGTTGATGATCACCACGTGGTCGCCGGTGTCCATGTGGGGGGTGAAGGTCGGCTTGTGCTTGCCGCGGAGGATCGCAGCCACCTCGGACGCCATGCGACCGAGGATGAGGCCCTCAGCGTCGACGACGTGCCATGCACGCTGGATCTCGCTGGCCTTGGGGGTGTACGTGGACACGGAAACCACCTGTTTCGTGGGGAGAACACTGGATGCGGACCACGGTGGCCGGGTCGGCCACCGGGAATCGGCGCTGAAATCAGGCGCGATCGAACCGGCGACCAAGGCTAGGGCCGACCTCCCCCACCGGCAACCCGTCGCCGCCCGGCGGGACACCTGTCACCACCTGGGACCCGGATTCCTCAACCGCCAAGGAGGTGCCCGTCGTCCGGAATCGAGAGAGCGTCCGGCGGATAGGCCGCCGACCAGAACGTGAGACCCCACGGTGGGGCCGGTTCCCCGGATGCCCGGCGATCACGGGCAGCCAGGATCCCCGGGATGGAGTCGACGGTGAGACGGCCGCTGCCCACGTCCACGAGCGTCCCCACCATCGTCCTGACCATCTGGTGGCAGAAGGCCGACGCTGAGACCTCGAACTCCAACAGGCCGATCCCCGAGAGTCCGGGATCAAGCCACCGCCAGGATGCCCCGGTGATGCGACGCACGAGGGTGGGCATCGTGCCGTCCGATCGGACCGTCGGCAGGCGGCAGAACGAGGTGAAGTCGTGCAGGCCCACCAGCAGTGCGGCAGCGGCCTCCATGGCATCCACGTCCAGTCGCCCCGGAACGTGCCACGCCAGCGGGGAGGTGAACGGATCTGTATCCAGACGATTCAGGATCCGGTACCTGTAGGTACGTCCGATGGCGCTGAAACGGGCATCGAAGTCGTCCGGAGCGCAGTCCAGCGTCGTGACCACCACCGACGGGCGGCACTGCCGGTTCACCGATCGACGAACCCGGACCAGGTCGGCTTCGTCGGGTGCGTCGAAGCTGATCACCTGGCCGACGGCGTGGACTCCACGGTCGGTACGACCGGCACAGGCCACCGAGACCGGGACCCGCAGAGCACGCGACAGCGCAGCGTCCAGGCCGCCGGCCACCGTGGGGACGCCGAGGTTGGCGGCGAAACCGTGAAAGGGGGCTCCGTCGTAGGCGACGATCCCCCGGACCCGCATTACGGGCGGGCTCAGACCAGTTCGATGCGCGCCATCGGCGCGTTGTCGCCGGTGCGGGGGCCCACCTTCAGGATTCGGGTATAGCCACCGTGGCGGTCGATGTAGCGAGGGCCGATCTCGTCGAACAACTTGGCCGCAACCTCACGGTCGCGGATGAACGACACCACCTGGCGGTGGTTGTGCAGCCCACCCTTCCTGGCCTTGGTGATCATCTTCTCGGCGATGGGGCGGAGCGCCTTGGCCTTCGCCTCCGTGGTCGTGATCGCCTCGGCGAGGATGAGCGATGCGACCAGGTTGGCCATCATCGACTTCTGGTGGGCGGAGCTGCCGCCGAAGCGACGACCCCTCTTTGGCGCCGCAGGCATGGCGTCAGCCCCGGATCCTGAGGGCGAGACCGCGCTCGTCCAACTTCTCGATGACCTCGTCAAGAGACTTCTGGCCGAAGTTGGTGACGGCCAGCAGGTCATCCTCGGTCTTCTCCAGCAACTGCCCGACGGTGTCGACCTGTGCCCGCTTGAGGCAGTTGCGGGGACGCTCGGAAAGGTCCAGGTCCTCGATCGGCTTGTCCAGGTCCGGTGACCCTCCGCCCACCTCCTCGGGCTCGCCCAGCTCCAGGCCACGCGCATCGTCGCTCATGTCCTCTACCAGCTGCACCAGGGCACGCAGGGTGGCGCCGGCCGAGGCCAGGGCGTCGCTGGGGGTGAGCGAACCATCGGTGGTGATGTCCAGGATCAGGCGGTCCATGTCCTGGGCCTGACCGACGGAGACGGGCTCCACGTCGATCGACACACGGCGCACGGGGGAGAAGAGGGCGTCCACGGGGATGACGCCGATGGCGCCCTCACCGCTGATCCGGTCAGACCCGAGGTAGCCACGGCCGACCTCGACGGTCAGCTCGAGGGCCAGGCGGCCCTTGGAGGTCACCGTGGCCAGGTGCAGACCGGGGTTGAGGACCTCGACCTGCTCGTTGGACTCCAGCACCGCTGCAGTGACATCAGCGGCGCCACGTACGTCCACCCTGAGGGTCACCGGCTCATCGCTGTGGCTACGCAGCTCCACGTCCTTCAGGTTCAGGACGATGTCGGTTACGTCCTCCACGACCCCGTCGATGGTGGAGAACTCGTGAAGGGCATCATCGAACTTGATCTGGGTGATCGCTGCGCCCGGGATGGACGACAGCAGGGTCCGGCGGAGCGAGTTGCCGAGGGTGTGCCCGAAGCCCGGCTCGAGTGGGCCTACCGAGAACTGCTGACGATTGCCATCAGCGTCACGGACTGCTTCGATGGTCGGTCGCTGAATTACCAGCATGAGGTGTCCTTCTTGAGTGTCATTGAGACTTGTGGGTAAGGGTTCCGGCGCCTGGGCCGGGGACTACTTGGAGTAGAGCTCGACTATGAGCTGCTCGCGGACCGGGATGTCGATCTGGTCGCGTACCGGCAGCTCGCGGACGGTCACCTCATGACCGTTGTCGCCCATCTCCAGCCACGCCGGCGACTGGCGATCCAGCACGTCGATGTTCCACTGGACGACGACCATCTTGCGGGCCTTGGCACGCAGCGATACGACCTCGCCCTTCTTGCAGCGGTAGCTGGGGATGTCCACCCGGCTGCCGTCGACGTCCACGTGGCCGTGGTTGACGAGCTGGCGTGCCTGGGCCCGGGTGGCGGCCATGCCGGCCCGGTAGACCACGTTGTCGAGGCGAAGCTCCAGGAAACGGAGCATGGTCTCGCCGGTCACGCCCTGGCGACGGTTCGCCTCTTCGTAGATGCGACGGAACTGCCTCTCGGTGAGACCGTATGAGAAGCGGGCCTTCTGCTTCTCCTGGAGCTGCAGCAGGTACTCGGATGGGTTGCCCCGACGCCGGGTACGACCATGCTCCCCGGGAGGATAGGGACGCTTGTCCAGCGCCACGATCTCACCCTTGGTCCCGAAGATGTTGATGCCGAGGCGCCGGGAGACCCGGGCCTTGGGGCCGGTGTAACGAGACATCTCAGACCCTCCGTCGCTTGGGCGGCCGACAGCCGTTGTGGGGAATGGGGGTGACGTCCTTGATGCCGGTCACCTCGATGCCCGTGTTCTGAATGGTTCGGATGGCGGTCTCACGACCGGAACCAGGACCCCGTACCACGACATCCACCTTGCGGATGCCGTGCTCCATGGCACTGCGGGCGCACTGCTCGGCTGCCATCTGGGCGGCAAAGGGGGTCGACTTGCGGGAACCCTTGAAGCCGACGTTGCCGGCCGATGCCCAGGCCAGCGTGTTCCCACCCTGGTCGGTGATGGTGATGATCGTGTTGTTGAAGGAACTCTTGATGTGCGCAACGCCATGCGGCACGTTCTTCCGTTCCTTCTTGCGGGGGCGACGGCCCCCAGCGGACGGCTTAGCCATTACTTCGTGACCTGCTTCTTGTTGGCGACCGTCTTACGCGGTCCCTTGCGTGTGCGGGCGTTCGTGTGGGTGCGCTGGCCACGTACTGGAAGGCCGCGGCGGTGTCGCAGGCCCTGGTAGCAGCCGATGTCCATCTTCCGCTTGATGTTCTGGGAGACCTCACGACGGAGGTCGCCCTCGACCTTGAACTGCTGGTCGATGAAGGCGCGGATGGAGATGACCTCATCGTCAGTGAGGTCGCGTACCCGGGTGGTGGGATCCACGCCGACGGCCTCGCAGACGTTCGCTGCGGAGGTGCGACCGATGCCGTGGATGTAGGTCAACGAAATCAGCACCCGCTTCTCGCGGGGGACGTCGACTCCTGAGATACGTGCCATACCTGAGTTCCTCTAACCCTGACGCTGCTTGTGACGGGGGTTCGTGCAGATGACCTGCACGCGACCGTGACGCCGGATCACCCGGCACTTCTCACAGATTCGCTTGACGCTTGTTCGGACCTTCATGCTGTTCTTTCTGATGTCCCAGCCACTCGTAGCGTGCTACTTGTAGCGGTAGGTGATCCGACCCCGCTTGAGGTCGTACGGGGTGAGCTCCACCTGGACGCGGTCACCCGGGAGTATCCGGATGTAGTGCATCCGCATCTTGCCGGAGATGTGGGCCAGAACGTTGTGGCCATTCTCCAACTCGACCCGGAACATGGCGTTGGGCAGGGGTTCCAGAACCTTGCCCTCCAGCACGATCGCGTCTTCCTTGGGCTTCTGCAGTGTGGTGCTCCTGATGGTCACGTACTGGATGTCGGAGTGGATTCTCCGTGGCCCGGGGTCCGACGCCGCAGGCGCAGATCCGGCACAGGCCAGTGGAGAACGCTACCGCCGCACCCGGTGTGGTCCAACACGCGAGGACCAGAGCGGCCGACAGAACCGCAGGTCACGACGCGTCCGAGAGGCTCAGGCGGGCATCTATCACGGTGGAGAGGCGACCGAACACCACGTCCTCGTCTCCCATGCCGTCGACCACTTCCAACAGCCCACGGTCGGCGAACCAGGCCAGCAGGGGAGCGGTCTCGGACTCGTACAGGTCGAGTCGACGCCTGATCGCCTCCTCGGTGTCATCGACCCGGCCCCGTGCCAGCATGCGGGCCGTGACCTCGTCGACGGGAACTTCCAGGATCACCGCTCCATCCAGGGTCGTGCCGGCCTCGGAGAGGAAGCCCTCCATGGCGGTCGCCTGGTCGGGCGTACGGGGATAGCCGTCCAGGAGGAAGCCGTGCTCGGCCACGTCGGACCGGGCCAGTCGCTCCGCCACGATCCCGTTGATGAGATCGTCGCCGACGAGGTCACCGGCGTCCATCAGGGCACCGGCCCGGCGACCCAGTTCGGTACCGTCGGCCACCGCCGCACGCAGCATGTCGCCGGTGGAGACGTGGATGGGGCTGTAGGCCTCGACCAGACGGGCGGCCTGAGTTCCCTTGCCAGACCCCTGACGACCGAGGATGACCAGGTGCACCGCTGTCATGGCTACTTGAGGAAGCCCTCGTAGTTGCGCATCGTCAACTGGGAATCAACCTGCTTCATCGTCTCGAGGGAGACACCGGCCGCGATCAGAATCGAGATGCCGATGAAGCCGAACCCGGCCGCGCCCCCCGAACCGACGCCGGCGCTGGTATCCAGGAATACGTTGACGAGGATCGACGGGATCAACGCCACGCCGGCGATGAACAGGGCACCGGGCAGGGTGATACGGGACAGGATCCTGGCCAGGTAGCGCTCGGTCTGGTAGCCGGGACGGATACCGGGCACGAAGCCACCCTGCTTGCGGATGGTGTCGGCCTGCTTCACCGGGTCGAAGGTGATCGCCGTGTAGAAGTACGCGAAGCCGACGATCAGGAGGCCTGTGATCGTGAAGTAGAAGATGTTGTCCGGCTGGGCGAGGTTGTCGTCGATCCAACGGCGGAAGCCATCCCACGGCAGGGCTGCGGCGATCAGCACCGGCAGGTAGAGCACCGACGAGGCGAAGATGATCGGAATCACGCCCGACTGGTTCACCTTCAGGGGGATGTAGGTGTTCTGGCCGCCGTACATCCGGCGCCCGACCACCCGCTTCGCGAACTGCACCGGGATACGGCGCTGGCCCTGCTCCACGAACACGATCGCGGCCACCAGGCCGACGAGGACGGCCAGCACGATGACCAGGGCCACGTTGCCGTTCTCCGCCTGGATCAGGGATCCCTGGGCCGGGAAGCCGCTCACGATCGAGATCATGATCAGCAGCGACATGCCGTTGCCGATCCCCTTCTGGGTGATGAGCTCGCCTATCCACATGAGGAGAGCGGTGCCGGCAGTGAGGGTCAGCACCACCACGCTCACCGTGCCGATGTGGAAGTCGGGGAGCAGGTTGGATCCCGACTGTCCTGAGATCGAGTTGCCCCGGTCATTGAAGAGGAAGGCGAAGCTGGTGGACTGGATGACGGCGATCACAACCGTCAGGTAACGGGTCCACTGGGTGATCTTGCGCTGTCCGACAGCCCCCTGCTGCTGCCACTGCTCGATGCGCGGTACGACCACGCCGAGCACCTGCATGATGATCGACGCCGTGATGTAGGGCATAACGCCCAGGGCGAACACGGCGAAGCTGGTCAGCGAACCACCGGAGAAGAGCTGGAGGAATGCCAGCACGCCACCCTGGTCGGCACGATCTCGCAACAGTTGCACCTGCTCGACGTCGATCCCCGGGGCGGGCATGAACGCACCGATCCGGTAGAGCAGGATCATGACGAGGGTGAAGAGGATCCGCTTGCGCAGATCGGCCACCCTGAACATGTTCAGCATGCTGGACAGCACGTGGGCTCCTGTCGATCGTCTGGGGGTCGGGTACCGGTCGGGTTCGGACCGGTCAGCGGTTCATTAGGGCGTTGCCGGAGGCTGGCGGACGCACAGCGAACGGCAACGGCAACTTCTCAATGCTGCCGCCGGCGGCGGCGATGGCGGCCTCGGCCGATGCCGAGAATGCATGCGCCCTGACGGTCACCGCACGGGTCAGGACACCGCGGCCCAGCACCTTCACCAGCGACTTCTTGCCGACCAGGCCCTTGGCGTGCAGGGCCTCGGGTGAAACCTCGTCCAGCCCGCAGGACTCGAGGGTGTCGAGGTTCACCGCCTGGTACTCCACGCGGAACGGGTTCTTGAAGCCCTTCAGCTTCGGGATGCGCTGGAGCAGCGGCATCTGGCCACCCTCGAAGCCGACGCGGACGGTGCTGCGGGCCCGCTGGCCCTTCATGCCACGGCCGGCGGTCTTGGCGCCCTTGCCGCCGATGCCACGGGCGACGCGCTTGGCGCGCTTCCTGGACCCCGCTGCCGGCTGCAGATCATGGACCTTCATATCAATCGACCTCCTTGACCTCGACCAGGTGCGGGACCCGGGCGATCATTCCCCTGATCTCACCACGGTCTGGCAGGGTGTTGCTGCGGCCAATGCGTCCCAGACCGAGGGCGCGGAGCGTTCCGCGTGCCTTGGGCTTGGCGCCGATGCCGCTACGGACCTGTGTGACGATGAGCTGTGCCATCTCACTCACCATCCGAACCGCTGGAGGCGCCGACACCGGCCTCGGTGCGACGGTAGGCCTCCAGCAGAGCGGCCGGTACGAACTCCTCCGCATCCAGGCCGCGGAGTCGGGCGATCTCGTCGGGACGCCGAAGTGCCTTCAGGCCGGCGATCGTGGCGCGGGCCACGTTGATGTGGTTCGCAGAACCCTGTGACTTGCAGAGGACGTCGTGGACGCCGGCCTCTTCCAGGATGGCGCGGGCGGCACCGCCGGCGATCACCCCGGTACCGGGAGCGGCGGGGCGCAGCAGCACCCGACCTGCACCCGCGATCCCTATCACGGGGTGGATGATCGTCGAGCCGGTCAGCGGCACGCTGAACAGGTTGCGCTTGGCCTCCTCGGTCCCCTTCTGGATCGCCAGCGGGACCTCCTTGGCCTTGCCGTAGCCCAGGCCGACCCGGCCTGCGCCGTCACCGATCACCACCAGGGCGGTGAACGAGAACCTGCGGCCGCCCTTGACGACCTTGGCCACGCGGTTGATGTGGATGACGCGGGACTCCCGGAGGGAGGCGTCGTTGTTCTTGTGCGGTGCCATCAGAACTCCAATCCGGCGTCACGGGCGGCGTCGGCGAGCGCCGCCACCCGGCCGTGGTACTTGTAACCACCGCGGTCGAACACCACGGCGGCGATCCCAGCCTCACGGGCGCGCTCGGCTACGAGACGCCCGACCTCGGTCGCTGCGGCCACCCCGGTGACCCCATCGGCCACACCGACCTGCTGCGTGGAAACGGCAGCCACCGTCCTCCCGGCCTGGTCGTCGATGACCTGGGCCGTGATGTGACGGGAGGAACGGAACACCGCCAGACGGGGCCGCGTGGCGGTCCCCTGGACCAACTTGCGGACCCGGCGGTGACGGCGCTGGCGCGCCCTGGAACGATCTACGTTGCTCACTTCGCAGCCTTTCCGGCCTTGCGGGCCACGTGTTCGCCGAGGTAGCGCACGCCCTTGCCCTTGTAGGGCTCCGGCTTGCGGAGCGCCCGGATGTCTGCGGCCACCTGGCCGACGACCTGCTTGTCCGGCCCGGACACGATGATGCGTGTGGGCTCGGGTACGTCGAACGAGATTCCCGCCGGCGCCTTGACATGGACCGAATGGCTGAAACCCAACTGCAGCTCGAGTGAGTCCGTGCCCTTTGCGATGCAGCGATAGCCGACGCCGACGATCTGGAGTTCCTTGACGAAGCCCTCGGACACACCGAGGACCATGTTGTTCACCAGCGAACGCGTCAGGCCGTGCATGGCCCGATTGCCACGCTCGTCATTCGGACGCTCGACAACGATCTCCTCGCCATCTCGGCGCACGGTGATCTCGCCACCGACCTCGAGGTCAAGCGCGCCCCTGGGGCCCTTGATCTTCACCTGACGGCCGTCGATCGAGACCTCGACACCCGACGGCACCGTGATCGGCGCCCTTCCGATTCTGGACATGTGTCGTCTCCCCTACCAGACGTAGCAGAGGACCTCGCCGCCGATTCTCCGGCGGCGAGCCTCACGGTCGCTCATCAGCCCACGGCTGGTCGAGATCACGGCGACGCCGAGACCACCCAGCACCCGCGGGATCGTGTTGGATGCGCTGTAGATGCGCAGGCCGGGCTTGGACACCCGCTTCACACCGCTGATGACGCGCTCCCTGTCTGCGGAGTACTTCATCTCGATGGTCAGCACCTTGCCGGGGCCGGTGGTCGAGTCGGACACCGCGTAGTCGCGGATGTAGCCCTCGATCTTGAGGATGTCCGCCAGCGCCACCTTCTGCTTGGACGACGGCATCTTCACGCCATCGTGCATCGCCTGGTTGGCGTTGCGGATTCGCGTCAGCATGTCGGCGACGGGATCGGTCATTGTCATCTCAGATCCTCCTCACCAGCTCGACTTCTTGAGCCCGGGAATCTCTCCCGCGTGGGCCATGCTGCGAAAGCAGATTCGACAGAGGTTGAAGGCGCGGTAGACCGAACGCGGGCGGCCGCAACGGCGGCAACGCGTGTAGGCCCGAACCTTGAACTTCGGGGTCTTCTGCTGCTTGTTGACCAGTGCTTTCTTGGCCACTACTGCCCTTCCTTCCGGAATGGGAACTTGAACGCCGTGAGCAGTGCTCGCCCACCTGCGTTGTCGGACGCGGACGTCACGATCGTGATGTCCATTCCCCGGGTCCGGTCGACCTTGTCGTAGTCGACTTCCGGGAAGATGAGTTGTTCGGTCACGCCGAACGTGTAGTTCCCGTTGCCGTCGAACGACCGGGGGTTGAGGCCCCGGAAGTCGCGGATCCGGGGGATCGCCAGGGTGATGAGGCGATCCAGGAACTCGTACATGCGGTCACCACGGAGGGTCACCTTGGCCCCGATGGCCTGGCCCTCGCGGAGCTTGAAGTTGGAGATGGAGACCCGGGCCCGGGTGGTGATCGGCTTCTGGCCGGTGATGGCCTCCAGATCGCTCACCGCTCCGTCCAGGAGCTTGGCCTGCTGGGCGGCGTCGCCGACGCCCATGTTGACCACGA
>CAJWFS010000022.1 GCA_913030665.1 uncultured Acidimicrobiaceae bacterium
CGTCGAAGCCGATCTTCACCCACGAGGCCTGGATGTTGTCGATGAGGCCGTGGTATGCGATGCGGGCGACCGAGTGCATCAGCAGGTTCTCCCGGAAGGTCGGCCCCCTGCGTGCCTTTCGTTGCAGGTAGATCGGGGAGGCCATGTGCACGAACGGAAGGCCCACAAATTCGGTGAACCCGCCCGTCTCCTCCTGGAGGTCACGGCATCGGAGCAGGTGGCGGACCCAGTGCTCGGGTCGCTCGATCGAGCCGAACATGATGGTGATGTTGGATGCGATGCCTACCCCGTGGGCGGTGCGATGGGCCTCGATCCACTCCTCGCTGTTGATCTTGTCCGGGCAGAGTTCCGCTCGGACGTCGTCGTCCAGTATCTCGGCTGCCGTGCCGGGCAGTGACCGCAGCCCGGCCTCCTTGGCCCGCCGCAGGTAGTCGGCCAACGGCTCGCCGAGTCGCTGGGCGCCTTCGGTCACCTCGAGGGCGGTGAAGCCGTGTACGTGGATGTCGGGCACGGCTTCACGGACGGCCCGCGTCACGTCTATGTAGTAGTTGCCGTCGAAGTCGGGATGGATTCCGCCCTGTAGGCAGACCTCGGTGGCACCCATCCGGGCGGCATCGGCTGCCCGGGCGGCGATCTCGTCCATCTCCAGCAGGTACGGGGTGCCCCTCAGGTTGAGGGAGAGAGGTCCCTTCGAGAAGCCGCAGAACCGGCACTTGTAGGTACACACGTTCGTGTAGTTGATGTTGCGGTTGGCTACCCAGGTGACCGTGTCGCCGACCGCCCTGCGACGCAGCTCGTCGGCCACCTCGGCCACGGCGGCCACCTCCGGGCCGCGGGCGGCGAAGAGGGCCAGTAACTCGTCGTGTTCCGCCTGCTGTCCGTCCAGGACGCCGTCGAGCACCTCGCGGAGATGGCCTCCAGCGGTCGCCGTCGCCGGCACGAGGGTCGGCGGGCTGATCGGACTTCCGGAGTACCACGTCGTGGAGCGATGTCCTACCTGGCGGACCTCGGCGCCGTCAGATGCAGTGACCATCTCGATCTCCTCGGGGAAGACGGCCCCGGGATCGTCGCGCCCCAATCCCTCCGAATCGCTCCGGTCCATCACCCGGAAGCGAAGGTCTTCGTGGATCCAGTGGGCGTGGTCCCGGACGTACTCCGGATACACGGTGAGCCGAGGCGCAAGGGCGTGGCCACGTCCCTCGGTTACCTCCCGGAGGCGATCTAGGTCAGGCCAGGGCCTTTCGGGGTTCACGTGGTCGGCGGTGACCGGCGAGACGCCGCCCCAGTCGTCGATCCCTGCGTCCAGGAGTGTCCCGAAGTCGTCCGACAGGTTGGGCGGCGCCTGGAGGTGGACCTCCGGGGGGAGGATCAGGCGGGCCAGGGCGATGGCCTCGAGGTACACGTCGTTCGGGCAGGGGGAAGCGGAGTGCATTGCCGTGCCTTCCTTGGGCAGGAAGTTCTGGACGATGACCTCCTGCACGTGGCCGTGGTGCCTGTGGGATGCGGCGATGGCCTCCAGTGCGGCGATGCGGTCGTCGCGGTCCTCGCCGATTCCGACGAGGATCCCGGTCGTGAAGGGGATGGCCAGCCGCCCGGCTGCCTCGAGAGTCTCAAGGCGTCGGCTCGGTTCCTTGTCCGGGGCGCCCCGGTGGCAGTCCAGGTCGGGTCGGAGCGACTCCAGCATCATCCCCTGGGAGGGTGCGACCCTGCGGAGGGCTGTGAGCTCGTCGGCATGCAGGGCGCCGGCATTGGAGTGGGGAAGGAGGCCGGTCTCGTCCAGGACCAGCTGAGCCATCTCGGCGAGCAGGTCCAGCGTCGTTGCATGTCCGTGGCGGTCCAGCCAGTCTGCGGCCACCGGGTAGCGGAGCTCTGGACGCTCCCCGAGGGTGAAGAGTGCTTCGTGGCAGCCGGCGGCGGCTCCCGCCCGGGCGATTGCCAGGACCTCTTCCGTGGAGAGGTAGGGGGACTGCAGGCGGGCCGGTGGCTGGGCGAAGGTGCAGTAGCCGCAGCGGTCCCTGCAGAGCATGGTCAACGGGATGAACACCTTGGGGCTGTAGGTGACTCGGGTCCCGTGGTGGAGGTCGCGGACTTCCCTGGCTGCGGCGAGGAGGTCCTCGCCGCGCAGATCCTCGTGGGGGCTGGTCATCGATCGGCTCCTGTGGTCTCGGTCATGCGTCCCGGTCCGGGGCGGCTTCGTATGTGCTGGGGACCGACCGGCTCATGGCAGGCTGGGCAGGAGACGGCCTGGTCCAACTGCGTGCCGCAGCTGTCGTGCACGAGAAGCGTGGGAGGACCGTCCACGGCGTACCACCGGTCGCCCCAGTGCATCAGTGCCACCAGTGCCGGGGAGAGGTCGGCTCCCTTGGCGGTGAGGCGGTACTCGTGGCGTACCGGCCGGTCCTGGTACGGCACCCTGTGCACGATCTCGAGGTCGACCAGACGTTGGAGCCGGTCAGTGAGGAGGTTTCGGGCGATTCCGAGGTCTGAGCGAAGGTGCTCGAAGCGGCGGACCCCACGGAACAGGTCGCGGAGGATGAGCAGGGTCCAGCGGTCGCCGACGGCTGCCAGGGTGGCTGCGATGGAACAGTCGACACCGACGACGTCGTCTGGCATGCCCGGAGCGTAGCAGTCAGTTGCTAAATGCAACTAACTGAGAGGCGTTTGCCCCGGTGACGCGCAGAAGGTCGCTGCCTTCGCTCCCAGGTCGGCCAGGAGGTCGTCGAAGGAGGCCACGAAGGCGGCCACACCCTCGTCCTCCAGCACCCGGGCGACGTCGGCCAGGTCGATACCGGCATCGGATACGGCCCGCAGCACGGCGTGGGCGGCGTCGGGATCCGCGTCGATGGTCCGGGCAACCGTCCCGTGGTCCTCGAAGGCCTCGAGGGTGGCATCGGGGAGGGTGTTGACGGTGTCGGGCCCTATCAGGGTGTCCACGTAGAGGGTGTCCGGATAGGACGGGTTCTTGGTGGACGTGGAGGCCCACAGCGGCCGCTGCACCCGTGCCCCCCGTTGTACGAGGGCCTCCCAGCGGGGGCCGCTGAACATGGACCGGAACATGTCGTAGGCCACCTGGCCCTGGGCCACCGCCATACGGCCCCGGAGGGCGAGTGCTTCCGCCCCGCCCTGCTGGTCGAGTCGTCGGTCGACCTCCACGTCGGTACGGCTGATAAAGAAGGAGGCCACCGAGGAGACCGTCGAGAGGTCTCCCGGGCAGGACTCCAGGCCCGACATGTAGGCCTCCATTACGTCGCTGTAGCGGTCCAGTGAGAAGATGAGGGTCACGTTGATGCTCCGCCCTTCCGAGATCATCTGGCGGATGGCTGGAATCCCCTCGGCGGTACCCGGGATCTTCACGTACAGGTTGGGTCGGTCCAGGCGCTGGTGGAGTTGGCGGGCGGCGACCATGGTGCCCTCGGTGTCGGGGGCCAGCCGGGGATCCACCTCGACCGACACGTAACCATCTAGGCCGTCGGATGCCTCGTGTACCGGTCGCAGGATCTCGAGTGCATCACGGATGTCGCGGATCACGAGCTCCCAGTAGCTCTCCTCGACGTTGAACCCCGACTCCGTCAGCGAGCGGAGCTGCTCGTCGTAGGCGTCGGTTCCCGTCATGGCCTTCTGGAAGATCGACGGGTTGGAGGTGATGCCGCGTGCCCCGCGGTCTACCCAGTCCTGCAGTTCACCAGAGGTGATCCAACTCCGCCTGAGGTTGTCCAGCCAGGGGCTCTGGCCCTGCTCGGCATAGAGGTCGTGGAGTCGGTTCATCGCACCATCCAGCGTTGGTTCAGGTTCCAAGGAGGGATTCTGCGGCCGCCACGACGGTTGCGGGGGTGATCCCCAGGCCCGCCATGGCCTGCTCACCCGGAGCAGAGGTGCCGAAGCGGTCGATGCCGATGCTTGTGTCGGCCCAGCGTGCCCACCCGAACGTGACACCGGCCTCCACCGAGACCGTGGGGATCCCAGCGGGAAGTACGGACGCCCGGTATTCGGTTGGCTGCTCGGCGAAGAGCTCAGTGCTCGGCATCGAGACCACGCGCACGGAACGACCGGCAGCCGTGAGCGTCGCTGCTGCGTCCAGGGCGACGGCCACCTCGCTGCCGGTTCCGATCAGCACGACATCGGGGTCACAATCCGGATCGGCCAGCACATATGCACCTCGTGCGACGGCGTCGTGGTCGGTCGAACCTGCCAGGACGGGGACGTCTTGACGGGTCAGGAGGAGGGCGACAGGGCCATCCGTTCGTACTATGTAGCGCCACGCAGCGGCGGTCTCGTTGGCGTCGGCGGGCCTGAACACCGGAATGCCCGGCATGGCACGAAGTGCGGCTGCATGCTCCACCGGTTGGTGGGTGGGTCCGTCCTCACCTACACCCACCGAATCATGGCTCCAGACGAAGACCGTCCGGGCGGAACTCAGGGCGGCTAGGCGAACGGCTCCGCGCATGTAGTCGCTGAATACCAGGAACGTCCCGTTGACCGGGAGCATTCCGCCGTGGAGGGCCATGCCGTTGCAGATGGCGCCCATGGCGTGCTCCCTCACCCCGAAGTAGATCTGCCTGCCTTCCGGGCAGTCGGGGCCCTGCACGCCGTGGTCCTTGATGGTCGTACCGGTGTTACCGGTCAGGTCGGCTCCGCCACCGATGAGCCCGGGAACGACGTCCAGGAGCGCCTGCAGACAGGCGTTGCTGGCCTTACGCGTGGCCACGGCTGCGCCGGCCTCCCACATGGGAAGCCGTTCCTCCCACCCGTCCAAGCCGCGTCCGGCCTGGGCCGCATCCCATGCGGCACGGTCGCCGGAGAAGGAGGCGAGGCGTTTCTCCCAGGCGCTGTGTGCCTCGGCGCCGCGTCGGCCGGCGGCCCGGTACTGCTCGAGCACCTGGTCGGGGACCCAGAAGGGCTGGTCCTCGGGAAGGCCCATACGGCGCTTGGTCTCAGCGATTCCCTCATCTGAGAGCGAGTAGCCGTGTGCGGCTGAGCTGTCGACGTCGGGGGAGGGGTGGCCTATGTGGCTGCGCAGGACGATGAGCGATGGTCGGTCGGTGACGGCCATGGCATTCCGGATGGCAGCCTCCATGGCATCCAGGTCCTCAGCCGCATCTCCCAGGTCGATCACGTGCCAGCCGTATGCCCGGAACCGGGCCGGCGCATCGTCCGAGAGGGCTAACTCGGTCGGACCGTCGATCGTGACGTGGTTGTCGTCGTAGACGACGACGAGCCGCCCGAGGCCCTGGTGGCCGGCCAGTGAGGCCGCTTCATGGGAGATTCCCTCAGCCAGGTCGCCGTCTCCGCAGACGACGAAGGTGTGGTGGTCGGTCAAGCCGGATCCGAATCGGGCCCGCAGATTTCGTTCTGCCATCGCCATGCCTACGGCGTTGGCGAGGCCCTGGCCCAGGGGACCTGTGGTGACCTCAACGCCCGCAGTGTGTCCCACCTCCGGATGCCCCGGCGTGGCCGAACCCCACTGCCGGAAGTCCCGTATGTCATCGAGTGTCAGACCGTGGCCGGTCAGGTGGAGCATGGAGTAGAGGAGGATCGAGGCATGTCCTGCCGAGAGGATGAACCGGTCCCGGTCGGGCCACGTCGGGTCCGCCGCGTCATAGGTGAGGATCCGGGTCCAGAGGACGTGGGCCAACGGGGCCAGGGCCATGGCCGTTCCCTGGTGGCCGGAACGCGCTGCGTGCGGAGCGTCCATGGCGAGGCCGCGGACAACGTCGATGGCAAGTGTTTCCAGCGAGGAATCGAAGGGCGATCCGTAGGTCCCGGAGTCCGTCATGGTCCCACCTCAGCCAGTGCCCCCATGGGCCAGCGTGCCTCTTCGTCGACGGGCACCATAACCGCCGCCTCAGCACTCCTCGGCGACCGTGGGAGAAGGGTTCGGATCCACACCCGGGTCGTCCGTGCCCAGCAGGAGCGCCGAGGCAGTGAAGCCGTGGAGGTGGTGTCGTCCTCCCACCGGTCCGATCTCTCCGGCGCAGTGCATGCCCGCCACGCCCGTCGTCTCCAACCGGTCCACGAAGAGGCCCGCATCGTGCCCGGGGTAGCCGAAGAGATGGCTTCCCCGGCCATTGCAGGTGAAGACCAGGGCGCTCTCCGCTCGGTGGTGGTGGAGTCTGGATGCGAGGTCCCTACTCGCCGAATCGGCATCTCGGACCTGGAACTGGAGGGTGGTTCCGACCTCGACCCTGGCATCGATGGCAACCGCACCCGAATCGCGGTCGGCACCCAGCACTCCCCGGACCAGGAAGTCGCCCGTACCGAAGGTCGACCTGTTCTCGTCGATCACTATCCCCACGTGGAGTCCGTTGTCCGGACGTTTCCCATCGGCATCGGACAGGGTGGACAAGACCTTCCTGATTCGTTGGAGGGCGGGCTGCCCCCCAAGGGTAAGGACTAGGTTGCCGTCCATCCCGGTGACGACGAAGGGGTCGCCCACCGGACGGCAACCCTGGGACACGAGCGGTCTGGCTCCCAGTCCCGGCGGGAGCACCATGGCCACCGCACCGTCGGAGAATGCGGCATCGTCCAGCAGGAGGCGGTTGCCGCCGGGGCGTCCCGCTGCAGATGCCAGCCCTCCCACGACCGTCACGTCCGGTGGAATCGAGTCGAGCACCACGTCGGCGTCGAATCCGAACGGATCGGCGACCAGTAGCACGCTGCTGCCGGCGACCAGGTCGGCCGGTAGGCGTCCGCCGTCCAACCGGAGCGCCTTCGCCGGTCCGGTGCGGCCCGCCCACAGCACCAGGCCCGGGGCCTGTTCGACCTCCTGACGCTGGGCCAGTACCGCCCCGGCCGAGCAACCCACCAGATGGCCGGGCGCAAGGGTCTGCAGGACCGTTTGGGCGAGGTCGGCTGCACGCTCGACGTGCGACGACGAGAGGAACAGCACAGCCACGTCCGGGCAGGGACCGAGTCGATCCATGACCTGCCCGACGACTTCGCCCACAGCGGTCGCGGCATCGGGATGGCCTGACAGGGCGACGGCGTAGCGCACGGGGTACCTCCGGTCAGGTGGAGGAGGGGTCCGGTGGGAGCAGCGTGAAGGGCACGACCGTGGGGATTCCCTGGTCGACTCGGCAAGTGGCCTCGACCGTGCCGAACTCCTCGAACACCAGCTCCGCCCGGACGAGGCGGTAGCCGAACTTCCCGGGCTGGACCTCGATAGTTTGGACGTTTCGCGCCAACTGCTCCCCGTCGCGGGTGAACACCACCTCCAACACGGAGGCGCCCACGTGGTCGGCCGGACAACGGACCATGACCAGCAGGTGCGGCGACCAGGTGACCGGCGCCGGTTCCGGTGACACCGCACTGAACTGGATGCCGGTCAGGTCGATGTGCGTGGCACCTCCATCCACCTGCCTGAGTTCAAGGCCTTCGAAGAAGAGGGCTGCGAGGATCTGCATGAGACGAACCTAGACCAGATGCTGCAAGCCCTAGCATGGCGCCCCGTGAACCGGCGACTGGTCCTACCGCTGCTTCTCCTCACGGTTGCAGTCCTGGCCGGACTGCAGGCACAGCGGACGGAGAGGTCCTCGGCGATGTATGCGCCTGTGGCCGGGGCCATGCCTGCACGGGCGGTCACGCCCCTGTTCTCGGTGCGTCGGGTTCCGGAGTTCCTGCAGGCGCCCACAGCTGAGCGGAACCTCACCACAGGACTGCTCGGAGCGGTGACGGCGCTGCCGGACGGGAGTTGCGTTGTCGTCGCCGAGCACGGTCGCCGCCTCTACAGCCTGGATGCCGGAATTGCCATGGTGCCGGCCAGCACGCAGAAACTCCTCACCGCAATGGCGGCACTGCTGCACCTGGGGGCCTCGACCGTGCTCACGACCAGGGTGGTCGCCGAGGTGCCCGTGGTCGACGGCATCGTGGACGGCGACGTCTGGTTGGTGGGTGGAGGTGACCCACTACTCGCGACGAGTGGGTACGCAGCGCGTTTCGACGACCCGGACGTCTACTCGGATCTCGGCGACATCGTCGGCGGGCTTCTGGGAGCCGGAGTGCGCGAGATCACCGGCGGAATCGTGGGCGACGAGTCGAGGTACGACGCCATCCGCTACCTGGGCACCTGGCCGGACCGCTTCAAGCCCGGCTGGTCGATCCAGTCCGGCCCGCTGAGTGCCCTCAGCGTGGACGACGGCTTCGAGAAGTGGGATCCGGTGAACACTGCATCCTCCCTCTCCGTGCCGGCCGGCGATCCGGCCGCCAATGCTGCCAGCCTGCTAGACGACCTGTTGGAGGCCGAGGGTGTGGTGATCCGGCGTCGGCCAGACTCAGGTCGGGCACCGGTGCATTCGGGGATGGTCACGCTCGTCGAGGTCGCCTCTCCACCCGTGAGTCTCCTGGTTCGCCAGATGCTGGTCGAGAGCGACAACACCACCGCTGAGTTGCTGGTGAAGGAGCTGGGGCGCACGCCCGCCGAGCGTGGGACGACCGTGGCCGGCCTGACCGTCATGCTCGACACCCTCGAACGGGCAGGTCATGGCGTCGAGGAGGTCGTCCCACAGGATGGTTCCGGCCTGGATCCCGACAACAGGGTTACCTGTTCGCTTCTGGTGGACGTGATGGAGGACGAGAACCACGGCGCCCTCCTCGTCGATTCGCTTCCCCTGGCGGGTCAGGGCGGGACCATGAAGAACCGTTTCGTGGGAACGGCCGGTGAGGGCCGTGTCAGGGCCAAGACGGGGACCCTCAGGGGGGTGACCAGCCTGGCGGGAGTGGTCGACACCCCGGCCGGCCGTCGGCTCGCATTCGCCGTGATCAGCAATGGGGACCTGCCATTCGAGATCAGGGACCTCCATGAGGAGGTCGTCCTGGCACTCCTCTCCTACCCGGCCGGACCCTCTGTGGAGGCGTTGTCGCCACGGCCGGTGGTGGGCTGAGTCTCGCCAGACACCCGTCGGTTTCCGATGCTTCCACTGGGGACGGTCCTGCTGCCCTCCGCTGTGATGCCTCTCCACCTCTTCGAGGAGCGGTACCGGCGCATGATCGTGGACGTTCTGGCCACCGATCGCGAGTTCGGTGTTGTCCTGATTCGCCGTGGGAGCGAGGTGGGAGGCGGCGACCAGCGTTGTGACGTGGGAACCCGGGCGCGGGTGCTGGAGGCGAGGGAGGCTCCCGACGGACGCTGGGCCGTGACGGTTGTCGGGCTGCAGCGGATCCGCGTGGACCTGTGGCTGCCGGATGATCCCCATCCCGTGGCGGACGTCAGCCCCATGCCGGACCGGTCGGGGCCGGGCGTACCCGAGTCCGCTTACCGGTCGCTCGAGTCCCGCCTGCGTCGCCTGCTGGCACAGCTCTCGGAGTTGGGTGATTCCGTCCCGGCGGCCATGTTCGACCTGGCCGATGACCCGGCCCTGGGCACACTACAGATGGCGGCGTTGGGCCCCTTCACCGCCTATGACCGGCAACGTCTCCTCGAGGCCGATCTCGTGTCGGACCGCTGCCAGGTCTTGGATGCGCTGATCGCTGATGGGCAGGCGGTCGTTGACCTCCGCCTGGGACCGGATCGCGGGGGTGACGGGCCCGCCGTCGGGTCCTCCCGGTAGCGTGGTCGCCCCATGGGACCCGATCGATTCGCAGATGGACAGTCCGCCGGCGACCTCCCGGGACTACTGAAGCGCTACGTCCGACAGGAGACTGTCGAGCCACTGCGGGCAGCGGGTCGATTCCTGTTGTTCGGCCTGCTCGGAGCCTCCCTCATCGGCCTCGGCACGGTGCTGCTGGTGGTCGGGGGCCTCCGGGGTCTGCAGTCCTCAGGACGACTCGACGGCTCCTGGTCCTGGGTTCCATACCTGGCTTCAGCGATGGTTCTGGGCGGGGTGGCTGGTGTCGCCATGGCACGAATTGGCGGGTCGAGGAACCTGGATGGCTGAGGACCGCATCACAGCGGAGGACCTGGAGGCCGAGTTGCGCGCGGTGGTAGGGGACCCGGACGGCCCGGTCGCCCGCAGCCGTCCGACGCTCATGCTTGTAGCCACGGCCTCAGCCGCAGTCGTCTTCGCCCTCGTCTATGTGATGGGAAGGCGAGCGGGTCGGCGGCGCTCCACACTGCTAGAGGTCCGTCGCTTCTGATGTCGACGATGGCCTCGACGCTCCTGGGGCGAGGAATCCGTCGCGGACTACTCGGCGGACAGCGGCGGTGGCAGGGGGTCCTGCTGGTGGTCCTGGTCGCTCGATTCGTACGGGGCCTCGCTGGCCGCCGCCCCGTGGTGCACCGAATCGGCCTTGATGTGGGCGAGAGCCTCGAGGTGCGGCATCTGGACGGTGTGGGTGAGGACCGGTGATTGTCCGGTTGCGCAACCCGACGCGCACCCTCGAGATGGACGGCCCGATGGCCGTCACGGCCCTTCTCGCACGCCTGGACATCCCACGCGAATCCGTCCTCGTGATACGCGAGGGCATCCTGGTACCCGGTGACGCCATGCTGGGCCGGGACGACAGCATAGAGATCCGCTCCGTGATCTCGGGAGGCGCAAGATGAAGTGCAGGGTGTGCCGGGGTCCGGCGGTGATCGACGTCCGGCGCCACAACGCCAACTTCTGTGGGGAGCACTTCCTTCGACACTGCAGGGAACAGGTGGCCAGGGCGATTAAGGGGCATCAGATGCTCGAGGCCGGGGACCGCGTGCTCGTGGCGGTTTCCGGGGGCAAGGACTCCCTCGCCGTATGGGACATCCTGGTGGAACTGGGCTACGAGGCTGACGGCCTCTACCTCGGTCTTGGAATCGATGGCTACAGCCCGGAATCCGAGCGCTTCGCACGGGCATTCGCTGAGAGCCGGGGCCTGTCACTCGAGGTCGTGGACCTACCCACCGACTACGGGTACGACATCCGTGGCGCCGCCAGGTCCGCGAAGCGGGTTCCCTGCAGCGCCTGCGGCCTCTCAAAGCGCCACCTTTTCGATGAGGCCGCAGAGAGGGGCGGCTACGACGCCCTGGCCACCGGCCACAACCTCGACGACGAGGCTGCGGTGCTGCTCGGAAACGTCCTGCGCTGGCAGGGGGAGTACCTGGGCCGGCAGCAGCCGGTGCTGCACGCTGGAGACGGGTTCCCTCGGAAGGTCAAGCCCCTGGTCCGCCTCGGGGAGAGGGAGATGGCCGCCTACTGCGTACTACGCGGCATCGACTACATGGTCGAGGAGTGCCCGATGGCGCTGGGCAACAAGCACATCGGCTACAAGGAGGCCCTCAACTCAATTGAGGAACGCTCTCCGGGAAGCAAGCACGCCTTCTACTTCGGGTTCCTGGATCGGGCGGCCGACCTGTTCGTGCCCGGCGATGACGATCGCTCCCCGATCAGGGCCTGCGTCCGTTGCGGGTCCCCGGCCGGCGCCGAGGTCTGCGCCTTCTGCCACCTCCTGGAACGAGCAGGCGGCCACCTTCCGAGCAATGGTCGGGATGTACCCGTCCGGCTGGGTCGTCCCATATCCGAGGCCCGCTAGTGGCGGGGTTGTTCGGGGAGGGCGACCAGGTCCTCCTGGTGGATCGCAAGCAGCGTCGCTACCTGGTCGAACTCTCGGTCGGTGCGGAGTTCCACACCCACACCGGTGTTATCGCCCACGATGTGATCATCGGCGCGGACGAGGGGGTCTCGCTGCGATCCAGTCGGGGCGGCATCTTCATAGCCTTCCGACCGACTCTCGCCGACTTCGTACTCAAGATGCCCCGAGGGGCGCAGGTCATCTACCCGAAGGACCTGGGTCCGATCCTTATGCTGGCCGACGTGTTCCCCGGGGCACGCGTGTTGGAGTCGGGCGTCGGTTCGGGTGCTCTCTCGATGACGATGCTTCGTGCCGGAGCCGACATCACCGGCTATGAGTTGCGGGAGGATTTCGCCGTGAGGGCACGGGCCAACGTGGTCACGATGCTGGGCGAGTCGGCTCTCGAGCGCTACGACGTACAACTCCGGGACGTATACGAGGGAATCGACGGTGATGCCTTCGACCGGGTGGTCCTGGACCTACCCGAGCCATGGCAGGTCGTACCCCACGCCGCCGGGGCACTCCACCTGGGGGGGATAATCGTTGCCTACACGCCGAGCATCACGCAGGTGACCCGGTTCCGTGAGGCACTAGACGAGCACGGCTTCCGGTTCGCCGAGACTGTCGAGGTTCTGAACCGGACCTGGCACGTCGAAGGCCAGGCGGTCAGGCCCGACCACCGGATGGTGGCCCATACGGCATTTCTGACGCACGCCCGGCTGCTGGGACCATGAGGGTCCGGCGGGTCGCCGCCGTCCTCGCGGCGGGACTGCTCGTCTACCTGACATTCCTGGCGTGGACTGCCAGGCAGGGTGGTGGAGAGGCGTGGACCGGTCCGACCATCGTGCCCACGTCGGAGCCCGGTATCGATCCGGTGCTCATTGAACGACTCGAGGCTTCGACCGTCAGCGTCAGGGGCATGGACTGTCGTTCGGCGCAGTTCGGGACGGGGTTCGTGGTTGCCGGGGATCTGATCGCCACAGGCGCACACGTGGTGGCCGGGATTGCGGTACCGATCGTGGTCATCGACGGCCGGGAGGTGCCCACCCGTGTGGTTGCCTTCGATCCGGTCAGCGATCTGGCCCTCCTTAAGCCCACCAGCGACCTGGACCTCCCGGCACCGTTGGCGCTGGGAGTACCTGCCGCCGGAGTTCCGGCATCCATCCTGGTTCGCGACGAGGATGGTCTACCGCTGGCGGTACCTGCAATCGTTCAGAGTTTGATCAGGGCGACCGGCGACGACATCTACGGCATGCCCGGGGGTGGACGCGACGCCTTGGAGGTGGAGGCCCACATCCGCTCCGGGCATTCAGGGGCACCGATCGTGAACGGTG
This sequence comes from uncultured Acidimicrobiaceae bacterium, assembly GCA_913030665.1. GTDB lineage: Bacteria > Actinomycetota > Acidimicrobiia > Acidimicrobiales > MedAcidi-G1 > UBA9410. Next base: position 12,810 of record CAJWFS010000022.1, read on the forward strand.
ATGGCGCCGTGATTGGAATCTTGTTCTCACGGCTCCGCGGTGGTGGCCCGGTCGCCTATGCGGTTCAGTCAGGCGAACTGGTCGCCCTCATCAAGGAATCCTCAGGAGCAGGTGGTCCTGCCGGGCCCTGTCGTTAGGTCAGTCGATCTCGATGTAGATGCACTCACCGGGGCATTCCTCGGCCGACTCGATGGTGGCCTCCTCTTGCCCAGCGGGAACCGGTGCAAGGCCGGCGGCACCGCCGGGCTCGCTGAGGATCTTGTCGCCGTCCTTCACGTAGGCCAGCCCATCGTCCAGCATGGCGAACACGTCGGGCGCGATCTCCTCGCAGAGGCCATCACCTGTGCAGAGATCCTGATCGATCCAGACCTTCATAGTCCTAGGGTTCCTCTCTATCGGCCCAGGTGGCCCTGCACCGTGATGGTCCGTAGGCCGTGGAGGCCCCGGGTCGTCAATGGCCCGTCGCTGACGGGACCCCTGATTACGGGCAGGAGCCTACCGGTCTCCGGGGCCCCTCCACGGGATCGGCCGGGTGGCTCTTGCCTCCGGGGTGCGACCACCCGGCGCTATGGTCGCCGTCTGGAGGGCACCGTGACCGACGAGCAGGATGGACCCGAAAGGGCCGAAGAATCGAGTGTGGATCCGGCCTCTGACGTGGCTGGGCTGGAGACCGAGGTGGCGGAATTGCGACGTCGCCTGGTCGATGTTCCCCGTCAGTTGGGCCGGCTTGAGGCCGAGGTCAAGGATGCCGGTCGGGAGCTGGCCCGGGCAAACGCGAGGAACCAGAAGCTGAACACCACCCTGGAGACGGCCAGGGAGCGCATCACGGTCCTGCGTGAGGAGGTCGAGAAGCTCTCCCAGCCCCCGTCGGCCTACGGCACCGTCATCCAGTTGAACGATGATGGATCCGCCGACGTCCACTCCGCCGGACGCAAGATGCGGGTCGGGGTTAATCCGGACGTCGTGGGTTCTCTGACGCCGGGCCAGGAGGTCGTCCTGAACGATGCCATGAGCATTGTGCTGGCCAGGAGCCACGAGGCGGTCGGCGAGGTCGTCACCGTGAGGGCGGTCATGTCCGATGGCACCCGGGCCGTGATCACAGGTAGAGGCGACGAGGAGCGGGTGGTCGAGGTGACCGCCGACCTGGTCGGCGTGGGCCTGCAGAGCGGCGACTCGGCGATGCTGGATCCCCGTTCCGCCCTGCTCCTGGAACGGCTCCCGCGACTGGGAGCGGAGAATCTGGTCCTCGAGGAGGTTCCGAACGTCACCTACGAGGACATCGGTGGCCTGGATGGCCAGATCGAGAAAATCATCGACGCTGTCGAACTGCCGTTCCTCCACCAGGACCTGTTCCGCGAATACGACCTGCCGGCACCCAAGGGAATCCTTCTCTACGGCCCCCCTGGTTGCGGCAAGACGCTGATTGCCAAGGCGGTTGCGAACTCTCTGGCGTCGAGGGTCGCCGAGGTGTCCGGCGACCTCGAGGCACGTAGCTACTTTCTCAACATCAAGGGTCCGGAACTGCTCAACAAGTACGTGGGCGAGACCGAACGCCAGATCCGCGAGGTGTTCCAGCGTGCGAGGGAGAAGTCTGAGCAGGGCTGGCCGGTGATCGTCTTCTTCGACGAGATGGAGGCGCTCTTCCGGACACGTGGGACCGGCATCAGCTCCGACATCGAATCTACGATCGTCCCACAGTTGCTGGCCGAGATCGACGGCGTCGAGACGCTCCGGAACGTGATCGTGATCGGGGCTTCCAACAGGGAGGACCTCATCGATCCGGCGATCCTGCGACCCGGAAGGCTTGATGTGAAGATCAAAATCGAGCGCCCGGACGCTATCGCCGCCGCCCACATCTTTTCCCGTTACCTGGTCGGCGACCTGCCGATCGACGAGGAGGCCATCCAGGCGATTGGAGGCGGGGACCGCAACAAGGCGGCGCTTGCAATGATCGACGATGGCGTGGAGGAGATGTACTCGGACCAGGATCGCAACAGGTTCCTCGAGGTGAGCTACCAGAACGGCGACAAGGAGGTCCTCTACTTCCGGGACTTCTCCTCGGGTGCCATGGTCGAGAACATTGTCCGGAGGGCCAAGAAGTTGGCCATCAAACGCCAACTGGCCGGTGGCTCGACGGGCCTCCGATCGGCGGACATAGTTCAGTCTGTGCGCCAGGAGTTCTCAGAGCACGAGGACCTTCCCAACACCACCAATCCCGACGACTGGGCGCGGATCTCGGGCAAGAAGGGCGAACGGATCGTCTACGTGAGGACGCTCGTGACGCACCATGAGGACGAGTCGGGTGGCCGGGCCATCGAGGGCGTCGGTACGGGTCAGTACCTCTGAACCCTGCCGTCATGGCAGGTTCAGGTCCCGTCGACACGTCAGGGCCCGGAAGTAGGGTCCGCCCATGGCGGTCCTCAAGACACTGGGCATCGAGACCGAATTCGGAATTGTCCACCGTGGGGTCGCAGCCCCAAACCCGATCAGCGCCTCTTCGCTCCTGATCAACGCCTACCTCAGCCTTCGAACCGACCCGGGCGGAGGACCGGGTGCCCCCAGGGTCGGGTGGGACTTCGTTGACGAGTCGCCGGCGGCCGACCTGAGGGGTTTCACACCCCTCGAGGCCATGGCGCCGGACATCGAGACCCACCTGGTAAACGCGGTCCTGACCAACGGAGCGCGTTACTACGTCGACCACGCCCACCCGGAACTCTCCACGCCGGAGTGCGCTGATGCCCTCTCGGTGGTTCTCCAGGATCGAGCGGCAGAACTGATCCTGATCGAGTCGATGGCTGCCGCCAACGAGTTCCTGCCCGAGGGAGAGGAACTCGTCGTCTACAAGAACAACTCGGACGGGAAGGGCAACAGCTACGGCTGCCACGAGAACTACCTGATGGATCGGGCAACCCCGTTTGGCCGGATCGTCCAGCACGCCACCACCCACTTCGTGACGCGGCAGGTATTCACCGGAGCGGGCAAGGTGGGCTGCGAGTTGCCGTTTCGGGAAAGGAACCACATCGAGTTCCAGTTGACGCAACGTGCAGACTTCTTCGAGGCGGAGGTGGGCCTCGAGACCACCTTGAAGCGACCCATCATCAACACACGTGACGAGCCGCACGCCGATCCGCTCAGGTACAGGCGACTGCACGTCATCGTCGGAGACGCCAACCTCTGCGAGGTGGCGACCTTCCTGAAGATGGGTACCACCGCAATCCTCTTGGCAATGGTGGAAGACGATGTACTGGACCCGACGGTGGCGCTGGCCGACCCTGTGAGGGCCCTGCAGGCGGTGTCCTGGGACCTCAACCTCTCTGAACCGCTGGGACTGACGGACGGCCGTTCGGCGACAGCCCTGGAACTCCAGTGGGGTCTACTGGAGGCGGCTCGGAAGTACCTCCTCGAGCGTGGTACGGATGCTGTCGGCGGTGTGGTCGCAGACAATGTCGTGGATCGTTGGGAACAGGTGCTGGTCAGCCTCGAACGGGACCCGACCGAACTGGTCGGCCAGGTTGACTGGATCACCAAGCGCCACGTGGTGGAGGGCTTCAAGGATCGGCACGGCCTGGCTGCCGATGACCTGAGGCTCGCAGCCCTGGACCTCCAGTACCACGATCTGCGGCCAGAGCGTTCGCTGTTCGCCCGCATGGGTGCCGAGGTGCTGGTGGATCCGGCAGATGCAGCGAGGGCGACCGGGTATCCACCGACCGACACCCGGGCCTTCTTCCGGGGACGTTGTCTGGCGCTGTGGCCCGACCGGATCGTGGCTGCGAACTGGGATTCGATGGTCTTCGATGCCGGCGGCGAGGCGTTGCGCCGCGTGCCGATGATGGAGCCCTCCCGCGGCACACAGGAGCATGTCGGTACGCTGCTCGAGACCTGTGGGTCTGTCGAGGAACTCCTCGATCGGTTGTCGGCCTGATTCCGGACGGAGGCGAACATGGCTGAGCGTGAACAACGTCAGAGGGTCGGATCGGATCGCTCCACGGAAGATCCTGGTACCGCGGAGGAATCGACCAGCCCGGCCTCCACGGAACGCAGTGAACGTCTGAAGGGTGAGTTGGACGGCCTCCTCGACGAGATCGATGAGGTGCTGGAGACCAACGCCGAGGAGTTCGTGAAGAGCTATATCCAGAAGGGCGGCGAGTAGCCCGTCTCCGGCGGCGGGTTAGCCTCCCGCACGTGACGCTTCCCATCTTCGTTCCCGGTGATGATCCGGGCCCTGACTTCGTCGGACTCCTGGACAGGCTGGGTGTCGGGGCCTTTGAGTCGACCGCTCCCTTCGATGCAGCCCAGATCACGCACGGCACCACGGTGCTGGCGATCCGCTACTCCGATGGCGTCCTGATGGCGGGAGATCGCCGTGCCACCAGTGGACACCTGATCAGCCACAGGTCGATCCAGAAGGTGTTTCCGGCGGACAACTACTCCGGTGTGGCCATCGCCGGCGCAGCCGGGCCGGCCATGGAGATGGTTCGGCTCTTCCAGCTGCAGTTGGAGCACTACGAGAAGGTCGAGGGCAGCGCCCTGACCCTCGACGGCAAGGCCAACCAGCTCAGCCAGATGCTCCGCAACCACCTTCCGGCCGCCATGCAGGGCCTGATGGTGGTTCCCCTCTTTGCAGGGTTCGATCCCCGTACCGGGCAGGGCCGGCTGTTCCAGTTCGACGTGACCGGCGGCCGGTACGAGGAGAGAGACTACGCCGCCATCGGGTCGGGTGGCCTCCACGCCTCCACGGTTGTGAAGCTCCGACACCACGATGGCATCGGAGCCGACGAGGCCATCGACGTGGCGATCGAGGCCCTATTCCAGGCTGCCGACGAGGACATCGCCACCGGCGGGCCCGACACGGTGCGTGGGATCTATCCGGTGGTGGCCCTCATCACGGTAGATGGATTCGAACAGTTGGCCGACGATGACGTGGCCGCCCGAACCGGCACACTCCTGGATCGCCTGCGGGGTGCATCGTGAGCATGCCGATGTACGTATCGCCCGAGCAGATGATGAAGGACAAGGCCGACTACGCCCGCAAGGGCATCGCCAGGGGGCGTGCGGCCGTTGGATGTACGTACGCCGATGGCGTGCTGCTCTGCGCCGAGAACCCCTCCAACACGCTTCGCAAGGTCAGCGAGATCTACGACCGGATCGGGTTCGTGGGGGTGGGTCGCTACAACGAGTTCGACCAGCTCCGGATTTCCGGGGTGCGCCATGCCGACTTCAAGGGCTACTCCTTCAGCCGTGAGGACGTGAACGCAAGGTCCCTGGCAAACCAGTACGCGCAGGCCCTCGGGCACAACTTCACCCATGAGATGAAGCCCCTCGAGGTGGAGATGCTCGTGGCCGAGATGAGCGAGGAGGACGGCGGGGACCAGCTGTTCCACCTCCTCTACGACGGCACCGTCATGGACACCACCTCGTTCGTGGTGATCGGTGGTGAGGCCGACGCCATCCGGGAACGCATAGAGGGGACCTGGTCCCGGGAGGCCGACCTGGGTTCCGCCCTTGGTTCCTCGGTCAATGCCCTCGCCGGCCCGGATCGCCAGTTGGCTGGCGACGACCTGGAGGTGGCGGTGCTGGCCCGGCAGAACGGTCGTCGGGCGTTCCGACGGATCGAGGGCGACGACCTCGACGGCCTTCTGGCCTGACGGTGTGCCACGGGACCGTGGCGGTCGAACGCCTGCATCGATGAGGTCCTGAGGGTGCAACGCCGGATCTACGGGCTCGAGAACGAATACGGCATCACCTGCACCGTGGACGGAGCACGGCGTCTCAGCCCGGACGAGGTGGCCCGCTACCTGTTCCGGCGGGTGGTGTCATGGGGCCGCAGTTCGAACGTGTTCCTGGTGAACGGAGCGCGCCTCTACCTGGACGTCGGGTCCCACCCCGAGTACGCCACGCCGGAGTGCGACTCGGTCGCCGACGTCATCACCCATGACAAGGCTGGCGAACGGATTCTCGAACAGCTCGCAGTCAGCGCCGAGGACCGGCTCCGGGAGGAGGGAATCAACGGAGACGTCTTCCTCTTCAAGAACAACACGGACTCGGCCAACAACTCCTACGGCTGCCACGAGAACTACCTGACGACCCGCGACGACGACCTCTCGAGCTACGACGAAGTTCTCATTCCGTTCCTGGTGAGCCGACAGATCTGGTCTGGGGCGGGGAAGATATTCGAGAACCCCAGGGGAGGGGCCGGCTTCTGCATAAGCCAGCGGGCCGCCCACATCTGGGAGGGCGTGTCCAGCGCCACCACGCGTTCCAGGCCGATCATCAACTCCAGGGACGAACCACACGCGGATGCCGAGCGCTATCGACGCCTCCATGTGATCGTTGGGGACTCCAACATGAGCGAGTACGCCGGCTTCCTCAAGGTGGGGGCCTGCGGCTTCATCCTCAGGATGCTCGAGGAGCCCGGTGTCGTGTTCCGGGACATGACGCTCGAGAACCCGACCCGGGCGATCCGCGAGATCAGCAATGACTTGACCTGTCGGAGGACCGTCCGGTTGGCCAGTGGTCGCGAGATGAGCGCCCTGGACATCCAGAGGGAGTTCCTGGACAGGGCTCTCCGCTTCGCCGAGCGGCGCGATACGAGCCCGGAGGAGGACCGGATCCTGGCGATGTGGGAGCACTGCCTCGACGGGATCGAACGGGACCCCCTCAGCCTTCATCGCGAGTGCGACTGGGTGGCAAAGCACCGCATGGTGGAGTCCTACCGGGAGCGGCACAGCCTGGCTCTCTCGGATCCAAGGGTCCTGCTCCTGGACCTCCAGTACCACGACGTGAACCGGCGGAGGAGCCTCTACTACCTGATGCAGGACCGCGACTTGATGGAGCGCACCACCACGGATGCGGCGATCGCCGCCGCAGTGGACGAGGCACCCGCCACTACGAGGGCCAAGTTGCGTGGCGACTTCATTCGTCGGGCCAAGGAACGGCGGCGGGACTTCACGGTGGACTGGGTCCACCTCAAGCTGAACGACCAGGCCCAGCGCACGGTCCTGTGCAAGGACCCCTTCCGGTACGAGGACGAGCGCGTACAGAAGCTCATCGACTCGCTCTGAGGCCCGTTCCCGGGACCACCCTAGAGTGCCGCCATGGCGGCGATGAAGAAGCTGGAGCGACTCCTGGACCTGGTCGCCCTGCTCCTGGAGACGGAACGGCCCCTCACACGCCACGAGATTCGCGACGCCCTACCGCCCGGTGCCTATGCCGACGAGGACGAGTCGTTTCGCAGAACCTTCGAGCGCGACAAGGATGAGCTTCGGGATCTGGGCCTGCCGATCGTGCTGGAGGCCGTACCGGGATCGGATGGCTCCCGGACCGGTTACCGGATCCACCGGTCGGAAATGGAAGCGGACCTGCCGGCGCTCGACCCAGAGGAGCTGGCGAGCCTGGCACTGGCCTCTGCGATGGTCGGTTTCGACGAGGCTGCACCAGAGGTGCCCATCTGGATGCTCGGTGGGGCCGGCGGCGCTGCCGACCTGGACAGGACCAGGCCTGTGGCCGAGGTGCCCGGGGATTCGGTCGTCCGGGACCTGATGCGTGCGGTGACAGGGGGGCTGGTGGTGTCCTTCGTGTACAAGGGTGAACGTCGGGAGGTCGAGCCGCACTATCTCGTCTTCACGAAGGGGCACTGGCAACTTTCCGGCCGGGACAGGAAGCGGCTTGCTGGGCGGCAGTACCGGTGCGACCGGTTCGAGTCCGGCGTAGACGTATCTGACGAACGCATCGAGACGCCGGACGTGCCGATCGAGGTGCGCGAGGACCACGCCTGGCAGTTCGGGGATGCCGAGCCGGTGCCGGTCAAACTCCTCGTGGACGAACGCCACGTCACCTGGCTTACGGGCTTCTTGCGTTCGGCCGAGATTATCCAGCGACGTGACGACGGTTCGATCATCGTGCAGGAACTCGTGCGGGAGTCGGACGCCTTCCGGTCCTTCGTGCTGACGTTCCTAGACGGCGCGGAGGTGCTGGAGCCGGCATGGTTCCGCCAGGAAATGGTGGACTGGCTGGAGGCGCTGGCATGAGCGGACCGGGTGCTGCCGACCGGGTGCACCGGCTGTTGTCCCTCATCCCGTGGCTGGAGCAGAACCATCCGTCCGGTGCCGACATCGGAGAAGTGGCCGAGAGGTTCGACTACCCGCAGGCAGACCTGGTACGGGACCTCACCGACGTCGTGAACTTCGTGTCGGCGGACCCCTACCAGAGCTTCCTAGTATTCGAGATCCTGGTCACCGAGGGCCGTATCCGGGTCGACCGCAACGACCTCCTGGGCAGGCCAATGCGGATGGACCCGGCCGACCTGGCCGCCCTGGTCGCTGCCGGCCGTGCCGCGGCGGCCCTCCTGGACGAGGAGGAGCTGGGACCGCTGGAACGCGCGGTCGCCAAGCTGGCCGGCACGAGAGGCTCGGTCGCCGAGGCGGTGCAGATCCGACTGGCGACCGGCGACGAACCGGTCCTCCAGGTGATCCGGGAGGGCATCGGGACGGGACGCTGCATCGACATCGACTACTACTCCTACGGTCGTGATCTGGAGACCCAGAGGGTGGTCGAGCCGCACCGCTGCCTCTACGACGGCTTCTGGTACCTGATGGCCCACTGCCGCCTCACCGATGACCCACGGGTCTTCCGGCTGGACCGTATACGGCGGGCAGAGTTGACCGACCATGGGTTCCAGCCGCCTGACACCGTGGCCGAGGCAATGGACGGCATACCGGTGGATGGCAGCCTTCCCGAGGTGACGCTGCTCCTGGACCCCGAGGTGCGCTGGGTGGTTGAGCAGTACCCGCATACCGGGTTGGAGCTGAAAAATGACGGTCGGCTGCAGGTGACCCTGCCGGTCACTGCGGACAGGTGGTTGGAACGGCTTCTGCTGCGACTCGGGCGTGCTGTAGAGATCGTGGCCGCACCACCCGGCCTGGGCATGGAGCTCCGGGCCGCCGCCGCACGGCGTGTCCTAGCCCGCTACCGCTGAGTCGGCGCCACGGCTGAGTCGGCGTCACCGCCATCGGGAG
>CAJWFS010000023.1 GCA_913030665.1 uncultured Acidimicrobiaceae bacterium
GGGCGGCGGCGGCCATGACGATGGCGTCGAACCCGGCCGCCTTCTCCAGACGGGTGCCGATGTTTCCCCTCAACCCGACAAACACGACGTCCGGCCGGAGATGGGCGAGGTGTGCCCGGCGACGGATCGAACCGGTGGCCACCGTCGCGCCCTCGGGCAGGTCGGCCCAGCGACATCCCACGAGAACATCACGTGCATCGGCCCGCTCGGGTATGCAGGCCAGGACCAGTCCCTCGGGTGTGAGGGCCGGTAGGTCCTTGGCGGAATGGACGGCGACATCGGCGCGACCATCCAGCACCGCTGTCTGGACCTCCTTCACGAACACGCCCTGGCCGCCCATCTGCTCCAGTGGCGTGGTGCGATCCAGGTCACCGGTGGTCTCGACCACGACCACCTCGACATCCACCTCCGGGCGGACGGTGGCGAGGAGCCCGATCAGGTGGTCGGTCTGCCATCGGGCCAGGGCACTACCGCGGGTGGCGGCCCGGATCCGCACGGCCGTCGCCCCGGCCTAGAGGTCGAAGAGGTCGCGCAGGGCCTCGGCCAGGCGCTCGCCCCGGGCGGTGCCGGCGGCATCCTTCATGCGCACCGTCGGCTCGTGCAGGAGCTTGCCCACGATGCCCGCGGCGAGGGCCTCGACGGCATCGCGCTGGCGATCGTCGAGGTCGCCCAGACGGGTGGAGAGTCGCTGCAGTTCACCAGACCGGACGAGGTCACCACGTGCCCTCAGGCTGGACACCAGTGGAGCAACCGACCGGGCAGTCGACTCGTCGACGTAGCGGTCCAGCTCGGCATCCACGATGGCCTGCACCGCGGTCACCTCGCGCTGGCGTTCCCAGATGCCCGCCTCGGCGAACTCACGCAGGTCGTCCATGTCCAGGAGGGTCAGGCCGTCGATCTCGCCGGCGGCCGGGTCGACGTCCCTGGGGACAGCGATGTCGACCACGAGGAGTTCGCGACCATGGCGTTCGCCGACCACCGAGGCCAGGTCGCCGTGCTCGAGGATCACGGCCGAGGCACCGGTAGAGGTGAGCAGCATGTCCACCTCGGCCAGGTGATGGGGCAGGTCGTCCAGGCGTACCGGTTCGCCGCCCAGGCGTCCGGCCACCTCGACGGCGCGGTCCCAGGTGCGGTTGGCCACGCGTATGCCGGCCACCCCGCCTCCGTGCAGGGCACGGGCCAGTCCCTCGCCCATCTCGCCGGCCCCGACGACCAGGACCTGTCGGCCCTCCAGGCCACCAAGGCGCTCGGTGGCCATGGCCACGGCGGCCTGTGAGACCGATGTGATGTTGCGGGAGATGGCCGTCTCGGTACGGACCCGCTTGCCCACCTCGAGGGCATGGCGGAACAGCGGGTTCAGAACGGGACCAACCGCGCCCTCGGTGGAGGCCGTCTCCCATGACTTGCGAACCTGGCCGAGGATCTCGTGCTCGCCCAGCACGGCCGAATCCAGGCCGGAGGCCACCGAGAAGAGGTGCCGGGCCGCGTCACCGTCGTAGAGGCTGGTCAGGTGGTCGGAGAACTCCTCGGGCGCCATATGGGACGCCTCGGCGAAGAAGTTGCGGATGTCCTGGTATGCGCCGTGGAACTTCTCGGCGAATACGTACACCTCGATCCGGTTGCAGGTCGACAGGACGACGGCCTCGGTGACGTGTTCACGCGACGTGAGGTCCGCCAACGCCTTGGGCAGGCGCGACGCCGGCACTGTCATGCGCTCGAGCAGGTCGAGCGGCACGGTGCGGTGGTTCAGGCCTACGACTACGACTGACAAGGGCCGATACTCCTTGTTCTCCGACTACCCGACCCGGGGGACGGGTGGTCGGTGTTGGGGTGGATGGCAGGGGCTGTGAAGCCCCTCTCCAGACCTCCAGCATTCCCGATGCGGACGGTTCTTTCCAACCCTTGGTCCCGGTAAGTCGGAATCCCTGGCTCCACGACCGACGCCTAGCCGGTCGCCCGGTCGGACCGCTCTTCGACGGCCCGGTAGTGCTGGTGGTACCCGAGGATCTGGAGTTCGGTAGCCAGGTCCACCTGGCGGAGGTCGACCCGGTCGGGCACGGTCACGACAGTCGGGGCAAAGTTCAAGATAGAGGTGACCCCTGAGGCCACCAGGCTGTCGACCGCCGCCTGGGCAGCGGCAGCCGGGGTGGCCACGATGCCGATCGTGCAGCCGGTCTCGACGACGAGGTCATCCAGGTCCTCCACGGACCGGACGAGGTTTCCTGCGACCTTCCTGCCCACGACCGCCGGGTCGACGTCGACCAAGCCGGCCACGGGGAAGCCCCCAGCCAAGAACCCGTCGTAGCGGCTGAGCGCACGACCCAGGTTGCCGACTCCGATGATGACCACCGGGCTGGGGACGCCACCGCCCAGGGCGAGGCTGATCTCGCCGATGAGGTGGTCGACGTCGTATCCCACGCCGCGGGTGCCGTGGGCATGCAGGTAGGACAGGTCCTTCCGCACGTTGGCGGCGTTCACGCCGGCCAGGGAGGCGAGGACCACCGACGACACCGTGGCAACGCCGTCGTCCGACAACTCGACGAGGCCCCGCAGGTAGACGGGCAGGCGTGCGACGGTGGCGTCCGGAATAGGCTCGTCGTGCCTCGGACCAACGGCGTCGTCCATGCCTCCAAACTAGGCGCTTGTGCACCATTTCACATGGTATCTCCGGGTGGATGCCGGCTTAAGCCCAGCGTGGCGCACGCCAAGGGCCCGTCGGTGGTCCCCGATCGGCCAATACCGTTCCTGCCGTGACGCACCAGATCGCAGTGGCAGCGGCAGCCGCCCTCGTCTCGCTGGCCTTCGCCGCCATGGTCCTGGAACGCTGGCTGGACCGGCGGCGCCCTCAGGACCTCGCATGGTCGGCATCACTCGGGCTCTTCGCGGCGGGTGCCGCATCTCTCTGGTGGGGCGCCTCGAGCGGTTGGTCCGCTGGTCCCTTCCGGTCCTTCTACGCGTTCGGGGCCGTGCTGAACGTGCCGATCCTGGCCCTTGGGACCGTGTACCTCCTGTTCCGCCGCCGAACGGCGGACCGGATCACCGTGGCCACCGTGCTACTCGGCGCATTCGCCGCCGGCGTGGTCGTCGCCTCGCCGATCGAGGGCACGTTCGTCGCCGACGTCCTGCCGCGTGGCAGCGACGTGTTCGGTCCGGGACCCCGGGTGGCGGCAGCGGTGGCCTCGTCGATCGGGGCACTCGTCGTGATCCTCGGATCGACCTGGTCGATGGTCAGGTTGCTGCGGATCGGTACGGGGGCCGCCCGGCGTGGGGCGCTGGGCAACGGCCTGATCGTGGCCGGTGCGCTGGTGCTGAGCTGGGGTGGACTGGTCAACTCCCTGCTAGACGAGATGACCGGGTTCGCGGTCTCCCTGCTGGTCGGGATCTCGCTGATATTCGTCGGGGCCCTGGTAGCCACCGAGAGCAGGTCTGACGGCTGAGGCCGACCCCGTCAGTCGACGATCAGGACGAACTGGATCACGGCTGCACCCAGGATGGCCGCCAGCAGTATCGCCGTGACGATGGTCGTTCCGAGGCGCATCAGGTTCCCTCCGGTTCGTCCGCGGCGGAGCGACCGCCGATCGTGACACGGGTGCTCACGCCTTCGTCCGGGTCGGCGGCCATCAGGACCACCGATCCTCCCTCACCGATGGCCAGGTCGACGGCCGCCGATGCCCGTGCCGCCACGAGCGAGACCAGGCCCCACGAGTCGACCAGCACTCCGAGGCCACCGGTCGGCACATCGTCGTAGGCCGAGACCCGTCGGGCTGGAAGCACTCTGTCGGCGACACGTACCCGGAATCTGTCACCAGCGCCGAGGCTGTCGAGTTCCGTGGGGTCCACGTTCAGCTGCACGTTGCCGAAGCGGTCGACCCAGAGCACCTCGGCATGCAGGCCGTCGGACTCGACCGCCGCCACCGGAAGCACCCCGGGGAGCAGGCCCGCCGGCTGGATCAGGTCGCCCAGCTCGGCCAGGTCCACCCCGGTGGCCAGGTGGGCGGCGACCGGCGCGAACACGTCACGACCGTCGAAGGTGGGTCCCGGAGCGGGAAGGTGCCAGGCCGTCCCGGTCAGCGACACGGCCCGACCCGCGCCACCCACCATGGCGACCGCAGGAGCCAGCAGGCCATTGTCGGGGCCGACCAGCACCGACTCCCCGTCACCGACCTCGACGGCGACCGCCCGGCGGTCGGTCCCCACCCCCGGGTCGACCACTGCCAGCACCACCCCCGGACAGAGGTACCCGGCGCTGCGAGCCAGGGCCAGGCCCCCTGCACGTACGTCATGGGCCGCTATCCCGTGGGTGATGTCCACCACGTGTGCGTGTGGGGCGATGCTCCGGACCACCGAGTGGACGACGCCCACGAACTCGTCGTCGGTGCCGTAGTCGGACAGGAACGAGATCGTGTCGTAGCGCCGGCCCACGATCAGCCGGCACCCAGTTGGCGTGAGCGCTCGGTGGCTGCTGCGACCACGTCTCGCACCATCGTGCGGAAGTCGCCGGCCTCGAACACGGCGAGACCGGCCGCCGTGGTGCCGCCCGCCGACGTGACGTTCTGCCGCAGGGTCGCCGCTGTCTCCTCGGAGTGGCGCAGCAGCGTGGCGGCTCCCAGCAGGGTCTGCTCGGTCAGCGCAACCGCCACGTCGCGCGGGAGCCCCTCGCCCTCACCTGCGTCCATGAGGGCCTCGGCCAGGAGGAACACGTAGGCCGGACCGGATCCCGAGAGACCGGTCACGGCATCCAGGAGGTCCTCGCCGACCACGACCGCCTCGCCCACCGCCGAGAGGATCCCAAAGGCCCAGCCGAGGTCATCGTCGGTGGCCGCCTTTCCTCCGGCAACTGCGGCGGCACCCTCGCCGACGAGGGACGGCGTGTTGGGCATGACCCGGACCACCGGCACCTCGTCACCCAGGATGGCCTCCATGGCGCCGGTCCGGACGCCGGCGGCGATGGACAGGACACGGGGCACGCCGAGGGCGGCCAGGCCGGCACAGACGTCGGCAACCACGTGGGGCTTGACGGCGACGAGGGTGTCGACGCCGGCCAGGGCGGCATCACCACATGAGACGCCGGGAAGGGCCTCGGCCAGAAGGGCTCGACGACCGGCATCGGGTTCCACGACGTGGAGCTCCCCGGCCGCCGCCCAGCCGTCGGCTACGAGGCCCCTCAGCAGGGCCTCGCCCATCTTCCCGCCGCCGATCACCTGGAGTCTCGTGGCCATGGGGCGAACCTACAGGCTGGCGTCGACCGACGGCCGGCCGTCCGGCAGCACGCGAGAGGTCCCGACGGCGACGGCGACCACCATCACCAGCAGGCCGGCTCCCGCCAGTACCGTCCCGGTCGACCAGAAGCCGATCGCCACTCCGACGGCCAGCGGGCCGGCCGTCTGGCCCAGCCGGAGGCCGCTCACCCACAGGGCCAGGATGGTCCCCCGGAGGTGCTCCGGGGCCCGCGCGGCGACGAGGTCCTGGAGGGTCGGGATCGTGATCCCCTCGGCCAGTCCGTACACCGCGGCCGCAACCACGAGGAGCCACAGCGAACCGAGGCCCATGGCCAGGAACGTGGCGCCGAACACGCCGAGGCCGATGGCCACCATCACCCCGGCGGACATCCGAACCCGGAACCAGGTGACCACGAGCGCGGTGGCCGTCGACGTCACCGCAGGTACCGCTGCGACCAGGCCGCGCTGTGTGGGACCCAGGCCGAAGGTCTCGTGGAGGTGGATGGGGATGAGGGTGAGGAACACGCCGAACATGACGAAGAAGGTCAGCGATCCGAGGCTGATGACCATGGCATTGGCCGGGATGGACACCTCGGCCAGTGCCTCCCGCAGGCGTTGCACCACCGGGATCCGTTGGGCCTCCCACGGGTCGTGGAGGGACCGGGCCACCACCGCTCCCACGATCAGGGCCATCCCGTAGTAGGCGAAGTTCCACCTCCAGCCGAACAGGTCGGTGGTGGCACCGCCCAGGAACGGGAAGATGGCGAGGAAGGTGGTGATGACCGCCGAGTTCTGGCCGAGGAGGCGGGCCCGTTCCATGCCGGACCAGTGGTCGGTGATCAGGACCACTACGAGGTTGATGAGCCCGGCGGATCCGAGGCCCTGGATCACGCGGATGACCAGCAGCCACTCCAGCGATGGGCTGAATCCGCCGAGGCTGCCAAAGGTACCGAAGACGAGCAGGCAGGGCACGAGGACGCGCTTGCGGCCGTAGCGGTCGGCCAGGAACCCGATGGCCGGGGCCGCCACTATCCCGGTAACGGTGCCTGCGGCAATCAGCATCCCGGCACGTTCGATCGGTTCTCCGAAGGATTCCAGGATCTCCGGCGTGGAGCTCATCAACACCGAGTTGTTGAGCAGCGCCATCGCCGTGACTGAAAAGACGAGGAGGCGCGACGGAGGCCCTGTACGGGTGGTGGTCAACGAAGCGCTCTGGCCGGACACGACAGGTCCGGCGGCCATGTCGTCAGAGAACTCACTTCCCCGATCGAACCCAGACGATCCGGCTGCCGGACCCGGGGGGCACGATATATCCAAAGGTATTGAAAGTCTACTATCAATTCCCGCTGCCCCTGCCGATTCCGCCGAAACGGCTGGCGAAGCCGATGTGAAGTGCCGACCGGAAGCAACGCTCGACAGCCACCCACACGGTCCCAAGGAGTCGGTCCAACCCAGCGTCGTCAACCGTGGAGGCCGGCATGGCCCCGACCAGCAGCACGGCATCCTCCTCACCTATGCAGAACGCCGCCCCGACCAGGTTCGAGTTCCGCCTCAGCAGGTGCTGGTGGAACGCAGCATGGTTCTCCTCTGGGGCCGGCATCACGTAGGTCTCGTGGTGAAGCATCCGCTGTCGGAGCGTGAGGCGGACTGTCGAGGTGTCCTTCTCCTCGCCCACGACCCGGGCGAACCACCGTCGCTCCATAGGTCCGGCATCCGGGTCCCGCTCGACGGCCACCAGGATCGGATTCTCCTCCAGCGTGTGGGCGAACCAGGCGTCGATGACCTCCTCGAGCGCGTCCAACTCGTCGGGGCCGAGTGGCGGCGGGTCTGGCGGCAACGTCAGGCGCAGTCCACGAGCACCCGGGAGGAGAGGTCGTCGCAGATCCGGCGGAGCCGCGCGGCGGTGGCCGACCAGGTGTACGACCAGGACCGCTGGGTGGCCGCCGTCGACATCTCGGACGCTGCGATCGGGTCGTCCAGGATCTCCGCCACGTGGGCGGCGTACGTGGACGGATCGCGCCCATCCACCAGGTAGCCGGTCCGACCATGGTCGACCAGGGTCCGCAGGCCGCCTACGGCGGCGGCCACCACGGGGATCCCGCACGCCGCAGCCTCCAGGGCGACCAGGCCGAACGACTCGGAACGGCTGGGCATCAGCACCACGTCGGACGCCCGGTACCAGTAGGCGAGACAGTGGTGCGGCTGCGGGTCCACGAACTGGACGCGGTCGACTAGGCCGTGGGACTCGGCGATCCGGCGGACGCGCAGCGCCTCGGCCTCGCCGGCGGACCCACTGGCACCGCCGACCACTACGAGGCGTGCATCCGGACGACCCAGCTCGGCCAACGTGCAAACGGCCACGTCGACGCCCTTGAGGGGCTGGATTCGCCCTGCGAAGAGGAGGACGGAGCCCGCTCCCAGCCCCGTGGCGCGGCGGGCCACGACCTGGGATCCCGGCGTGAAGAACGCATGGTCCACCCCGGGTGGGACCACCTCGATACGGGACCGATCGGCGTCGTACAGGTCGACGAGCTGTCGAACCTCCTCGGCGCTGTTGGCCAGCAGGATGTCGGAGCACCCCACCACCTCGCCCTCGGCCCGGATCCGGGCGGGTGGCTCTGCATCACCGCTCTGGGCCTTCACCCTGGCGAGGGTGTGGAAGGTCGTTATGAGCGGGAGGCCCAACTCATGCTTCAGCCGGTGCCCCGCGACCGCGCTCAGCCAGTAGTTGGCGAGGATCCCGTCGTGGCCCGGGTGGGCGGCCAGCCAGGAGGCCACGCCGTCGGCAAAATCGTCCACGACGCCAGGTAGGTCCTCCTTGGGGAGGTCGTGGGCTCCGGCATCGACGTGGACCACTCGGAACCCCGGCCCCACCTCCACCACGGTCGGCGTGTCCGGATCCACCCGACGGGTGAAGACGGTCGAGCGACCACCGGCATGGGAAAGGGCTGACGCCAACTCGCGTACGTACACGTTCATGCCACCGCCGTCGCCGGAGCCCGGCTGGACCAGCGGAGAGGTGTGCATGGAGAGGACGGCCAGGCGACGCACGGTTCAGCCTCCCGATACCGGTGGCAGCAGCGCCACCTCGTCGCCATCGGTGACGGCGACGGCGGCTGCCGTGGACTCGCCGTTCAACCAGACGCGACAGGTGCCGGCCAGGCTGGCGAACCCGTCGCCGAACCTCTCGTCGGCCGCGGCGAGCACCTCGCCCACGGTCTCACCGGGGAGGGTGAGGCTTCCGGTTCCGGCGGCGACCCGGACCGAGGCGAAGAGACGCAGGACGGCCATCCGGTCAGTGTATGTAGGAGGCCCGCAGAGTCCGAAGGCCGGCGGCCGGTCCCGCGATCAGTAGGCCCGTCGCCGCTACCGTCGGCTCCCATGACACGCCTGCTGGTCGTCCGCCACGGCCAGTCCGAGTGGAACGCCACGGGGCGCTGGCAGGGCCGGGCCGATCCGCCGTTGACCGACGAGGGCCGTCGCCAGTCGAAGGTCGCCGGCGGCGCGCTCGGCACCTTCGACGCGGTGGTGGCCTCACCGCTGCTCCGGGCCGCCGAGACGGCGACCATCATCGCCGAGCTACTGGGCATCGGACCCGTGCTCACCGACCCGGACCTCGTGGAACGCGACGCCGGGGAGTGGCAGGGCCTGACACGCTCCCAGATCCAGGAGGGATGGCCGGGCTTCCTGGATGACGGCCGTCGACCGCCCGGCTACGAACCGGGCGATGCCATGCTCACCAGGACGCTCTCGGTGCTGGAGCGCATCTCCGAACGCATGGGAGACGGTGACGTGCTCGTCGTGTCGCACGGCGGAGTCGTCTACGCCCTGGAGGAGGCCTGTGGGGAACCGTGGAGGCGCCTACCCAACCTGGGCGCCCGCTGGTTCGAGGTATCCGGTGGTGACCTGTCGGCCGGGCCCAGGGTGGACCTGGTGCCTGACGGGACCGTCCCCAACCTGCTCTAGTCCGACGCCCCCGACGAACCCTCGTCCAGGCGAGTGGACACCGACTCGTAGCCCTCCAGGTCACCGCTGTCGACGCGCTCCATCGCCACCTCGATGGTGGCCAGGTCGGCCTCCAGCGCATCCAACTCGGCGTCGTCGATGTCGGACGCGTCCACGGGGGCAGGTGGGGCGCCGTCGGTGGTCGGGTCGGTTGACGGGTCGGTCACGGCGGCGAGGGTACCGTCGGCTGGTGCCAGCACCGTTGATCCTCCTACCGCCATCGGAGGGAAAGGCCGGTGGTGGCGACGGCCCCGGTTGGGCGGATACCGACCAGTCCTTCCCGGACCTCGCCGACCAGCGTCGGGCGGTGATCCGGGCACTGGTGGAGGCCATGGGCCTTGCGGCCGAGGCACGATCGAAGCTCCTGGGCGTGGGAGCGGCGAGGACGGCCGAGGCGACAGCGACCAACATGGTCGTCGACTCGGCGTCGACTCGTCCCGCCATCCAGCGCTACACCGGCGTGCTCTACGACGCCCTCGACTACCCGTCGCTGCCTGCGAAGCTTCGGCGTGGGGTGGACCACCAGGTCGTCATCTTCTCCGGACTGTGGGGCGCTGTCCGGCCCACCGACCCGATTCCCGACTACAAGCTCAAGATGGGGGCGATGCTCCCCGGCCTGGGCCGGCCAGCCCGCTTCTGGGAGCCGGCGCTGACCGCGGCGTTGGCCGACGCCGCGTCGGGGACCGTCTGGGACCTGCTTCCCAACGAGCACTCCGCCGCCTGGAATCCGGCGATCGCCGGGCGTCGCATACGGGTGCGGTTCCTGGACGACGTGGAACGCAACGGCGAGCGGACGCTGGTGACGGTGTCGCACTGGAACAAGCTGCTGAAGGGGGCCCTGGTCCGCCATGTCGTGGAACACGGCTTCGACGACCCCGATGGCCTGGTCGGGTTCGACCACCCGGAGGGCTACGTCTACGACCCCTTGCTGACCCGTGTCGAGGGTTCCACCACCGAAATCTCCCTGGTGACCAGGCGCTAGGGCTCAGGGGCCCAGGACGCGGTCCAGGTAGTCGTTGGTGAAGCGGCGCCGGGGATCCAGGCGTTCCCTTGCGGAATGGAAGCGGTCCCAGCCGGGATAGCGGCCGGCCAGCGTGTCGGCGGTCTGGAAGTGGAGCTTCCCCCAGTGGGGGCGGCCGTCGTAGTCGTCCATGATCGCCTCCACGCCACGGAAGTAGTCCTCGTACGGCGTCCCCCGGAACACGTGAACGGCGATGAAGCAGGAGTCCCGTCCCGAAGCCGTGGACAGCGGTATGTCGTCGCCACCCAAGATCCGGAACTCGATCGGGAAGCTGATCGGACGGTCCAGGGTGTCGATCAGCGCCTGCACCCTTCGGAAGGCCTCCAGGCCATCCCGTCTGGGAACGGCGTACTCCATCTCGTAGAACCGGACCCGGCGGGGCGAGGCGAACACGTCGTACGAGGTCGTCAGGTACTCGGCCCTCCCCGCACCGGCCAGCACCCGGCCGTTCAGCCTCGGGATGAACGACGGTCGGAGGCGCCCCAGGTGGTTCAGCGCCCCGAAGGCCACGTTCTCGAGCAGTTCCTTGTTCTTGAACCGGTTCCATCGGCGCTTCATGGCGTGGCGGGCGTTGCGGGCCGGCGTGGGCACCTCGGTGGTCCGGGTGTTGCGCTTCAGGAGGGCGTTGCCGGTGTGGGGCATCCAGAAGAACTCGGTGTGGTCGGTGCCTTCGGCGAAGGCATCGAAGCCCGCCAGCACGTCGTCGATCGGCAGGATCTCCTCGACGGCGTGGAGGTTGAACGCCGGCACGCACTGCAGAGTCACCTCTGTGACCACGCCGAGCGCACCCAGGCCGACCCGGGCCACGTCACGCAGGTCCGGATCGTGGTCGTCGTCCAGGACCACCACCGCTCCGGCGGCGGTCACCAACCGCAGGCCGACCACGTCGGCGGCGATCGACCGGAAGCCCAGACCCGTGCCGTGGGTGGACGTCGAGATGGCACCGGCCACCGACTGGTAGGCGATGTCGCCGAGGTTCGACATTGCCAGGCCCATCGCGTCGAGCTGCGGGTTCAGGTCACAGAGTCGGGTACCGGCACGCACCCGAACCCGACCGGAAGCCTCATCGACGGCCACGATCCCGGTCATGTCATCCAGGGTGACGAGCACGTCGTCGGTCCTGGCAATGGCGGTGAACGAGTGGCCGGCACCCACGACCCGGACCCCCAGGCCATCGGTGGCGGCCTCCCGGACCACGTCCATGACATCGGACTCGGAGACGGGCCGGGCGATCCGCACCGGTCGGCTGCGCTGGTTGCCCGCCCAGTTCCGCCAGGAACCGTCGCTGCGTATGCCGCTCACCTGCTCACCAGCCCCGCAGGTCGACCGACCACGACTCAAGGACCTCGGCGTCGCCGCCGGCCCCGGCGTCGTCCACGAGGTGCAGGGTCTCGTGCTTGGCGATCGTCGGGTCTATGTGGGCTGGCCGCAGGCCGACCCGGTCCCCCACCGCCCACGACGCACCACCCACCGTCGTGTGCTCGTCGGAGCAGAACCGCACCTCGCCACCACCCACCAGCGAAGGGTCACCGCTGTCCATGGCCAGCGCCTTCAGGCCCCCGTCCAGGACCGCGTGGCCCCGGGAGCTGACCGACACCACCGTGGTCAGGAGCACGAGTCCCTCCCGGAACGGAAGGTCCAGGCGTGCGTAGTCGCCGTCCATGAGGACGAACGATCCGGCCTGCAGTTCGGTCACCACGTGGTTGCAGTCCCACGAGCCCGTACCGCCACCAGACACCACCCCACCGCCTACATCCGAATGCGCCCTCGTCAGATCCTCCATGGCCCTGGCCACACGACGCTCGCGGCGCTGACGGTCCACCTCGTGCTGGACGTGGCCCTCGTATCCCATGACACCTCTGACCTCCAGCCCGGCGGCACGGGCCTCGTCGGCGATGCGTCCGGCGTCGGCCGGATCACAGCCACACCTGGGCATTCCCACGTCCACGTCCACGAGGACCTCGCGTACCCCACCGGCCGCCGCTGCGGCGATGGTGGCCGATGAATCGACCGCCACGGTCACGCGGGCCGTGCCGGACCGGACCAGGACCCCCAGACGACTGGCGTCGACGACCTCGTTGGCCAGGAGCAGGTCGTCGCCCAGGCCCGCGGCGGCCATCCCCTCCACCTCCCGGATCGTGGCGCAGCAAAAGCCCGTGTGGCCGATCGCGGCGAGGCGGGCGGCCAGGGCGGTGGTCTTGAAGGCCTTCACATGTGGCCGTAGCGCCGGTCCCGGGCGAGCGGCCGACATCGTGGCCAGGTTGTGGTCCAGGACGGCCACGTCGGCCAGCAGCGCCGGGGTGGTGAGGTCGCCCGCCTTCATCGGCAGAGGCCTACGCGCCCTGCGGCGCCCTGGCCTCGGACCAGGACAGTCCCCGCTGGGCATCGGGTTCCCGCGGCAGGCCCAGAACCCGCTCGGCGATGATGTTTCGTTGCACAGCAAACGTTCCCCCACCCAGGGTCAGGGCCGGCGAGAAGACGTAGCCGTAGTGCCAGATCGACGACACGCCCGGAAACTGCCCGGTCGTCAACCGGTTCTCGGTGGTTCCCTCCTCCTTGGACGCATCCAGGCGACCCACAGGGCCGGATCCCACCAGCATCCCGGAGGTACCGCCGATCTCCTTGGCCAACTCCATGACGTGCTGCCCGTGGTCGTCGGCCATGGCCTTCTGGATGTTTGCCTCCGACCCGGGTTCCCGCCCTGCCAGCTGGGCACTGAGAGTTCGCAGCCGGTTCAGGCGGAGCACCTCAGCCTCGCAGTAGAGAGCGGCGAGACGCTGGCGCAGCACCGCATCCGATGTCCCTCCAACCTGTCGGACCAGCTCCAGCAGGTCGTTGGCCGACGGTCCCTCGCCCCACAACGAGCCGGCCGAGGACAACGAGACCCGCTCGTTGGCCAGCGTCACGCGGGCCAGCCGCCAGCCATCGCCCTCCTCGCCGACCAGCAGGCTGGCAGGGATGCGGACGTCGTCGAAGAAGACCTGGTTGAACGAGTGGGCGCTGGTCATGTCGATGATCGGCGACATCGTGATGCCCGGCAGGTCGGTCGGACAGATGAAGTACGAGATCCCCTTGTGCTTGGCCACGTCGGGATCGGTTCGGGCTATGAGGATTCCGAAGTCGGCCCTGTGGCCGCCGCTGGTCCAGATCTTTGACCCGTTCACCACGTACTCGTCGCCGTCACGGACCGCCCGGGTGCCCAGGTTGGCCAGGTCCGAACCGGCGTCCGGCTCCGAGAACATCTGGCACCAGAACTCCTCACCGGTGAAGATCGGATCCAGGTAGCGGGCCTTCATCTCGACGGTCCCGGCCATGGCGATGGTCGGCGCCGCCCAGCCGATGCCGATCCAGTTGGCGGGCCGCCTCACACCCGCCCGGCGCAGCTCCTCGTCGATGATCACCTGTTGCATCGGATCCGCGTCGATGCCGTACGGGGCCGGCCAGTGGGGAACCACGTAGCCGGCATCATGCAGTTCCCGGCCCGTCGGCTCCGGATTGGCAGCCAGCCACGCACGCACGTCGAGGCGTCGCGGATCGTCGTCCGGCGGAAGGTCGAAGTCCATGGAGCCGAGTCTGGCGCCCCGGCCGGTCAGCCGACGATGCGGGCCACGGCCCTGCGCTGCAACCCGAACGGCACGATGCCCCTGGCGGCCCAACGCAACCAGGCGCCTCGCCCGACCGGCCTCCGGGTGAGGGGCATCCGGGCATCGAAGGCGCGGGCGACCACCCTTGCGACCACCACCGGATCGCCACCGGATTCCGCGGCCCTCCGGTCAGCCACCACCATGGCGTCGACCATCGGGCCGTACGGACCATCCGACGAACCGTGCCGGGCCTCGTCCCGCCAGATGCCGGTCGGGAAGGCACCCGGCTCCACGAGGACCACGTCGATGCCATGGGGGCCGACCTCGAAAGCCAGCGACTCGGCCCACCCCTCGACCCCCCACTTGGAGGCGGCGTAGGCAGACCATGTGGGCAGGCCCCCCAGGCCGCTCGAGCTGCTCACGCACACGATGCGACCACCGTGCCCACGCAGACGGGGCAGCACCGCCCGGGTGACGGCGAAGGTGCCATGGAGGTTGGTGTCCAGCACCCGGTCGACGGCGTCGGAAGGCAGCTCCTCGAACGGTCCGACGGCGAGCACGCCGGCATTGTTGACCAGCCCCACCAGGCGGCCCACGTCACCGGCCAGGCGAACCCAGGAGTCGGCCACCGCCATCGCCTCGTCTATGGAGGCCTGGTCGGTCACGTCCAACCTCAGGACCTCCACCCGGTCGGCCACCCCCGCCTCGGCCAGAGCGGCGTCCAACGGACCACGGCGGGAGAGGTCGCGCATCGTGGCGGCCACCCGCCGACCCCGGCGGGCCAGCTCCACGGCGGTATGCAGGCCGAAGCCCGAAGAGCAGCCGGTCACCATGATCACGCCGTCAGGATTCCGGGGCGACCGGACCGGCGGATCCTGGTGGGTCAGGCGGCCGATGATCCGTCGCTGCAGGCCGGCGGGAACTACGCCCCTGGCCAGGAACCGGGCACGGGCGCTGAGGCCGACCGGGTGCCGAAGGCCCCGTCGACCCTCGACGACGGCGACCATGGTGGCCGACACGCTGTGCGGATCCAGTGCCCGCGCCCAGGCACGGTCGTCTCCGTCCTCCAACGCCTGTATGACCGATGCGTACGGACCGTCCGGGTCGCCGTGGATCGTCCCGGCGTCCCAGAGCCCGGTCTGGACCGACGCCGGCTCCACCACCGACACGCCCACCCCCTGGGGGAACAGCTCATGGGCGAGCGACTCGGCCCATCCCTCCAGCGCCCACTTGGACCCGCAGTATGCGGCCAGCCCCGGCAGGGCCGAGAGCCCACCGGCCGATGACACGATGACAATCCGGGAGTCCGGGGTGGATCGCAGCGCCGGCAGGGCAGCCCGGGTGAGGTGCATGGCGCCGCCCAGGTTGACGTCGAAGAGTCGCTTCAGGTCGACGGCAGGTGTCTCCTCGAAGGCACCGGCCTCCCGGATCCCGGCGTTGGCCACCACGGCGTCGAGCGTGCCTCCGGTGGCCGCCAGGACGCTGGCCACCGCCGCCGTCACCGCCGCGTGGCTGGTGACGTCGACGACCATCGGCTCGACCGATCCTCCGAACCCGGCCAGATCCGAGGAGGTCATGGGCGAGTCGCCAGCCGTCAGGTCGAATCCGAAGACCCTCCAGCCCCATCGGGCCAGGTCCAGCGAGAGGGCCTCGCCGATTCCGCTCGACGAACCGGTGACTATGGCCGTGCGCATGGGGCGAGGCTACGAGGGCACCGGGGTCCGGACGTGGGCAGCCTGCTGCGGGCCTCCGCCGGTCAGCCGGACGGTCGCTCCACCATGATGCGATCACCCCGCCGGATGGTGCCCGGCACGACGACCCGGGCGTTGATCCCCCGCAGGTTCATCGCCTGGCCGACATCGTTCTTCAGGAAATGGAAGGCATCCAGGCCGAACCGCTTCGTGAACTTTGCGCAGCCGGTATGGGGCTGGTCGGTCACCTCGATGACCGCGTCGCCGATCCGCAGGAGGGACCAGGGTGGAAGGTCGTCGGAGCCAAGGGAGAGATCCACGGCCAGCTGGTCTCCGGACAGCGCCATGCGTTCCGGATCACCGGCGATGAGGGCTAGGAATCGGCTGTTGATGATGGTGAGTTGCATGTACGGGTGGGGTCCGCCGTCGTCGGTCCGCGAGCTCCCCCGCTGGTTCCAGGAGTCTCCCACCAGACCCTCGGTGGTACCGAGTGCCGCCTCGTCCAGGACCTCGCGTTCATCGACGGTCGGTCGCCGGACGATCAACTCCAGGGTGCCGTTGTCGATCGGCGAGCACTCCACCTCGGCCAGTCCGGCCTGCAACTGATCGATAGTCCTGAACTCCACCGCCCCATCCTCGCCGATCCGGGCCCGTCAGGCCACCCGGAAACGGTCGATCTGGATGTCGTCCACCCCCAGGTCCGGGTCGATGAAGTCGAAGACCTCCTTATGGTCCCGGGTCCGCTTGGTGAGCTCCCGGTCGTACCCGCCCAGGGCCAGGTCGGCGGTCCGGCGAATCAATTCCCTGACCTTCGACCCGGCAGCGAAGAAGCGACGGGTGGCGGCCCACGTGCGATCGACCAGGTCGTCCAGTCCATGCCCCTCCAGCAGGAAGAACCCGTGGTCGGAACATGCCGCGTCCAGCGCAGACAGCGAAGCCGACGACGGCGCCGAGAGGTCTACGACAGGGACCTGCTCCATGTGGCGACGCTAGGCCACCAAAACGGGCACCGGCCCGATCGGGACCATGGACCAGCCAGACTGCGCCAATGGCAACGGGACAGGGGCGCAACGAGTGGGAGACCATCTTTTTCCTGGCCTTCATCGGCATGTCCATGGCATTCGGGATCGACGCCAGCCTGCCGGCCTTCGACGAGATGCGACCCGATGTCGGCCTGCCGCCCGGATCAAACCGGATCACACTCGCCATCACCGTCTACTTCCTGGGCATGGCCGCCGGCCAGGTCGTGTACGGACCTGTCGCCGACCGCTTCGGACGGGCACCCACCCTGCGCTTCGGCATGGCGGTGTACGCACTTGGCGCCACGGGGTCGATGCTGGCCACCGACTTCGAGTTCCTCCTTGCCAGCCGCCTGGTCTGGGGACTGGGCGCTTCGGCGGCATCGCTTATGCACCTGACCATGGCCCGGGACCTCTTCACGGGCGACCGGATGGCCCGCGTCATGACCACCATCATGGCCGTGTTCCTCCTCGGCCCGGTGATCGCGCCACTGATAGCCGAGGGGATCCTGAGGATGGCCTCCTGGCGATGGGTGTACGCGGTCGGGCTCCTGCTGGCCGCCGCGATCGTCGCCTGGAGCATCCGGTTCGGAGAGACGCTGGACCCGGCGAACCGCCGGCCCCTGCGGGTCCGGCCGACGATCGACGCCTTCCGGCGCGTCGTCACCTGCCGCCGCACGGTCCTATACGGGTCGGCGCTCCTGTTCGCCGACGGCGCCTTCCTGATCTTCCTAGGGAGCACCCAGCAGGTGTTTGACGTCATCTACGGGCGTGCCGACCAGTTCGCCGTGCTGTTCGCGGCCTCCGCCGCTGTCATGATCCTGGGCTTCATCGGGGCGAACCCGGCTATAGGGCGGTGGGGTGCACACCGCGTCGGGGTGTTCGTCCTCACGACGGCGATGGTCCTGGCCACCACACTGCTCGCCCTCACCCTCGCCGCCGGCGGGACCCCGGGCTTCTGGACATGGTTCTCCCTCGTGGTTGTCTCGAACACGTTCCTGGGCCTGGTCACCCCCGTGGCCATGTCTAGGGCACTGGAACCGCTGGGTGACGTGGCAGGTACGGCCGCAGGCGTCCTGGGCATGATGACCCTCACCGGGGCCTCGCTGCTAGCCGCGGTCGTCGGCATGCGAATCGGGGCCTCCACCACGCCCTGGGCCGTGGGATACCTCTTCTACGGCACCATCGCCCTGGGGCTGCTAATCGCCGCCGGGCGGACACCGGAGCCGGTGCCCGACGTCGCGTAGGTTCCCCATCATGGGCCTTGATCTCGTGACGATCCCGGCGGCCAACCTCTGGGACAGGGCCGACGTCCCCGACGTTGACGCCATCGCCGTGGACATCCCGGCCGGCGACCTGGCCGACCTCGAGGCGGCAGCCCGTCAGTTGGCCGCAGACAGCGTGGACCCGGTGGAGGCCGGTCCCGACGACCTGCCGCTGGGAGCCCTGGCTTCGCTGGTGGACGACCTCCGGGCGGAGGTGCTGCACGGGCGCGGTATTGCCGTCCTGCGGGGCTTGCCGGTGGAGCGGTGCACGGTCGAGGAGGTGGCCCTCATGTTCTGGGGGATCGGGCTCCGCCTGGGTCGGGCCGTGTCGCAGAGCGTCATGGGCGAACGGCTTGGCCACGTCATCAACGTGACCGACACCGACCCTCATGCCCGTGCCTACCGGAACTCCTCGGAGCTCTCGCCGCACTCCGACCCGGGGGACCTGCTGTCATTCCTGTGCATACGACCGGCGCCTTCCGGTGGTGTCAGCCGGTTCGTGAGCTCGCTCTCGATCTTCGAGGAGATCCGACGCGAACGACCCGACCTGCTGGCCGTGCTGGTCCGCGGCTTCCGCTACCACCGGTTCGGCGAACAGGGACCGGACAGTGAGCCAATCACCCCACACCTGGTTCCGGTGTTCAGCGAGTGCGAAGGCATGGTGAGCGGGCGGTTCGTCCGGGAGTACGTCGAGATAGCCGCAGACGAGGATCCGTCCATCACCCTCTCCGACGCCGACCGAGAAGCCATCGGCCTCCTCGAGGCGACGGCCAACCGATCCGACCTGGCGCTGGACTTCACCATGGCGGCCGGCGAGGCGGTAGTGGCCAACAACTTCACCGTGTTCCACGCCCGATCGGCCTTCACCGACGACCCGGAACGCCGCCGCCACCTCCTGCGCCTGTGGCTGGCCGCGGACCCTCCCAGGCCGGTGGTCCCCGAGACCATGCAGTACCCCGGCGAGCCCGGAATCCCGGCCCAGCCCGGCCGGGTCCCGTCCTTCGCCAGCCGGTTCGACAGCCGTTGACCGCCGCTCGAGGCTTCGGAAACCTCGCCGGGCCGCTCCTGATCGCGGCGGCCATGGCCATGACGGGAACCACCGGCACGGCCCAGGCTCTGGGCCCGGACGACATGGACCCCACCGCCATCGGCGCCCTACGGCTGGTCATCGGTGGACCGGCGCTTCTGGCCATCTCATACCGGGGCCTCCGTGGGCTACCCCTGCCGTGGCGGCCGATGGGAGCAGGCTGAGATGGGCTGCCGATGAACGCCACCGTGCCCGTGCGGATCCCCCTTCGGGTCAAGGTCCTGCTGGTCACGGACTTCCTGCATGCCTTCGCGACGATCGGCCAGATCACCATTATCGGCAAGCAGGTCTACGACCTGACCGGTCGGGAACTGGACCTCGGCCTGCTGGGCCTGGCCGAGTTCCTGCCGGTG
The DNA here is from genome assembly GCA_913030665.1 of uncultured Acidimicrobiaceae bacterium. Classification (GTDB taxonomy): domain Bacteria; phylum Actinomycetota; class Acidimicrobiia; order Acidimicrobiales; family MedAcidi-G1; genus UBA9410. The sequence goes on from CAJWFS010000023.1 coordinate 19,245, forward strand.
GCCGTGCTCGCCCCGTTCATCGGCTCGATCGCAGATCGACTGGATCGCCGGAAGGTACTGGCCGTGGCCCTGGTCGGCGAGGCGGTGGCCTCGCTGCTCTTGTTCCTCTACTCACGGACCGACCCGACATCGATAACCCCGATCTTCGCCATCGTCGTGTTCTTCGGGGTGGCCCGGTCCTTCGCCTCACCGGCCGGGAGGGCGCTGTCCATCGACCTCTCGCCGCCCGAGGTGGTCGCCCGGGTGGTGGCGCTCAAGACGGTGGGGTTCCAGGCCGGGATGATCGCCGGCCCGGTGGCGTTCGGCTTCGCCTTCGTGGCCGACGAGTCGCTGCCCTACCTGCTGGCTGCCACCGCCCTGGTGGTGGCCTTCGTCATCGTGTTGTTCGTACCGTCGTCGGACGTTCGCCGGCTGGCCACTTCGGGGGCCCGCCAGGCGGCCCACGACGCCTTCGAGGGTCTCCGGTTCATCCGCCGTAGCCCGATCCTGTTCGGGGCCATGGGCCTCGACCTGTTCGCCGTCCTGTTCGGCGGGGCGGTGGCCCTACTACCGGCGATCGCCGAGGACCGCCTGGGGGTCGGTGCCGTGGGACTGGGCTGGCTCCGGGCGGCGGTGGGCATTGGGGCCGGGATCGTGGCTGTCGGCCTCTCGATCCGTCCACTGCGGCGCCACCTCGGCCGGCGCCTGCTCTGGATGGTCGCCGTCTTCGGTCTCGGCACGATCTGCCTCGGCCTGACCAGCAACTTCGTGGTGGCGTTCGGCGCCATCGTGGTGCTGGCCGGCGCCGACGCCGTATCCATGTTCGTGCGCCTGACCATCGTGCCACTTGCCACCCCCGAGGACATGCGCGGTCGGGTGCTGGCGGTAGAGAACGTGTTCATCGGTGCTTCCAACGAGCTGGGTGCCGCCGAGTCGGGTCTGACCGCAGCGTTCATGGGCCTGGTCGGTGCCGTCGTGTTCGGTGGCGTGGCCACCCTGGCCGTCGTCGCCTTGTGGTGGCGCTGCTTCCCGGCGCTACGCGACCTGGACACATTCGATGACGTCATGCCCACCCGACCGGGCGGCCTGCTTCCGGGAGACCCCTAAGCGATCCCCTGATCGAACGACTGGCGGCCCTTGCGCTGCGCCTGGTGGTGGATCCACCATCGGGAGACGACCCTGTGGTGCGGTTCGCCACACCGACCGCACCGAGAAAGGGCCCCGTCAGACCCTGGTGATTCCATCATCCACTGCCTCGCCTCCCGCTCCCGTCTGCGCAATGATGCCCCGCATGACCTTCAAGGTGGGATGCCAGCTCCAGCCACAGGCCACATCTGTGGCAGCTCTCCGCGATGCATGGCGTCGGGCCGATGCCATGGGTGCCGACTCGATCTGGATCTGGGACCACTTCTTCCCGCTGTTCGGCGACATGGAGGCGAGCCACTTCGAGGGTTGGACGCTGCTGTCGGCGATGGCGGCCGACACCGAGCACGCCATGCTCGGAACGATGGTGACCGGCAATTCCTACCGGAACCCGGAGCTGCTGGCCGACATGGCTCGCACGCTCGACCACCTCAGCG
>CAJWFS010000024.1 GCA_913030665.1 uncultured Acidimicrobiaceae bacterium
AGGTCAACTACCGCCTCCGCGACTGGCTGCTCTCCCGCCAGCGCTACTGGGGCTGCCCCATACCCATCGTCTACTGCGAAGGCTGTGGCGAGCAGCCGGTTCCGCTGGACCAGTTGCCGGTGGAGCTACCCGACGACGTGGAGTTCATGCCGACAGGCCGCTCCCCGCTGACCACCCACGCCGGCTTCCTGACGGCCACCTGCCCGTCCTGTGACGGCCCGGCGCGGCGCGAGACCGACACCATGGACACCTTCGTGGACTCCTCCTGGTACTTCCTGCGGTTCACTGACCCGTGGAACGACGAGGCACCTTTCTCACCAGACGCAGCTGCCCGTTGGCTGCCCGTCGACCAGTACATCGGCGGCGTGGAGCACGCCATCCTCCACCTCATGTACGCCCGGTTCTTCACCAAGGCCCTCGCCGACCTGGGGGTGGCACCGGCCGGCCTGCGAGAACCGTTCCAGCGACTCTTCACCCAGGGCATGATCCGCCTAGGTGGCACGAAGATGTCCAAGTCGAAGGGCAACCTCGTCGCTCCCGAACCGATCCTGGACCACCAGGGAGCCGACGCCCTGCGCCTTGCCCACCTGCAGGTCAAGCCGCCGCAGGAGGACGTGGACTGGGAGGACTTCGGGATCGACGGGTGCGCCAAGTTCCTGGCCCGGGTCTGGCGCCTGGCCGCGCCCGGCTCCGACCTCACGACCGATGCCCGAACCGGCGACACGACCGGGGTCGATGCCGACATCGACAGGGCCACCCACCGCCTCGTGGCCCGCATCACCGATGAGTACGACCGCTGGTCCTACAACACGGCGATCGCCGGGTTCATGGAGTTCACAAACACCCTCTATCGGTACGTGCAGGCTGACGACGGCCCGCATGCCGAAACGCTGGACGCGGCACTGGATGCCCTCCTTCAGGTCATGGCTCCGGCTGCCCCGCACCTCTGCGCCGAACTCTGGGATATGCGACGGGGCGGTCACGTCCACCTGGAACCGTGGCCCGAGGCCGACCCGGCCAAGTTGGTGGACGACACCGTCACCATGGTCATCCAGGTGAACGGAAAGGTCCGAGATCGTATGGAGGTGCCGGCTGACCTGGACGAGGCAACCGCCGAATCCCTCGCCCTGGCGTCGCCCAAGGTGCTGGCCGCTCTGGCCGGTGGCGTACCCCGAAAGGTGATCGTCCGGGTACCGAAGCTGGTGAACGTCGTCGTCTGACACGTCGGCCGTACCCGGCCGGTATCGACGGAGGCGGTCAGCCGTCGCCGTGGTTGCGGAGGTACCGCTCCAGTTCAGCGGCCAGCTGCTCGCCGTCCGGGAGTTGGCCCCGGAGGTCGTGCATGTCGTCGTAGGCGGCCTCCAGCTTCTCCAGCATCGTGACGTGCTCCGGGTTGCGGGTCACGAGGTCATCCAGGTGGGCCAGGGTGGCCAGTGACGACTCGGCCAGTGGGCCATCCGGGAACGGGACCCCGGTGAGTTCGCCAAGGCCGTTCAGGAGGGCCAAAGCGGCCGGTGGGTAGGAGGAGGCCGCCAGGTAGTGGGGGACCTGGGCCCAGAGCCCGATGGAGGGAATGCCCGCGCCGCTGGCCGCCATCTCGATCACCGCCTGGACGCCGGCCGGTACCTCGAGGGTGGCGGTCACGAAGTCCAGCCGGTCGGCCATCTCCGGACTGCCGGCCGTGCAGGAGAGGCGGGTGGGCCGGGTATGTGGCACGGCGGCCGGGTAGGCACCCAGGCCGACGACCATCTGCACGTCGAGGCCCTGACAGAGGTCCAGTACCGCCTCGGAGAATGCCTGCCACTCATGGTCGGGCTCCGGTCCGTGCAGGACCAGGACGTCCTTGTCGGATGTCGACTCCAGCAGGAAGAGCTCGACGGAAGGCCACTCCATTCGTCTGCTGACCCCGTCCACGAGGTGCAGGGTGGGTCGCCGGGCCCTGTGGTCCAGCAGTCGGTCCGTGTCGAACCTGGCGATCCGCCGCCCCGGATCGCCGCCCACGAGCTGGTGGCGGGCATCCCGGGCAGCGCCGGCGGCATCGATCCAACCGTCGAGGGCCAGTAGGAGTACAGGTGCTTCCAGGACCGGGGTCTCGAATACCTCCACGATCGGGCGCTCGGGCACGTCAGAGGACCTTCGGAAGTCGGGAGACGGTCTCGTAGGCCAGGTCTGCGAGGTCCCAGACCCGTTGGCCGAACACCTCGACGAGGCGCGGGTCGCCCTGGTCTCCCATTACTCCCGCCGAGTAGCGCGTGTAGACGCCCTCCACGATGCAGGCGATGCGCCAGTAGGCGAAGGCCACATAGAAGTCCAGATGGGCAAGGTCCCGTGTGCTGTGGCGGGCGTACATCTCCCTCACCGCGTCGGTGCTGGGAAAGCCCTCCAACGAGGTCGGTGGGGGCGTGCCGCCGGTGGCCCGCGTATCGCCGTATGCGACCATTCCCGCCACGTCGGCCAGGACGTCGCCGAGGGTGCAGAGCTCCCAGTCCAGGACAGCGGCCACCTCGCCATCCGGGGACATCATGCAGTTGTCCAGTCGGTAGTCACCGTGCACGATGCCCACCCCCTGCTGGGCCGGCACCCGGGCGGCCAGCAGGTCGTGGACCTCCAGGACCCGGGGGAGGTCCCGCGTGGTGGCGTCCACGAACTGGGTCCGCCAACGCTTCAGCTGGCGTTCGATGTAGCCGTCATGGCGTCCCAGGTCGGATAGTCCCACGGCATCCAGGTCCACGTCGTGGAGGCGTGCCAGCACCTCGACCAACGACTCACCCATCCGCCCGCGTACCTCGACCGGCACCCCCTCGGCGATGGCGACGTCGCGGACCACGAGGCCGGGTACGAAGTCCATCACGTAGAACGGCGCTCCGTTCACCTCGTCGTCCTCGCAGAGTCCGACGATGGCCGGAACCGGCACACCGCTGTCGGCAAGTGCGCTGATGATCCGGTGTTCCCTCGCCATGTCATGGGCGGTCGCCAGCACGTGGCCCATCGGTGGCCTACGCAGCACCCAGCAACGCCCCTGCCCGTCAGATACCGTGAACGTGAGGTTGGACCGCCCGCCGGTTATGAGGTTGAAATCCAGCCCACCATCGAGGCCTCCGACCCGCCCGTCAAACCACCTGACAAGGCTGTCGTGGTCGATACCTGCAGTCTCCTCCATAGCGCGTGGACGGTAGTGGAGTGGCGGGTCGGGCTCCCTACCCTGACCGGATGGACGTAACCGACGCCACATTCCAGACCGAGGTGATCGACCGGTCGCGGCAGGTTCCCGTGGTCGTCGACCTCTGGGCCGAATGGTGTGGGCCCTGCAAGTCCCTGGGGCCGATCCTGGAGAAGGTCGTCGCCGCCACCAACGGTCGGGTCGTCTTGGCCAAGCTGGACATCGACAGCAATCCCGGGGCTGCCCAGGCCTTCCAGGTCCAGTCCATACCGGCCGTATTCGGAATGGTGGACGGCCAAGTGGCCGCCAGCTTCGTGGGTGCGCAGGGTGAGGATGCCGTTAGGGCCTTCGTGGAGGGGCTCCTGCCCGGCGAGGAGGTATCCGAGGTCGAGCGCCTCGTGGCGTTGGGCGACGAGGCCTCCCTGATCGCCGCTCTGGAGCTTGAGAACGACGACGTGTCCGCCGTTACGGCACTGGCCCTCCTGCTGGTCGAGAGGGCGGGTGACGGTGACCGGGATGCAGCCCTGAACCTGCTGGAGCGGATCCCCGAGTCGCCGGAGACCCGTCGGGTCGCCGCGATGGCCCGCACGGAGCCGGTCGAAGACATCGACGCCAGCCTCGCCGACCTCCTGGGCTCGGTGAAAGGCGACGACGCTTCACGTCAACGATTCCTGGACCTCCTCGAGCTACTCGGCCCGGAGGATCCCCGAACCGCCGAGTGGCGGCGTCGCCTCACCTCGGCACTCTTCTGAGATACCAGGACTCCTGATCTGGCCGTAGGGAGTCCACAGGCCCTGTGGGTATAGGCAACGAGTCCCGACCACCTCCCCGGAGCCACAGTGACCCCCCGGGGTGGGCCATGTTCGGGCCCGGTGAACAGATTACGACGCCGAATAGACGACCTCCTCTTCGAACGTCCTCCGACTCCGGCACGCCGGATGGATGCCGGCCTTCTCCTGGTGAGACGTGCACCGGCGTGGGTGGAGCCGCGTGTACCGTCGGCCGGGTGATCGTCGAGCTGGGATCCGGCCACCGGTACGACTGCACGACCCGCACACTCGTGATGGGGATCCTGAATCGGACCCCGGATTCCTTCTGGGACCGGGGTCGCTTCTGGAACTTCGACGACTTCCTCCGACTTGCCGAACGCCACGTCATCGATGGGGCCGACTTCCTGGACGTGGGTGGCTCGAAGGCCGGCCCCGGGCCCGAGGTGACCGAGGCCGAGGAGATGGACAGGGTGCTGCCCGCCATCGAGGCCCTCCGCTCCCGATTCGGGCTCCCGATCTCGGTCGACACGTTCAGGGGTGGCGTGGCGGACGAGGCATTCGCCGCGGGAGCCTCGGTGGGCAACGACATAAGCGGCTTCGCTGACCCCACATTCCTGCCGGCGTGTGCACGCCATGGGGCAGCCGTGGTCGCTACTCACGTCAGGATCGGACCCCGCCTGCCGGACCCGACGCCGACCTACTCCGACGTCGTTGCCGACGTCAGGGAGTTCCTAATGGCGAGGGTGGAGATGGCACGCTCTGCGGGCATTCCGGACGAGCGCATCATGGTCGATGCCGGCCTGGACCTCGGCAAGACCCCCGGGATGTCGGCGTCCCTGTTGCGGTGCTCCGACGACCTGGTGTCCCTCGGCTTTCCGGTCTTCCTGTCGGCGTCCAACAAGGGCTTCCTGGGAGACCTCACTGGCGCTGGGATCGATGAGAGGGTGGAGCCCTCCTGGTCCGCCCACGCGCTGGGGATCACCCTCGGGTGCCGGATCATCCGGGCCCATGACGTCCGAGGCGGGCGGCGGGTGGCCGACACGATGGCGGCGGTCCTGGCTGCCGGATCCGTAGCATCCGGGGCCTCCTCATGACACCGCCGATCACCATCATCTCCGGGGACGACGAGAGCCTGGTGGCCGAGGCCGTCAGGGCGGCGGTCGAGGTGGCCCTCGGAGCCGAGGACCGCAGCCTCGCTCTCGAGGAGTTGACTGAGGAGGAGTACCGCACCGACGACGGCTTCGAGGTCGCCCGCCTCGTCGATGCCGCCCAGACGCCACCGTTCCTGACCGGACGGAGAGTGGTGGTCGGCCGTCACCTCGGTCGCTTCACGAACCGCGAATCAGTCGCACCTCTTCTCGCCTACCTGGAGTCCCCGCTCCAGACCACGTCTCTCGTGGTGGTCTGGGAGAAGGGCCGGACACCGACGCAGCTGAAGCTGAACCCGATTCCCAAAGAATTGCTGGCGGCGGTGGCCGCTACAGGGGGAGTGGTCCGGAAGGTGGGTACGGGCCGGGGCCGCGATGCCGACCGCTGGTTGGAGGAACGCCTGGACTGTGCGTCGGTGGACCTAGACAGGCCGGCGCGTGCCCTTGTCGCCCGGCGGATGGGTGAGGACCGGGCGAAGGTCCTTCCCCTGCTGGACACCCTCGAGGCGGTCTTCGGGTCCGGTTCGGAGCTGGGGGTTCCCGACGTCGAGCCGTTCCTGGGCTCAGGCGGCAACGTGGCCCCCTGGGACCTCACGGACGCGATCGACAACGGTGACGTACCCGGTGCCTTGGACTGCCTGGGCAGGATGCTCGACGCCGGTGGTCGACATCCGTTGGCTGTCATGGCGTCGCTCAACGCCCACTTCGGGCGACTGCTGAGGCTGGACGGTTCCGGAGTGAAGGACGAGGCGGGTTCCGCTGACGTCCTTGGAATAAAGGGCTTTCCCGCCAGGAAGGCGCTAAAGGCCAGCCGCAGGCTCGGACCCGATAAGACCGCCCGTTCGATACGCCTGCTGGCGTCGGCCGACCTGGACCTGAGGGGTCGGTCAGCCTGGCCACCGGAACTGGTGGTAGAGGTGCTGGTGGCCCGCCTGGCGAGCCTCGTCAGGCGTTGACCGGACGCTGGCCGGAGTATCCGGCGGGGTGCTCAGCCCTGGGAGGCGTTGACCCGCTTCTGGAGCCTCGCCTTGCGGCGGGCGGCAGTGTTGCGGTGGAGTACGCCACGGTTGGCGGCCCGGTCGATGCGGCTCATCGCTATGGCGGCGGCCTCGGGGGCGTTCTCGCCGGCCTCGGCTGCCTGTAGGGCGTTCTTGACGCGGGTCTTCAACTCGGTACGCACGGCGCGGTTGCGGACGCGCCGAACCTCGGTCTGGCGGTTCCGCTTGATCTGGCTCTTGATGTTCGCCACGGGAGGGGTCCCTGTTGGTCGGTGGGTACTGGTTCGCCTGCAAGGGCGGTGGCACGGTCTGATTGCCGACCGGCACGGGTGACGATCCTACCGTTGGGGCCGCTGGAACGGTTCCACCGGGAACGTGACGCCTGCCCGTCCGGCCGAAGTGTGCGTCCACTGTGGAATCCACGCCCGCCGGTACCGTTTCGGGGGACATGGACACCTCGCGGCTGCGCAACACGTCGATCATCGCCCACATCGACCATGGCAAGTCCACGCTCGCCGATCGGATGCTGGAGCTGTGTGGTGCCGTCGACCCCCGTGAGATGCGTGCCCAGTACCTCGACACGATGGAGCTGGAGCGCGAGCGGGGCATCACCATCAAGCTCCAGAGCGTTCGCCTTGACTGGAAGGACACGATCATCAACCTGATCGACACCCCCGGTCACGTGGACTTCAGCTACGAGGTGAGCAGGTCGCTGGCAGCCTGCGAGGGCGTGATCCTCGTGGTCGACGCCGCCCAGGGGATCGAGGCCCAGACCCTGGCCAACTGCTACCTGGCGCTCGAGAACGACCTGGAGATCGTGGCGGTGCTGAACAAGATCGACCTGCCCGCAGCGGAGCCCGAACGCTGCGCAGAGGAGATCGAGCAAGTCCTGGGCATTCCGGCCGAGGACGTGCTCCACATCAGCGCCAAGACCGGTGAGGGAGTCGCCGCTCTCCTGGACATGGTCGTGGAACGGACACCGCCACCGGTCGGCGATGCCGATGCCCCCCTCCAGGCCCTCGTATTCGACAGCCACTTCGACCAGTACCGGGGCGTGGTGTCCTCGGTCCGCGTGATGAATGGTCGGCTCAGGTCCAACTCGTCGCTCCGGTTCATGCAGACGGGAGCGGTCCACCTCGTGGACGAGGTGGGGGTGCGGCGGCCCAACCTCACACCGGTGACCGAATTGGGCCCGGGTGAGGTCGGCTACCTGCTCGCAGGAATCAAGGACGTCGGTGAGGCACGGTCCGGTGAGACGGTCACCACCAGTCGTAGCGGTTCCGATGTGGCCCTCGAGGGATATCGGGAACCGAAGCCGATGGTGTTCTCCGGGCTGTATCCGATCGACGGAGACGAGTTCAACGACCTTCGGGACGCCCTCCAGAAGCTCCGCCTGAACGACTCCAGCTTCACGTACGAACCGGAGACCTCGGGAGCTCTCGGCTTCGGGTTCCGGTGTGGCTTCCTGGGGCTCCTCCACATGGAGATCGTGAGGGAGCGCCTTGAGCGGGAGTTCGACCTCAGCCTCATCACCACGGCTCCCTCGGTGGAGTACCGGGTGACAAGGACCAGCGGTGAGACTCTCGATGTGGACAATCCGTGCGACCTCCCGCCGGCCGGTGAGATATCCGGCATCGAGGAGCCCTTTCTGCTGGCGACCCTCATCACGCCATCCTCCTACACGGGCACCCTCATGGAACTCTGCCAGGAGCGCCGCGGCGAGCTGGACGGAATCACGTACCTCTCTCCGGAGCGCGTGGAGTTGAAGTACCACCTGCCGCTGGCCGAGGTGGTCGTCGACTTCTTCGACCAGATGAAGAGCCGGACCCAGGGTTATGCCAGCCTCGACTACGAATCGGAGGGCTATCGGGACTCGGACCTGGTCCGGGTGGACATCCTCCTCCAAGGCGAGCCGGTGGATGCCTTCTCCATGGTGATCCACCGGACGGCGGCCGACGACTATGGGCGGAAGATGACCGCCAAGCTGAAGGAGCTCATACCCCGTCAGCAGTTCGAGGTGCCCATCCAGGCCGCCATCGGGGGCAGGGTCATCGCCCGCCAGACCGTGCGGGCATACCGCAAGGACGTGACTGCGAAGCTCTACGGCGGCGACATCACCCGCAAGAGGAAGCTGCTCGAGAAGCAGAAGGAAGGCAAGAAGAAGATGAAGTCCATCGGGCGCGTGGAGGTGCCCCAGGAGGCCTTCGTCTCAGCCCTCAGGTTGTCCGACTGACCCCGGCGGCGGTGGCCCGGATCCCGATGGGCGCGCCCGAACGCCGTTGGGCCTGCCGATAGCATCGGGTTCGTGTTGGAGGACCGGAAGGCGGCGATCCTGAGCGCCGTAGTGGAGGAGTACATCCATACGGCGCAGCCCGTCGGGTCGGAGCGCGTCGCCGCCTCGCACGCCGTGGAGGTCTCCTCTGCGACGATCCGCAGCGAGTTGGCCAACCTCGAGGACCAGGGATACCTGGTGCAGCCGCACACCTCGGCGGGTCGGGTACCGACCGAGAAGGCGTACCGCTTCTTCGTGGACCACCTGGGTGCCCCTGGGAACCTTGATACGGCGGACCGTGAGCAGGTCCAGGCCTTCTTCAGTCGCTCCCACCGTGAGATGGAGCAGATGCTCGCCGACACCAGCAACCTTCTCGCCGACCTCACGGGAAGTGCTGCAGTGGTCCTGGCACCTGACCGGGACCAGCTCGAGGTGCGGTCCGCCCAGGTGGTGGGGCTCACGCCGGACCTGGCCCTCCTGGTCCTGGTCATGGCCAACGGCACTGTCGAGAAGCACACGTTGGAGTTGGTGGGCGATGCGGCGGAGCCCAGCGAGGCGACCCTGGCCGTGGCGGCGGCGCACCTGTCGGGGGCCATCATCGGCCGGAGGCTGAGCGCTGTGTCGCCCGTCCCGGCTACCGGCGAACTCCCGGTCGACGCCGTCCTACGTACGGCCGAGGTGGTCCTGGCCGAGCGTTCCGACAGCGTCGACCAGGCATGGGTGGGTGGAACCGCCCTGGTGGCGGGGGCGTTCGACGAGGTTGAGCGGGTCCGTCGGGTGCTGGACTTCCTGGAGCGGCAGTTCGTCGTCGTGACCCTGGTGAAGGACGTGATCGACCGGGGGCTGAGCGTGGCCATCGGCGCTGAGACGGGCCTTGAGACGCTTGCCGGCTGTTCGTTGGTGGTGGCTCCGTACGAGATCGAAGGTCAGCCCGCCGGCTCAATCGGTGTGCTCGGTCCGACGCGGATGGACTACTCGCAGGCGCTTGCCACCGTGGCGGTGGTGGGTCGCCGCCTGGGAGACCGCCTGACCGAGGGCTGACCCTGTCTGGTGGGGTAGGCGCCCGGGTAGCGGGCCATGCTGCCTTCCGCCTACATGGTGCCGGATCGAATGGAAGCAGTTGTCTGATAGGCGTACCGCATGGGCGGGGTTGCTGGAGGTGCCTGCCGGGGTCGGTGAGCGCTTCGCCGGTGAGGAGTGGATGGTGCTCGATGGCCGTGACGTCGTCGGCGACCACCGCACCATCGCCCGCATCCTCCAGTCCGGGCCGGTGCCGTCCGGAGATGGCATGGCCGGGTCTCCTCGAGTCACGAGGTCGGTGCCTCCTGCAGGTACCGTTGTCCCTCGATGACATGTGGATCTGGATGGCGGTGGTTCGCCCGGTGGCGGTGTCACGTCCCGCTGCTTGAGGGTGTCGCTCCGGTTTCGTGGGGTGCCTCCAGTGCCCTCCCCGGGGGCTGAGCGGTGCCGCGCGACCACTACGAGGTTCTCGGAGTGGACAGGGATGCGACCGCCGCCGAGGTGAAGTCGGCCTACCGGCGCCTGGCCCGCCAGCACCACCCTGACGCCAACAACGGCGACCCGGCTGCCGAGGTGGAGTTCAAGGCGGTGGCTGCGTCGTACAAGGTCCTCGCGGATCCCGAGGCCAGGCAGGCCTACGACCGCTTCGGACACGACGGACCGTCGGGCGGCATGGCCGGTGATCCGTTCGGTGGCATCAACGACATCTTCGAATCCTTCTTCGGCGGTGGGGGATTCGGCGGCAGTACCCGTAGGAGGTCGGGCCCCAAGCCGGGGGAGGACCTAGAGACGACGGTCCTCGTGGACTTCGAAGAGGCGGTGTTCGGCTCCGAGGAGGAGATCACCGTCCGGACCGCCGTGGCGTGCACCAACTGTGAGGCCACCGGCCTCACCCCTGGAACCTCGGCGGAGCGCTGCGGTGGCTGCCGTGGGAGTGGCCAGGTCCAGCAGGTCAGGCAGTCCCTGCTCGGCCAGATGCTGACCAGTGCTCCATGTCCCACCTGTTCGGGCCGAGGTGAGGTGATCTCGGATCCGTGCGTCGATTGTCGGGGCGAGGGGAGGCGGGTGGAGGAATGCTCCTTCACAGTCAACGTCCGGGCCGGGGTCGACGAGGGAACGACCCTGCGCCTCACAGGGCGTGGAGCGGTCGGCCCGCGAGGTGGGCCCACCGGGGATCTCTATGTCCACGTCCGCGTCCGTCCGCATCCCGTCTTCGAACGCCACGGAGTGGACCTTTACCACCAACTGCATGTGCCGGTGACCCAGGCGGCCCTCGGGGTCGACCTGGACTATGAGACCCTGGACGGAACGGTCGAGGTACGGATCCCTGCGGGTACGCAAACCGGCGAGGTGTTCCGCCTCCGGGAGAGCGGCGTGCCCCACCTCCAGGGAAGGGGACGTGGCGACATGGTGCTCGAGGTGGTGGTCGACACACCCACGGGCCTGAGTGCCGAAGGCGAGGAACTCCTCAGGTCGCTGGCGGTCGACCGCGACGAGGCGGTGGGCGAGCCGGGAGACGGCCTGATCTCTAGGATCCGGTCGGCCTTCCGCTAGCGGTGGCGGCGACCGGAGCGTTGCCCGACGGCCGTGGTGGTCCCCATGCTTTCGTGGAGGACGTGGAGGAACCCGTCCTCTCCACCGACGACCGTCACCACCTTTCCAAGGTCCTGCGCCTCAGGGACGGCGACCCCCTGACGGTGTGCGATGCAGCGGGTCGTTGGCGGCCCGCCCGTTTTGGCAATCGTCTGGAGCCATCAGGCGACGTGGTCGAGGTGCTGCCGCCAGCACGTGAGGTTGCGGTCGGATTCACCCTCATCAAGTCGGGGAGGCCCGAGCTGGTGGTGCAGAAGCTCACCGAGCTGGGGGTGGATCGGATTCTGCTGCTGGCGGCCGAGAGGTCCGCGGTCAGGTGGGACGACGGGAAGGTCGCTGACAATGTGGAGAGGCTCGCCAGGGTGGTCCGGGAGTCGGGCATGCAGTCCCGTCGGGTTCGCCTCCCGGTGTTGGAGTCCCCGCAGAGGGTCTTGGTGGCAGCGCAGGGTCCGGGGGTGGCCATGGCCGAGCCCGGAGGGTCAGGCCTCGACGGTGACGTGGGACTTCTCCTGATCGGGCCGGAGGAGGGCTGGGCCGCCGCCGAGTTGGGGGACCGACGACGCGTCGGCCTCGGGTCCACCGTGTTGCGGTCCGATACGGCAGCCATCGCAGCCGGTGCTCTGATGGTGGCCCTGCGCGACGGGAGGGTGGCGGCGGGGTCCTGACGGGGTTCGTGCCCTTGGCGCCTCGGGGGTTTCCTGGCGGCTGGTTGCCCACCACGCAGCGCGGTCGATACGGTCACGTCCTGTGGTGACGAACACGAGCGGCGACGCCGACCGGGACGAGGCCGAGTACAGCAGTCGGCTGGGCGAACGCATCCGCCTGATCCGCCGGCAGAAGAGACTCTCCCTGCAGGACGTCGAGGCCAGGTCGGAGTCGGAGTTCAAGGCATCGGTCCTGGGCGCCTACGAACGCGGCGAGCGGGCGGTCTCGATGCCACGACTGCACCGCCTGGCGTCCTTCTACAGCGTTCCGGTTGACCAGCTTCTGCCGACGGCCCACGGTGGTGCCGAGATCGAGCAGGCCGATGACCCTGCATGGATCCCGGGTCAGAAGGTGGTAATCGACCTGGCTGGGCTGGCGGGCGCCTCGGGACCCGAGGTCGACCTGATCCGTCGCTACCTGGAGATCATCCAGGTGAAGCGCCAGGACTTCAACGGCAGGGTCCTGACCATCCGTGGCGACGACCTCCAGGCCCTGGCGGCGATCCTCGGAACCAGCGTTGACGACGCACCGGTGGAGCTGGCCGGGATGGGCCTGCTCCGCCTGCCGGCCACCTCCTGAAGGACCGACCGGGAGGCTCCGGGACACCCGTCACGGCCGACATCGCCGCGGGCGCAGGCCGGTAGCCTCAGCCGCACCATGAGTCTGTTCTCGCGCGTCCTGCGCAGCGGCGAGGGCCGCAAGGTGAAGGCCCTCGAGGCGATCGTGCCCGACATCAACGCCCTGGCGGATGCCACGGCCGCGCTCGACGACGACGCCCTGCGTGCCAGGACCGGCGAGTTCCGTCAACGTCTCGCGAACGGCGAGGACCTCGACGACCTGCTGGTCGAGTCCTTCGCGGTGGTGCGGGAGGCCGCATGGCGTGTCATCGGCCAGCGCCACTACGACGTCCAGATGATGGGTGGGATGGCCCTCCACCTGGGCTGGGTCGCCGAGATGCGGACCGGAGAGGGCAAGACCCTCGTCTCGACGCTGCCCGCATACCTGAACGGCCTCTCGGGACGCGGCGTGCACCTCTGCACGGTCAACGACTACCTCGCCAGTCGCGACGCCGAGTGGATGGGCCAGATCCACCGGTGGCTGGGGCTGTCGGTGGGCCTGGTGGTGCCCGACGTCCGCGACAGGGCCGAGAAGCGTGCCGCATATGCGTCCGACATCACCTACGGCACCAACAACGAACTGGGCTTCGACTACCTGCGCGACAACATGGCCATGTCGGATACGGAGAAGGCCCAACGGGGCCACGCCTTCTGCATCGTGGACGAGGTCGACTCCATCCTCATCGACGAGGCACGGACGCCCCTCATCATCAGCGGGCGACTCAGCGAGGCCGCCGCCCTCTACCAGCGGTTCGCCGCTGTCGTCCGTGGCCTGGAGCCCGACCACCACTACGACGTGGACGAGGAGAAGGGGATCGTCGCCCCGACCGAGGACGGGGTGCATGCAGTCGAGGCGGCCCTGGGCGTCGAGAACCTCTACGACCAGGTGTCGGCCGACCTCGTCCACCAGTTCCACGCAGCCCTGAAGGCCAAGGAGCTCTACAAGCGGGACAAGGACTACATCATCGTGGACGGCGACGTCCGGATCGTGGACGAGTTCACCGGAAGGGTGTTGGAGGGTCGGCGCTGGTCCGACGGCCTCCACCAGGCGGTCGAGGCCAAGGAGGGGGTGTCGATCAAGGAGGAGAACCAGACGCTCGCCACGATCACGCTCCAGAACTACTTCCGCCTCTACGAGAAGTTGGCGGGCATGACCGGAACCGCCGAGACCGAGGCCGCCGAGCTGGCCGGCATCTACGGCCTGCAGGTGGTGCCCATCCCCACGAACCGCCCGCTGGTTCGCATGGACAAGAGCGACCTCATCTTCAAGTCGGAGGCGGGCAAGTTCGACGCCGTGGTCGAGGACATCGTGGAGCGCCGCGAGGCTGGTCAGCCGGTGCTGGTCGGCACGGTCTCGGTGGAGAACTCGGAACGCCTTTCACGCGAGTTGGAAAAGCGCGGCATCGACCACGAGGTCATGAATGCCAAGCAGCACTTCCGCGAGGCCGAGGTGGTGGCCCAGGCCGGTCGACCCGGTGCGGTGACTGTCGCCACCAACATGGCGGGGCGTGGGGTGGACATCCTGCTCGGTGGGAACCCGGCGAACCTGGCCGAGCGGGAGGTGAGGGCGGCTGGCCTGGATCCAGCCACACCCGAGGGCGAGGAACGGCTGGCCGGACTCGTGAAGCGCTTCGAGCCGGAGTGCGCGGCCATGGGCGACGAGGTACGGGCCAGCGGCGGCCTGTACGTGCTGGGTACCGAGCGTCACGAGTCGCGTCGGATCGACAACCAGTTGAGGGGTCGCAGCGGCCGTCAGGGGGATCCGGGCGAGAGCCGCTTCTACCTGTCGCTGGAGGACGACCTGATGCGCCTCTTCGCGTCGGACACCATCAGGGGCGTCATGGACAGGGCGCTACCGGAGGACGTGCCGATCGAGTCCAAGATGGTCACGAAGGCGATAGAGCGCGCCCAGACCACCGTCGAGCAGAAGAACGCAGAGGTACGCAAGAACGTCCTCAAGTACGACGAGGTGATGAACGAGCAGCGCAATGTCATCTACCGGCGCCGGGATCGGATGCTCACCGGAACCGAACTGCGTGAGGAGGTCCGCGAGGTGCTGGCCTCGATAGTGGACGGCACGGTCCGGACGCACTGCGGCTCGGGCCTCCCGGAGGAGTGGGACCTCGACGGCCTGCGTGTCGAGCTGGACACCTACTGGCCGTTGGGGCTGGATGCCGAGGCGCTGGCCGCCGAGCGCAGCATCGAGTCCCTGTACGAGACCCTGACGGCCGACGGCCTTGAGGTCTACGCCGGCCGGGAGGAGGAGCTCGGTACCGAGGCGATGCGCGAGGTCGAGCGACAGGTGATGCTCTCGATCATCGACCAGCGGTGGCGTGAGCACCTCTACGAGATGGACCACCTGCGGGAAGGCATCCACCTCAGGGCAATGGGCCAGCGTGACCCGGCGACCGAGTGGAAGCGCGAGGGCTTTGAGTTGTTCGGCCAACTCGACGATCTCATCGGCCGCGACTTTCTCCGATACGTGATGCGAATCCGGATCGTCCGGTCCGACGAGTCCAGCCAACCCTCCGAGATGACCACGAGCGGCCCGGAGGGCCCGGTGGTCGGGGCCGCAGCAGCCGCTGGGGTGCCCGCCAGGGTGGAGGAGTCGACGCCGGTGAAGGCCGCCACCAAGGTGAACACCGAGTGGGAGAACACCTCCCGCAACGCCCCGTGTCCGTGCGGTTCGGGTCGCAAGTTCAAGCAGTGCCACGGGGCTTGACGTGCAGGACTTCACGACGGAACTGGCAGCGCTCCGGATCAGACTGGATGAGGCGTTCGGCTACCTCAGGATCAGCGAACAGCAGGAACGCCGCGTGGTCCTGGAGACCGAGATGGCGGACCCTGAACTCTGGAACGACCAGGACCGCGGGCGACGGGTCCAGAAGGACCTCTCCGGGGTCGTCGAGGACCTGGAGTTCCATTTAAACCTGACGCAGCGCTTGGAGGACGCCGAGACTCTCGCCGAGATGGCGGCCGAGGAGGGCGACGAGAGCCTGGACGGCGAGATCGCTGACGCTGTCGCCGACCTGTCCACCCGGCTCGACGCCCTGGAGGTCCGGTCGCTGTTCTCGGGCCAGCACGACGAGGGAGATGCCGTCTGCCACGTTCAGTCCGGAGCCGGCGGCACCGACGCCCAGGACTGGGCTGAGATCCTGCTGCGCATGTACGGCCGGTGGGCCGACCGGCGGGGCTTCGACCTGGTGGTGGAGTCGGTATCGGAGGGCACCGAAGCGGGGATCAGCTCCGTGGAGTTCGTCGTCAGGGGCCGCTACGCCTATGGCCTCCTCCAGAGCGAACGCGGCGTGCACCGGCTGGTCAGGATCTCGCCGTTCAACAAGGAGTCCAAGAGACAGACCGCCTTCGCCTCCCTCCAGGTGGTCCCGTTCTTCGACGCCATCGTTGACGAGGTGGAGATCGATGAGGGGGACCTCCGGATCGACACCTACAGGTCGTCCGGAGCTGGAGGCCAGCACGTGAACGTCACCGACTCGGCGGTCCGCATCACCCACCTGCCGACCGGGATCGTGACCTCCTGCCAGAACGAACGCAGCCAGCACCAGAACAAGGAGCGGGCGATGCAGATGCTCGCCGCCCGACTTCTGGACCTGGAACGGCAGAAGCGCGACACCGAGCTGGCCCAGATCGGCGGGGAACAGCGGGGCGTCGACTTTGGCAGCCAGATCCGCTCCTACGTGCTGCAGCCGTACCAGATGGTGAAGGACCTCCGGACCGGGCACCAGGTCGGCGACGTGGCCAGCGTGCTGGACGGCGACCTGGATGGCTTCATGGAGGCCTACCTGCGGTGGGCCCGTTCGGGGGCCGAGGGCTGAACCAGGACCGCACCGGTGGAGCCCCCGACCACCCGGGGGCGCCGCGATCTGTTGATGGCATTCTGGTACCGTCCGCGCCGTGCCGTCACGACCCGCCCTGATCGAAGCGTCGCGTTCCGGAGGTCCCACATGATCAAGCTGGAGGGCGTCTCCAAGATCTTCAAGGGCGACGTAGTGGCTTTGAAGAACGCCACCGCTGAGATCCAGAGGGGCGAATTCGTGTTCCTTGTGGGACCGTCGGGCTCCGGGAAGTCCACCTTCATCCGGCTCCTGAACCGTGAGGAGGTCGCTGACGAGGGACGGATCATGGTCGCCGGCAAGGACCTGGGTTCGCTGAGTTCCTGGAAGGTCCCGTACCTCCGGCGCAACATCGGCTACATCTTCCAGGATTACAAGCTCCTGCCGAAGAAGACCGTCTACGAGAACGTGGCGTTCGGACTCGAGGTGATCGGTCGCCCTCGACAGGTGATCCGCCAACAGGTCCCGGCGATCCTCGAGCTGGTGGGCCTCGCCCGCAAGGCTGAACGCCTACCCGACGAGCTCTCCGGCGGCGAGAAGCAGAGGGTCTCAATCGCCAGGGCGTTCGTGAACCGCCCGATGATCCTCCTGGCCGACGAGCCCACGGGGAACCTCGACCCGGGAACCTCGGTGGGCATCATGCGCCTCCTGGACCGCATCAACCGCAGCGGCACGACGGTCGTCATGGCAACCCACGACCGTGGCGTGGTTGACACGATGCGTCGACGGGTGATCGAGTTGGACCGCGGCGTGATCACGCGCGACGAGTCCCGCGGGGTCTACGAATGAGCCTGGACGTGACAGGGCTGGTGGCCTGAGGTGCTCTACCGACTCTGGTACTACGTGCGCGAGACGCTCGTCAGCCTCTGGCGGAACCTCAGCCTCACGCTGGCCGCCATCCTGACCGTGGCGATCTCGCTCTCCCTGGTGGGTGCCTCCCTGCTGATCCGCGAGGGGGCGGCCCGGGCCACGGCGCAGTTCCAGGAGGGCGTGGAGTTCATCGTGTTCATGGTGGCTGATGCCTCGCCGGAGCAGGACGCCGCCATCCGCAACGTCCTGGACTCCAGCCCTGCAGTCTCCGGCTACACCTACGTGGACAAGGCAGCCGCCTACGAGGAGTTCCAGCGCCTTTTCGCCGACAAGCCGGAGTTGATAGAGAGCGTCACGCCAGCCGTGATGCCTCCCTCATACCGGATCGTGCCGGCCAACCCCGACGCCGGGAACGTCGCGGAGATGGCACGCCAATTCGGGGAGCAACCCGGCGTGAAGGAGGTTGCGACTGCCACCGAGGCCATCCGCCAGATCGAGGACTTCTCCACCCGGGTGAGCCAGGCACTCCTGGTGGCCGCCGTCGTGCTCGTCGGCGTGTCCACCCTGCTGATCCTGAACACGGTATTCACCGCCATCGGGGCCCGTCGCCAGGAGATCGAGGTGATGAAGCTGGTCGGCGCCACCAATTGGTTCATCCGTATTCCATTCATGCTGGAGGGCACGATCCATGGTTTGGCGGGTGCCGCCCTCGCCATCCCGGCCCTGTTCGTGGTGGATTCCCAGGTCCTCGCGTACTTCCAGGAGTCGGATGCCGTTCCGTTGTTCCGTGGCTTCGCGGTGCCTGACGGGTTCGTCTGGGACACCAGCATCTGGCTGCTCGTCATTGGTGGACTCGTCGGGATGATCGGCTCAGCGATGGCGGTCACGCGCTTCACGGACGTCTGAGCCATGGTCGGCCGGCCCGACGATGGACAGCCCGGTCCCGGCTGGGTTCGCCTCCTCGACGTAGAGGTCCCACCCGGCGGCATCGTGGAGGCCAGCCTCGGCGGCGAGGACCTGGTGGTGTGGCGGAGCGGGTCGGGAGTCCCGTGTGTCTCGGAGGCCCGTTGCCCTCACCAGTGGTCCCATCTGGCCCACGCTGGGGTCGTGGATGGCGAGGAGCTCGTCTGCATCACCCACTTCTGGCGGTTCGGACCCGACGGCGCCGGATGGAAGGCCAACGTGAACGGCCGGCGGGACCGGAAGGGGGACTTGGCGGTCCTGCCGTGCGTGGATCACGATGGCGCCATCTGGGTACGCGAACCCGATGTAGACGACGCCCAAGGGGCATGACGGAAGGTACGCCACGGAGATGACGATCGATCAGGACCTCCTCAGCAGGTACACGCTGACGACGTGGGGTTACAAGCAGGGCGAGATGGTGGGCCTGATGATCCACCTCGGCGTACGCCTTGGGATCTACCAGGCCCTGGACGGCGCCGGGCCGGTCACCTCCGGTGACCTGGCGACGGCGACCGGCCTCCACGAGCGCTGGCTGCGGGAGTGGCTCCGGAGCCAGGCGGCGGCCGAACTGCTCGTCACCACGGACGGCGAGACCTTCCTGATGGAACCCGAGGCCGCGCTCGTGCTGGCCCGTGTGGACCAGCCCACCTACGCCGCCGCCGTGTTCGCCCGCCAGCGCGACCCCCGGGTGGCCGATGGCCTGGTGGAGGCCTTCCGGACCGGCCTGGGCCTCACCTACGACGACCAGGGTGAAGGCTCCGAGCAGCACACCGAGGCGATGCTGGCACCAATGGCCAGGGCCCTGCTGGTCTCAACGGTGATCCCGATGCTGGATGGGGTGGCCGATCGCCTCACGGCCGGAGTCAGAGTCGTGGACGTCGGCTGCGGCACCGGCCTGGCCCTCGAGCTCATCTCCGCTGCTTTTCCCGAGTCGACCTACGAGGGCTACGACGTGTCCGAACGGGCCGTGGCAGCGGCTCGCCAGAGGTTCGACGGAAGCGACAAGGTGACCATCCACCTCGCCGGCGGTGAGGACCTGCCGGCCACGGCAGACGTCGACCTCGTGATGACTCTGGACTGCCTGCACGACATGCCCAGGCCGGACCTGGCAATGGCGGCCATCCGTGGAGCGATCGCCGAGGACGGGACCTGGCTGGTCAAGGAGATCAGGTCGTCGTCGGAGTGGGGGAAGAACCTCCGGAACCCGATGCTGGCGATGATGTACTCGACATCGGTGGCCACCTGCATGGCGTCGGCCATGTCCACCCCCGACGGCATGGGCCTCGGCACCCTGGGCCTTGATCCGGAGACGCTGCAGGGAATGGTCGCCGAATCCGGCTTCAGCCGCTTCCTCCAGCACAAGGTGGACGACCCCACGAACATCTACTACGAGGTGCGTCCTTGAGTTCCAGGGCGTTCCATGCCGTAGCACAGCGTCCCTCGAAGCACCCTGCATCTTGACCGCATCGGACTGTCCGTGGGACGGTGGCCCGCTCGCAGGAACGTCCGGCGACAGGATGGAAGGGCGGGACAACCCATGAAGCTCTGGAACCGGGTGTTCCTGATGGAACCGGGTCGGCAAGGCGAAGCCTCGACGGCCCTGGTGGCAGCCCACGAGGCGATCAACGGCATGTCGGACTACGGATACAACCTCTGGGAAACGGTGGTCGGCACTCAGGGGGAGTACGGAGCCTCGGCCCTGGTGCCCGACATCGACGCCTTCGACTCAGGGGAGCTGATCCACGCCGATGCCGACCTGGAGGCCATGGGCCCTCTGGCCGCGGCTGTGAACGATTGCGTGGACGGCCGGCCCGAGGACTCCTTCTGGGATGTCAGCCACACGGTCGGCGACTGGTCGGAGACTCCGGCCTTCGTCACCAACATCTTCCATCGGGCACCGCTCCCTCAAATGGGTCCCCTGACCGCAGCGGCGATCGGCGTCGCCGACCAACTGCACGACGTGACGAATACTCCAATCATCGTGTGCACCAGCGTTATGGGCACCGGCCCCAGTGTCCGACTGATCTTGGGGTGGGATTCTCTAGGCGGCTGGTCGGAGGGGACCGCAAGTGGCATGGCCGATCCTGGCTTCCAGGAGCGGGTCGGCGTCGCTGCGGCGCTTCCCGGTGTCACCCTGCTAGCAGAGTCGAACGTAATGCGACGCCTCGTCTAGGGGCGACCAGTCTGAGGGAAAGCCCCCGGTAGGGGGTCAGGAACTCTCAGCACACCTCCCGAAGCACCCTGCGCCTCCGGCAGGATGTCTCCTACACAGGTTTTCAGCCTGTTTTGAGAGTTTCTGTTTTTTCGAACCGGTTCGGCCAAACCAGTCAGGCCAGCGTGGTGCATGGAGTCCGTGTGCCCCACAATGGGACTATGCGCATCGCTGCCGTCCAGGCTTCGCCCGTGTTCTTGGACCGGGCCGCCACCATCGGTGTGGTCCTTGAACATCTCGCCGAAGCCGGTGCCGGGGGTGCCGACCTGGTCGCCTTCCCCGAGGTCTTCATTCCCGGTTATCCGGTCTGGCTGGACCTGACCAACGCAGCTGCATGGGAGGACCCAGACCAGCAGGAGACCTTCGCCCGCTACGTCGACCAGGCCGTAGAGGTCCACGGCACCGAGTTCGGCCAGGTCGTAGAGGCCGTTCGAGATACCGGCGCATTCGCCTACGTTGGGGTCGTGGAGCGTGCTGCCTCAGGCGGCTCCGTGTACTGCT
>CAJWFS010000025.1 GCA_913030665.1 uncultured Acidimicrobiaceae bacterium
GGGACGTCCACGCCGTGGCCGCCCAGCGCCTGGAAGAGGGCAGCACCGGCCTCTACCTGTGAGGGGCGTCGTGGAGGCGCTCAAAGCACCGTCGGCGGGTCTGCGGCCGACCCTAGGCTGGGACCATGTCCGATCTTGACGTACCCGCATCCACGCCGATCCCCGTCACCGAGGAGCAGCTCGGAAAGGTCACCTTCAACGATGCGGGCCTCGTGCCGGCAATTGTCCAGGAGGAGAACACGGGCCGGGTCCTGATGATGGCCTGGATGAACGCCGACTCCCTGCGCCAGACGATGGCTACCGGTCGAACGTGGTTCTGGAGCCGTAGCCGCCAGGAGTACTGGTGCAAGGGCGAGACGTCTGGAGACCGCCAGTACGTCCGCGAGGCCTACTACGACTGCGACGGCGACACCCTCCTGTTCGTGGTCGAGCAGGAGGGTCGGGGGGCGTGCCATACCGGTGAGTACAGCTGTTTCTTCCGCTCCTTCGGCCCCGACGCCGACTGATCACGTGGTTTCGCCCGACCGCGAGGAGTTCCGTGAGTTGGCCCGCGGTCATGCGGTGGTCCCCGTGTGGAGGGAACTCCTCGCCGACCTGACCACCCCCGTATCCCTCTTCGCCCGCTGTGTCGGCGGCGGGGAGGGTTTTCTACTCGAGAGCGTGGACAGGGGTGAGACATGGGGCCGCTGGTCCTTCATCGGGCGCCACCCCAGCGCCACGCTCACCTCGATCGGCGGCGAACTGCTGGTCGACGGCGACCTGCCGGACGGCATCCGTACCGGCGACGGCATGCTGGCGGCCCTCGAGGACCTGTTGTCCCACTTCGAATCGCCCAGGATCGAGGGGATGCCGCCCCTCCACGGCGGGCTGATGGGCTATCTGGGCTATGACGTGGTGAGGGAGGTGGAGGACCTCCCCGACACCCCTCCCGACGACAAGGGCTTCCCCGACGGGATTATGTCGATCATCGGCGAGCTGGTGGCGATCGACCACTGGCGCCAACGGGCGATCCTGATCGTGAACGTGGTGGTGCCCTCCGAAGCCGATGATGCGGCGCTGGATGCGGCCTACGACGAGGCGGTCTCGAGGCTCCAGGACCTGGCCACGGATGGCGCCCGTCCCCTCGACGAGCCCCTTATGGAACCACCTTCCCTCGACGAGGAACCTCCCGAGGTCACCTCCAGCATGGGGCCGGAGCTCTATGCCCTCGCCGTGGAGGCCGCCAGGGAGCACATATTCGCGGGCGACATCTTCCAGGTCGTCCTATCGCAGCGATTCGACGTGGAGTTGGACGCCGAGCCGTTCGACGTCTATCGGGTACTCCGGCAGCTGAATCCCAGCCCGTACATGTACTTTCTGCGCTACGCCGACCTGTCGGTGGTGGGTGCCTCGCCCGAGCCCATGGTCCGCCTCCTGGAGGGTCGGGTGGTCTCACGCCCGATAGCCGGAACGCGACGGCGTGGTAGGACAGAGGCCGATGACCGCAGGATGGCAGCGGAACTGGCCGAGGACCCCAAGGAATTGGCCGAGCACGTGATGCTCGTGGACCTGGCGCGCAACGATGTCGGACGGGTCGTGGAGTTCGGAACCGAGGTGGTCGAGGAGATGATGACGCTGGAGCGCTATAGCCACGTCATGCACCTGACCAGCCAGGTCGCCGGCGATCTGGCGGCTGGCCGCACCCCGATCGACGTGTTGCGTGCCACCCTGCCGGCAGGGACGGTCTCCGGTGCTCCGAAGGTCAGGGCCATGGAGATAATCGACGCCCTCGAACCGGTGAAGCGGGGCCCGTACGCAGGGGTCGTCGGCTACTTCGACTTCTCCGGCAATATCGACACGGCGATCGCCATCCGCACGATGCTGGTCTCCGACGGGGTTGCATCCGTCCAGGCCGGAGCGGGCATCGTGGCCGACAGCATTCCGGAACTGGAGCACCTCGAGTGTCAGAACAAGGCCCGGGCCCTGCTGTCGGCGATTCCGGCTGCTCGGCGCATGACGGCGGCCCGACGTGCCGCCGGCGAAGCCGAAGGAAACTCCCGTGCCTGATACGAGCCTGGCGGTGAGGCGGCCACGCGACGTGGTCGCCGTGGTCGGGCCGGATGCCCGGGCCTACCTGCAAGGCCAGCTCAGTCAGGATGTGGATGCCCTGGAGGTTGGCGGTTCAGCAGAGACGTTCCTGCTCCAGCCAGCGGGCAAGGTGGATGCGTGGATGCGGGTCTCCCGCCTTGCTGACGACCACTACCTGCTGGACGTCGAGGCGGGATTCGGCTCCCAGGTGGTGGCGCGCCTGACCCGATTCCTGCTTCGGACCGACTGCACCATCGAAGAGGTTGAATGGGACCTCGTGACCGTGATCGATGCGGAGGCCTCCGGGTTCAGCCCACCGGACGGGGGGCTTGCCCTGCCGGTGGAGTGGCCTGGCCTCGTCGCCGTCGACCTCCTGGGGCCCTCCGTGGAGCTACCCGGGGGGTCGGGAGAGGGTTCATCACTGGACTGGGAGTCCAGGCGGATCGCTGCAGGGATTCCAGCGATGGGTTCCGAGATGGATTCGACCACCATCCCCAACGCCACCGGGGTGGTGGAGAGGTCGGCCAGCTTCACTAAGGGCTGCTACACGGGACAGGAACTCGTGGCCCGCGTAAACAGCCGACCAGCCGGAACTCCGACTCGCATCGTGCGCGCGTCGGGGATCGGGCCGGCTCCAGCGGTGGGATCGGAGGTCACGGTCGCCTCCGACCTCGCCGGTTATCTCACCAGCGTGGCGACGGTGGGTGAGGGCTTCGTTGCCCTCGTGTCGGTTCGCAGGGCGGTCGCCACCCCGGCCGAGGCCATGGTGGGCGCCACCCCCATCTCACTCCTCGACGTCTGAAGACTCCATGCCGGGCAGTTGGACGACGAGGCTCGCCCCGCCGCCGGGTTGGGACTCTGCCCAAACCGAGCCACCCATTGCCTGTACCAATTCGCGGACGATGGCCAGCCCCAGGCCCGAGCCTGACTCCCTGACGTCGGGCCGCCGCTTGGAGGCGTAGAGCCGTTCGAAGACGTGTGGCAGGTCATCGGCAGGAATGCCCGGACCGTCGTCACGCACGCTGAGCTGGATGCCGGTGGCAGTTTCGGTCAGGTCCACGTCCAGACTGGAGTTGGCGTAGCGCAGCCCGTTCTCGACGAGGTTGGCGACCACTTGCGCCCACCGGTCGACGTCAACAATGGCGGTCAGGCGGTGGTTGGAAGTCATTGATCCGAGGGAGACGCCGGACTCCAGGGCCGTCGGGGTGAAGCCATCGACCACGTCGGTCGTGACGACGGCGATGTCCGAGGGCGCCAGGTCGAGAGTGAAGCGCCTCGCATCCAGGCGGGCCAGGTTTAGGAGGTCGCTCACCAGTCGGTCCAGGCGCTGCGACTCGGAGAGGATGATTGCTCCGGCCCGCCTGGGATCCTCCATGGTCCCGTCGGCCATGGCCTCCGCGTATCCCCGGATCGAGGTGAGTGGTGTCCGGAGGTCGTGCGACACGGAGAGCAAGAATTGTCGCTCCAGGCCACGGGACCTGTCCAGGCCCTCGACCATCGAATTAAGTGCCCGGGCCAGGTCGGCTACCTCGTCGGTACGTTTAGCAGGGGGTTTGGGCAGTCGGGTGTCAAGGTCGCCGCCGGCGATCCTGAGGGCGGCGTCGGTGGCCTCCACGACGGGGCGCGCCAGGACCGTTGACAGCCGGAGGGCGGCGACCACGGCAACAGCGATCGCCACCAGGCCGGCAGCCAGCAACCAGTTCATAGCCGGCCCAAGCGGGTCGGTGACCTGACGGCTCACGAGCACGACCAGCAGGGGGGCGTCCTGACCGGGGTTCACGGCTGCCATTGCCCAGGCGTTGCCTTCGTCCACCCCACTGAGGGTGGTGCCGGAGGCCAGGTCAGGACTGCGGAGGGCTCCGAGATCGATGGCGGGTGGAATGGGAGCGAGGATCTTGATCGGAATCGTGGCGTCCGCGGCCACCAGCACTATTCCGACCCGGCGAAGTCCGAGGGAGTGCCGTATCCGATCCAGCCTGTCGGGGCGATACGACTGTTGGGCGACGGGTAAAAGACCTTGGTTGAAGGCAGCGGCGACGGCCGTGACATAACCGGCGGTCTGGCGTCGGGCCAGGGTGTCGGCTTGGATTCCGGACATGAGGCGGATGCCGGTCCAGGTGATGGCGAGGCTGCAGAGCACGATACCGATGAAGGCAACGAGGAGTCGGCGGCGCACTTCGCTCAGCCCAGCCTGTAACCGATGCCGCGGACGGTCTCCAGGGGCAGGTCCCCGCCCAGCTTGCGCCGTAGCTGGCGCACGTGGACGTCGACCGTGCGTTCGTCCCCGATCCAGCCATCGCCCCAGGCCCCGTCCAGGATCTGTCGACGGGTGAGCGCCTGGCCGACGTGGTTCACCAGGAACCAGATGAGGGCGAACTCCCTCGCCGCCAGAGCTACCACCTCGGCGTCCACCGTGACCTCCCGCCGTTTGCCGTCGATCCGGATTCCGGCGAATGCGAATACCCGATCGGGGTTGGCTGGAGAGTTGCCCGAGCGGCGCAGGACCGCCCTCACCCTGCCCATCAGCTCACGGGGGCTGAAGGGCTTTGTCACGTAGTCGTCTACGCCGAGCTCGAAGCCGACCACCCTGTCGACTTCGTCGTCGCGGGCCGTGAGCATGATGATCGGAACGTCGGAATCGGACCGTAGGCGTCGGCAGACCTCCAGGCCGTCCACGTGTCCGGGCAGGCTGATGTCCAAGATCACGAGGTCGGGCGCCCGTTCGGCGAAGACCTCCAGGCCGCGGTTGCCGTCGGAGGCCAGGTAGGGACGGTAGCCGGCCTGGCGGAGGTACATGTCCAGCAGGTCGGCGATGTTGGGGTCGTCCTCGACCACGAGGACCACCGCCAGGTTCCTGCCGTCCTGCTCGTCCATAGGCTCCATCGTCGCGCGTTGACTGTCCGGTTCGATCCCAGCCTCCACCTGCTCCATTATGGGTAGGTGATGATCCGGTGAGGTCCGGTAATCGGCGCAAACCCTTCCCCAGCGGCCCGGGGCCATCGGTAGCCTCGTGGGGTGGCGACCTATCTGGACCGGATCCTCTCCGACCACAGGACGTCGGCGTCCGAGGACGACCGGAGCCTCGAGGGCCTCATCGATCGGGCCCGTTGTGCCCCGCCCACCCGTGGGTTCCACCTGGTCCTGCGGGGCCGCGCTGCGGGCGAGCCTGCGGTCATCGCCGAGGTCAAGCGCCGCTCGCCATCCAGGGGGGACATTGCAGCGGACCTGGACCCGGCGGAGACCGCAGCGCAGTACTCCATGGGTGGGGCGGCGTGCCTATCGGTTCTCACCGAGGTCGGGTACTTCGGTGGATCGGTAGACGACCTGGTGGCGGCACGCGAGGCCACCTCCATTCCGGTACTCCGCAAGGACTTCACCGTGGATGCACGCGATGTCTGCGACGCCCGGATCATGGGTGCTGATGCCGTGCTGCTCATAGCGGCCGCTCTGGACGACGACGAGTTGGCCGACTTCCACGCCCTGGCCCTGGAACTCGGGCTGGACGCCCTGGTGGAGGTCCACGACGAGGCTGAGTTGGAACGGGCGATGGCGGTCGGAGCACGGCTGGTGGGGGTCAACCAGCGGGACCTGACCACCTTCGAGGTGGACTCCGAACGTGCCGTTCGCATGGCGCCGCTGATTCCCGAAACCGCCACCAGCGTCGCCGAGTCGGGAATCGGCGGTCCACGAGATGCCGCCGCCCTGGCCCTTGCCGGCTACCACGCCATCCTGGTCGGAGAATCCGTAGTCACCGCTGAAGACCGGGCTGACGCCATAAGGGCCCTACGGGGCGCCGGGGTGGGGGAGTAGCGTCGCTGCCGTGTTCGTGAAGATTTGTGGCATCACGTGCGCTGAGGATGCCCTGCTGGCGACCGCCCTGGGTGCCGACGCCCTCGGCTTCGTCTTCGCCCCCTCGCGCCGTCAGGTATCCGAGTCGGTGGTACGTGACATCGTCGGCCAACTCCCACACGACGTGATGACCGTGGGCGTGTTCCGGGATATGGGAAAGGCCCGCCTAGTCGAGATCGTGAACAGGATCGGCCTGAAGGCCGCACAGTTGCACGGCCGGGAGTCGCCGGCGACCTGCCAATGGGTGGCCGAGCGGGTTCCGCTGCTCATCCGCGCCCTGCCAGCGGGCTCTCCGGACCTGCAGCGGTTCGACGAGTACGGCGCTGACCTGCTCCTCTTGGACTCACCCACCCCCGGGTCCGGTGCGGTGTTCGACTGGGCACTGGCTGAGGGGGCACCGGCGAACCGTCGGACCCTCCTGGCAGGCGGACTCACCCCAGACAACGTCGGTTCGGCCATCGAGCAGGTGGACCCCTACGGTGTCGACGTCTCGACCGGGGTGGAGTCCGATCCGGGACGCAAGGACCCCCGCCTGCTTCGTGCGTTCATGCTCAACGCCCGGGCAGCACAACCCGTGCGCTATGAGGGCGACGCCGACCGTCGGCCCTTTGACTGGCAGCAGGATGAGGAGAGGTAGATGAGGACCCGGCACGGGGGTGGCGACAGGTGAGCCTTTCAGAACCGACGCCGAATGGCAGGTTCGGCGACTTTGGTGGACGCTTCGTCCCTGAGACGCTGATTCCCGCCGTCCTGGAACTCGAGACGGCCTTCCGCGAGGCCTGGGCCGACCCGTCATACAGGGCTGAGCTGGACGGGCTGCTCGCCGACTACGCCGGCCGGCCGTCTCCGATGACCGAATGCCACAACCTCTCCGAGGAACTGGGTTGTCGTCTGCTCCTGAAGCGCGAGGACCTCAACCACACGGGTTCCCACAAGATCAACAACGTGCTGGGACAGGCCTTGCTGGCCAGGAGGATGGGCAAGACCAGACTCCTGGCCGAGACAGGGGCCGGCCAGCACGGAGTGGCTTCGGCCACGGCCGCCGCCCTCCTGGGCATGGAGTGCTGCGTCTACATGGGTGAGGTGGACGTCCGTCGTCAGGAACTCAATGTGTTCCGCATGAAGTTGCTGGGTGCGGAGGTCAGGACGGCGATGTCCGGGAGCCGGACCCTGAAGGATGCGGTGAACGAGGCCATGCGAGACTGGGTGGCCACCGTCGAGGACTCGCACTACTGCCTCGGTTCGGTGATGGGGCCGCACCCCTACCCCTGGATGGTGCGTACCTTCCAGGAGGTGCTCGGCCTCGAGGCCAGGGAGCAGAGCGAGGCCCTGCTGGGGGGGCCGCCTGACGTGGTAGTGGCCTGCGTGGGAGGCGGTTCCAACGCCATCGGGATCTTCTCCGGCTTCGCCGATGCGCCGACCGAACTGGTCGGGGTGGAACCCGCCGGCGGGGCTGCTATTGGCCGGGGCGTGCCCGGCGTGGTCCACGGCATGGAGTCCTACCTGATGCAAGACGAGTTCGGCCAGGTCCTGGAGGCGGAGTCGATCAGCGCCGGACTGGACTATCCGGGCGTCGGGCCCGAACACAGTCATCTGGCTGCCACCGGAAGGGCCCGCTACGAGTCGGTCACCGATGCCGAGGTGGTGGAGGCCTTCCAGCTCCTGAGCCGCTCGGAGGGCATCATCCCGGCACTTGAGCCGGCCCACGCCCTGGCGTGGGTGTCCAGGGAACGGGCCTCGCTGGCGGGAAGGTCCGTGGTGCTCAACCTCTCGGGTCGTGGCGACAAGGACGTCGCCCAGATGATGGAGATTCTGGCGTGAGCACGGACCGGTGGACGGGCCCACTCGAGGCGGCACTGCGGGCCCGACGCGACGGCGGGGGCGAGTGCCTGGTTCCCTATCTGACAGGTGGCCTCGGAGGCGACTGGGTGGAGACCATCCGGGCCGTCGCCGCGGCGGGTGCCGACGTCATCGAGGTGGGAATTCCCTTCTCCGACCCGGTGATGGACGGCCCCACGATCCAGGCCGCCAACGACCTGGCCCTGGGGGCGGGCGCCACGCCGACCAGCATCCTGGATTGCCTCCGAGGAGCGGACGTGGGTGTGCCGCTGGCCGTGATGACCTACTACAACATCGCCTACCGGATGGGCCTCGAGCGTTTCGCCGATGCCCTCCTGGAGGCAGGCGTATCAGGTTGCATCCTTCCTGACCTGCCGCTGGAGGAGGCCGATCCATGGCTGGAGGTCGCAGCGTCGGCCGGGGTGGAGTCGATCCTGCTGGCAGCCCCCACGGCCCCGGACGAGCGGCTTCCACGAATCTGCGAACGGACGCGCGGCTTCGTCTACGGCGTGGGACTCCTGGGTGTGACGGGCGTACGCGCCGAGTTGGCGGCCAGCGCCATCGAGATCGCCACCCGCCTGAAGGCGGTGACTGACGTTCCGGTACTCGTCGGGGTCGGAGTGGGCACGCCCGGACAGGCGGTCGAGGCGTCGCGCCACGGCGACGGCGTGGTGGTCGGATCGGCGGTCGTGCAACGCATGGTCGACGGAGCGGGCCCTGAAGGCGTCGCCGCCCTCGTGGCCGACTTCCGCTCGGCGCTCGACGCTTCGTGAAGGTTCCGCTGGGACGCCAATCACCATGGGTCGGCGCCGATGGTGGATCTGCTGAGAGCCTCTACGAACTCGTGGGCCCTGAGTGGTTCGTGGCCCTCGTGGACCGCTTCTACGAGGGTGTCGCCGACGATGAGCTGCTTCGCCCGCTCTATCCGGCGGACCTGACGGCATCCCGGCTTCACCTGTCCGGGTTCCTGAAGCAGTACTGGGGCGGCCCCGCCGACTACAGCGTTGAGCGCGGGCATCCACGCCTCAGGATGCGGCACGCCCCGTTTCGGATCGGCGCTGGGGAACGCGACGCCTGGTTGCGCCACATGGCTGCCGCTCTGGATGGTGCCGGCCTAGCCGACGCTGCGGCGACTGCGGTGATGGAGTACTTCCAGGGTGCCGCCGAGCACCTGGTGAACGACCCCGGTTGAACATCCGGGGTGGGGGATCGCTCCGTCGGTGGCCCGTTGTGATTCGACTCGCACCGACCAGGCATGCACCGATCGCTGCAATCAAGCGGAAGATTGGGTGGAAATGCTTGACATTGGGCCCCATAGGTAGTCGGATGTCATTTGACCGCAGGTGGGTAACCCCACCGGGAGACCAGAAATGGAGATGTTCGATGAACAAGAGTGAACTAATCGGGGCAATGGGCGAGCGGGCCGGAGTGTCTAATAAGGACGCCGGCGCATGCCTGGATGCCTTCTTCGACGTCGTGGCCGGAGAGGTCGCAGCCGGTGGCGCCAAGGTGTCGGTACCCGGTTGGATCTCCTTCGAGCAGGTGATCAGGGCAGCCCGCAAGGGTCGCAACCCACAGACGGGCGAAGAGATCCAGGTTGCGGCCACGAGGGCCTGCAAGGTATCGGTCGGTTCCAAGCTGAAGGCGGCGGCCAAGAGCAGCGGCGCTCCCGCAGCACCTGCCCCCGCAGCACCTCCTGCCTGGTAGTCGTCGAACGGTGTCCGGTCACATAGACCGGAAGTAGAACCCAGACGTGAACGGCGGGGCCGGGGCGACAGCGCCCCGGCCTTCACCGTCGTCGGGGTGCACCCGGCTGGCTGGGTCCAGCCAGCCGGCACAGAGGTTGGTCCGCCCATCGGGCGACAGATGGCGTGGGATGGCTACGTGACGGCGTTTCCCCCTCCAGAGACGGTCATACCGCACAGGGATCCCTTCCTTCTGCTGACCGAGGTGACCGATCTCGTTGAGGGCGAGCGGGCCGCCGGCTACTGGCAGCTGACAGGCGACGAACCCTTCTTTGCCGGCCACTTCCCGGGCCGTCCCACCCTTCCCGGTGTACTGATGTGCGAGTCGATCGCACAGTTGGGTGCTTATGCTCTCCTCAGCCGCCCCGACTTCGCCGGGCGTCTGGCCCTCTTCGGAGGCCTGGACGGGGTGAGGTTTCGGCGTCAGGTGCTACCCGGTGAGCGACTCGACCTGGAGGTCGACCTGGGCCGGGTGTCGGCCAGGGCCGGAAGGGGAACCGGCCGAGCATTGGTGGACGGTGAGGAGGCCTGCCGCTGCGACCTCCTGTTCGTCTTCGTGAAGGCCGACTGAGCCGTCCATGTCGTCGGTCCAGAGCCGACGGACACACCGCTCAGGCCGGGGCGATCACCAGGCTGCCGTTGTGGCCGCCGAACCCGAACGAGTTGGACATCGAGATCCCGGGTTCCCACTGGGCGGGTGACCCGGTCACCAGGTGGATCGGTGGCATCTCGGGGTCTGCGGTGGCGTAGCCGGCCGTGGGCGGGATGAGCCCCTTGCGCATGGCGAGCACCACGGCGACCGCCTCGATCGCACCGGCGGCACCCAGGGCATGTCCGGTTATCCCCTTGGTGGAGGTGACCAGGGGGCCCTCAGGGCCGAACACCTCGGCCATGGCAAGGGCCTCGGCCATGTCGTTCAGCGGGGTGGAGGTGCCGTGGGCATTGATGTGGCGGACCTGTTCCGGATCGATACCGGCCTCCTCGAGGGCCAGGCGCATGCAGGTGATGGCTCCGACCCCGCCCGGGGACGGCGCGGTGATGTGGTGGGCGTCGGCGGTGCTTGCTCCACCGAGGATCTCGGCCAGGATGGTGGCACCGCGCTCGAGCGCCATGTCCCATTCCTCCAGGACCATGATCCCAGCGCCCTCGCCCATCACGAAGCCGTCGCGTTCTGCGTCGAACGGGCGCGAGATGCCGACCGAGGAGAAGGCGGTCATGTTGGTGAAGCCGGCTATGGCCGTCTCCACGAAGGGCGCCTCGCTGCCGCCCGCCAGGACCACGTCGCAACGGCCGTGGGCGATGAGCCGGGCTGCGTTAGCGAGCGCGTGGGTGCCTGCAGCGCAGGCCGTGCAGGTGTTCTCGGCCGGCCCCTGGAAACCGTGTCGCATCGAGACGGCTGCCGGTGCGGCGTTGGGCATCATCATCGGAACCATGAAGGGCGACACCCGTCGGGAACCCTTCTCGTGCCTGACCAGGATCTGTTCCTCGAGCGTGGCGATGCCACCGATGCCGGTTCCGATGAACACTCCGCGTCGGAACGAGTCGGCGGTCAGGGTGCCGGCCTGTTCGAGGGCCATGTCCGCTGCCGCTATGGCGAACTGGGTGCACCTGTCGCTGCGACGGACCGCCTTCGGGTTCTCGAAGTGGGGTGACGGATCGAAGTCGTGGACCCGACGGTCACCCTCCGGAGCATCTCCGCAGAGCCCGTCCCAGAAGTCGTCGGTGCCGATGCCACAGGAGGCGACTACGCCCATCCCCGTGACAGCGACCCGACGGCGGGACATCAGAGCTTGCCGACGACGAGGTCGTAGGCGCCACCGATCGTGGTGATGCCCTCGAGCTCTTCCTCCTCAACCGTCACGCCGAATTCCTCTTCCAGGGACATGATCAGCTCGACCAGGTCGAGGCTGTCGGCGTCCAGGTCGTCGGCGAACGAGGCCTCCTTGGTGATTTGTGCGGTGTCGACGGAGAGGACCTCCACCGCGCACTTCGTGAATCGTTCAAAATTCTCTTCGCTCACCGTCTGGCTCCGTTTCTGATCGGTGATCTGTACCCCGTCAGCCTACGGTGGTCAGTCGGCTCGGAGAATGGATTGGGCGTTCTGGCATCTGGTCGCCCCTGTCACAGCCTGACGGTCCGTCAGCTGGGGTTTAGCCCATGAACAGGCCGCCGTCCACCGGGAGCACGGCCCCGGTGACGTAGGCGGCGCCATCCGATGCCAGGAATGTCACGGCGGCCGCGACCTCCTCGGCCTGTCCGAGGCGACCAAGGGGAACCGCTTCGGCGTAGTCGGCCTGCTGCTCCTCGGGGAGGGCTGCGAGCATGTCGGTCAGGATCGGACCGGGGGCCACCACGTTGACCGTCACGTTCCGACTGGCGAACTCCTTTGCCAGGGACCTACCCAGGCCGACAAGCCCCGCCTTCGAGGCGGCGTAGTTGGCCTGGCCGGTCTGGCCGATCCTCCCGGCAATGGATGAGACCAGGATGATCCGACCCCACCTGGCCTTCATCATCCCCCTGACCGCCCGTCGAGCCACCCGAAAAGCTCCGGTCAGGTTGGCGTCGAGTACGTCGGTGAAGTCCCCGTCCGACATGCGTAGCACCAGGCCGTCACGGGTGATACCGGCATTGGCCACGAGTACCTCGACCGGGCCGAGTTCCTCCTCGATGGTGGCGAAGGCGGCGTCCACCGTCGCGGAGTCCGTCACGTCGCAGGGAACGGCCAGGATCCCAGCGTCCACCAGCTCGGCTGGCGCCTCGCCCCGACACGTCACGGCCACCCGGTGGCCATCAGCGGCGAATGCGAGGGCACAGGCCAGTCCGATTCCCCGGTTGCCGCCGGTGACCAGTACTACTCGGCTCATGTGATGCTCCAGGTGTTCGTCGTCATCTGTCAGGTGGCCCGCAGCCAGGCGATCGGCTTGGAGGAATTCACCCGCTCGGTCTCCACGGCCAGCCAGCCCATGAGCTCACCGGCGAAGGGGGAGTGGACCTCCGCAGCGCCGATGTGGCCGAGGAGGGCGCCGGCAGCCACCTGGTGGCCCGGTTCCAGTCCCGACACCGGCATGAATATGCCTGCACATGGGCTGACGACCATCCGGTCCGTGGCGAATAGGTGTTCGCCCTCGGGGGACTCGACGCCGTCGTCCGACGGTGCCGCCAGGGCGTCCAGGAGGGTGTCGAGGTGGTCGGGCGTGTTCACCGTCAGGCGCAGCGCCCCCTTCAGGCTGCGTTTCACGAGTCCGGTCAGGATGCTGCCCGGGCCTAGCTCCACGAAGGTGGTGAAGCCTTCGCCAGCAAGGGTCTGGATCGTCTGGGACCAGCGCACGGGGCTGCAGAGCTGGGCGTTCATCAGCGCCCGCCAGGTGGCCGGATTGGAATGGATGCCGCCATCCACGTTTGCCACCACGACACCGTCGGGCGCTCGCAGCTCAGTCCTGTCGAGGGCCTCGCCGAGTCGGTCCCTGGCCGGGGACATGAAGGGCGTGTGAAACGCGCCGGATACCTCCAGTTCCGCCACCCGCTTTGCGCCACGGGCCTTCGCCGCCTCGCCGGCTGCGGCAACGGCATCGGGAGCGCCGGCTATGACCACCTGTCCCGGGGCGTTGTAGTTGGCCACCCAGACAGAACCATCGACCTCTTCACAGGCTTCCTCGACGCCGGCGTCGTCCAGGCCCAGGATCGCCGCCATTGTGCCGACCGGGTCCTCGGCGGCCGACTGCATGGCCTCGCCTCGCTCCACCACCAGGGCCACCGCGTCCGGGAAGTCGAGTGCACCGGCGGCGGTTAGGGCGCTGTACTCACCGAGGCTGTGCCCTGCGTGGCCGGCCGCATCGATGCCCAGCCGGGCCACGGCATCCAGGATGACCATGCTCGTCACGAAGGTTGCCAACTGGGCGTTGCGCGTGGAGCGGAGCTCATCGGCATCAGCGTCGAGCAGCAGGTGTGCGACATCGCGCCCGGCGGCCTCTGAAGCCTCGGCGACCAGTTCCCAGGAGGGGTGGTCGGACCACGGTGCGCCCATGCCGGGCTGCTGGGAGCCCTGGCCTGAGTACGTGAAGGCGATCATCGTGGGTCTCCCGGATGGTCGTGCTGCGGCCCGGCCGTGTCGAAGACTGCGGGCGGAATTGCGGTCCATAGTCTGGCCCATGGGCGACTTCAATGGGAGCGTAGGCGGATCAGGTCGAGGGGGCCGGAGAACACGGAAGGCGGGGAACCGCCCAGCGGTAGGCTTGAGACGTCGCCCGGGTGGCGGAATTGGCAGACGCGGAGGACTCAAAATCCTCTGGCCGAAAGGTCGTGCGGGTTCAAGTCCCGCCCCGGGCACAAGACGATGGAAAGCCACTCCGGCGGGGTCCCGACGCTCTATCGGGTCCGGCGATCCGGTTCCCGTACACTTGTCCATCCCATGGCACGACCGGTAGTGGAACGACGGCTCAGCGCACTCGGCGGCCGCCTGTTGCGTCTCCGCGAAGACCTGGCGGTGGCCGAGGAGCAGCTCGCCCACTTCGTCGCCGATGCCGACGATGCACGAGTCAGGTCGCTGGTCTCCGAGACGGCCATCTCGGATCGGGAGCACCGTGGTGCAGAGCGACACGTCACGACCATGGCGCTCCACAGGGACCAACTGGTAGCGGAGATCCAGCGGTTGGAGACCGCCCAGGATGAACTCTTGGACCGTCTGACAAGCGATGGCTGAACCTCTCGGAGCCATCGGCGGCGACCCTGGGCCGGAGGTGGCGGACGGCAGGGTGAGGGTGGTCCTGGCCGAGGACGAGGCCATAATCCGGCTGGACCTGAAGGAGACCCTCGAGGAGGAGGGTTACGACGTGGTCGGCGACACGGGTCGCGGTGACCGTGCAGTGGAACTCGTCGACGAGTTGGATCCCGATGTGGTCATCCTGGACGTGAAGATGCCTGGACTTGACGGAATCGAGGCTGCTCGCTGCATCGCCGCCTCCCACGACACCGCTGTCGTGATCCTGACCGCCTTCAGCCAGCGGGAGCTCATTGACCGGGCCATCGAGGCCGGGGCGTTGGCGTACCTGGTCAAGCCCTTCAGCCGCTCCGAGCTGGTGCCGGCCGTGGAGATCGCCAGGGCCCGCCACCGCGAGATGCGCGCCCTGACTGAACAGGCCCGGACTATGGCCGAGCGCCTCGAGGCCCGGAAGGTGCTGGATAGGGCCAAGGGGGTACTCATCGACGAGGAGGGTCTCACCGAGGGCGATGCCTTCCGCTTCATCCAGACCACTGCCATGTCGGGGCGCCAGACCATGGTCGACGTGGCTCGGGCGGTCCTCTCCGACGGCCTTCGTCCCTGAGCCGTAGCGCCCACGACCCGCATCCCACCAGCGGCGCCCCTCTCAGGGCCCGCGGTATGGTCCGGCCGGTGTCCGGCCTCCTGATCCTCGACGGCAACTCCCTCACCTATCGGGCGTTCTTCGCCATCTCGCGCGACATGGTGACCCGGTCTGGACAGGAGACGAACGCCGTCTTCGGCTTCACCCAGATGCTGATCACCCTCCTGCGCGAGCACGAGCCCGATGGGGTGGTGGTGGCCTTCGACCGGCCGGGGGGCACATTCCGCCATGAGAGGTTGCCCTCCTACAAGGCCAACCGGGAGCGACAGGAGGACAGCCTCTACCAGCAATTGGACCTGGTGGAGGAACTGGTGGACGCCCTCGGGTTCGTGGCGGTGGGAGCGGAGGGCTTCGAAGCCGACGACGTGATCGCCACCCTCGCCACGGTCGCCGCCGATGCGGGCCGGGACGTCACCATCGTCACCGGCGACCGCGACAGCTACCAACTGGTGGAGGACCCGCACGTCCGGGTGCTCTACAACAAGCGTGGAGTGTCCGACTATGCCCTCTACGACGCGGCCGGCATCCTGGAGCGCACCGGCGTGCGCCCCGTGGACTACGTCGCCTATGCCGCCCTTCGGGGTGACCCATCCGACAACCTTCCCGGCGTTCCGGGCGTCGGGGAGAAGACGGCAGCGAAGCTCATCAACGCGTATGGCGGCCTGGACGGAGTGTTCGCGGCGACCTCGGAGCAGACGCCCAAGTTGAGCCAGAACCTTCGGGAGAACGAGGCGCTGGCCCGCCTGAACGCGGAGATGATGGTCCTGGTGCGCGATGTACCCCTCGGTCTGGGAATCGATGACATGGCACGGCGACCGGTCGACATGGAGCGCTCGGGGGGCCTCCTGGAGGTACTCGAGTTGAGCCGTGCAAGGGAGAACCTGGGTCCACTCCTCGGCGTGGATTTCGGTGGTGCGGCAGATGCTCCCGGGGTGACCTCCGGCGACCTGGAGGTAGTTGTGGAGCGGTGCGCCGACCCGGAGGAGGTCCAGTCGTCCATACAGGCACTCTCGGGTTCGACGTTCGGAATGGCCACGGTCGAGAGTCCCGCGAAGGGTGGGACCGGTCCCGGCCTGGGCGGGGGCATCGCATTCTCAGATGGCGGGCGGGCCTGGTGGATCGACGAGGGCCTGCTCGCCGAAACCGTTGATTCGATCAGCGTCCTGCTGGGGCCGGACGGACCTGGGGTGGTCGCTCACGACGCCAAGCCCACGCTGCGTGCCCTGGGGCGCCTGGGACTGGACGAGGTGGCGCTCACCATGGACACAGCCGTGGCTGCCTACCTCCTGGACCCGGCCGAGGTCGGCTACGACCTGGGGGCCATGCTGGAGAGGCACGACGGTCGTCGACTGGGCGAGATGGGGAGTCCGGACGGGCAACTGGACCTCTCCGGGGAGGCATCGGATCCGGCTGCTGAGGCGTGCGCCCGGGCGGCGGCGGCATGCAACCTGCTGGTACCGCTGGGGAAGGCCCTCGAGGCCCAGGGCCTGCAGGACCTCAACACCACTCTCGAGGTGCCCCTGGTCGCTGTTCTGGCGAGGATGGAGGAGTTGGGTGTCGGCGTGGATCGTTCCGAGCTGGCACGCCTGCGCGACAGCCTGACGGCCGACTGCGAGCGGCTCCGTGGGCTGGTGCACGAGGCCGCCGGGGAGGAGTTCAACGTGAACTCCACCCCGCAACTCCGCGAGGTGCTCTTCGTGAAGCTGGGCCTCACCCCGGGGAAGAAGACGAAGACCGGCTACTCGACCGACGCAGCGACCCTCGAACGACTCCGGGGAGACCACCCGGTCGTCGGGCACCTGCTGGAGTACCGGGAGGTCGAGAAGCTCCGTTCCACCTACGGGGAGGGCCTGCTGGCGGCGGTGGGCCCTGGCGATCGCATACGGGCCACCTTCAACCAGATGGTGGCCCGGACGGGGCGTCTCAGCTCCGACGCTCCGAACCTCCACAACATCCCGGTCCGAACAGAGGCCGGGCGTGTTTTCCGACGGGCGTTCGTCCCCTCGGAGGGCAGATTCCTCCTGGTAGCCGACTACAACCAGATCGAGTTGCGTTGCATAGCCCACCTGGCCGACGACCCAGGCCTCATAGCCGCCTTTGAGGCCGGGGACGACGTGCATACGGCCGTAGCGTCGCGGACATGGGGTATTGACCCATCAGAGGTGACCAAGGAGTTGCGGAACAGGGCGAAGATGGTCGCCTACGGGCTGGCCTACGGGATGGAGGCCTACGGGCTGGCCCAGCGCCTCGGCTCGCCGGTGGAGGAGGCGGCCGAAGTCCTGGAGTCCTACTTCGCTGCCTTCCCGGCGATACGGACCTACATGGACCGTACGGTCGCCGAGGCCCGTCAGAAGGGCTACACGGAGACCCTGTTCGGTCGTCGTCGGCGCATACCCGAGCTCTCCTCGTCCAACTACAACGTCAGGCTGGCGGCCGAGCGCCAGGCTATGAACGCCGGTATCCAGGGCCTGGCGGCCGACGTGTTCAAGGTGGCGCTGATCCGCATCGACCGCTCGCTGCGTGACGCAGGGTTCGAGTCGACCCTGGTCCTGCAGGTCCACGACGAGGTGATCCTGGAGGTACCGCCGGAGGAGCTCTCCGAGGTGGAGGCGATGGTCCGGACGGTCATGACCGGCGCCTACGAGCTTCGGGTGGAGTTGGCCGTGGAGGTGGCCGTGGGAGCCACCTGGGCCGACGCCAAGGGATGATCTGCGACGCCATGCCCGGAGGAGACGGGGGCCACTGGTTCGAGGAGGTCGCAGACCACCTGGGTGGCGCCTACCTGCGCTACTCCTTCACATACGGCACCGTCTCCGAGGTGGACGCCATAGTGGCAGCGCTTGAACTCACCCCCGGCCAGCGGATCCTGGACGTCGGCTGCGGCCCGGGCCGTCACGCCCTCGAGCTGGCCGGTCGCGGGTTTCAGGTGGTGGGCATCGACATCTCCTCCACCTTCATCCAGCTGGCTCGGGACGGTGCCCCTGCGGGAGCGTCCTTCGTCGTGGGTGATGCCCGCCGGATGGAGTTCGACGCCGAGTTCGACGCAGTCATCTCGCTGTGCCAGGGCGCTTTCGGCCTTGCGGGTGGACCGGGGGCGGACCACGGGGTGATCGACCCGGACGGAGCGATCCTGGAGCGCATTGCTGCGGCGGTTCGGCCCTGCGGGGGAGTGGCCCTGACTGCCTTCTCCGCCTACTTCCAGGTTCGGTTCCTCGACGATCGGGACGCGTTCGATGCCGCTACGGGGGTGAACCTGGAGAGCACGGTGCTGCGGGACCTGGATGGCGCAGAGATCCCGACGGACCTCTGGACGACATGCTTCACGCCGCGGGAACTCCGCCTCCTCTGCGACCGGACCGGTCTGGACGTGGTGGGCATCCGCTCGGTACGACCGGGGGACTACGCGGATCGCCCGCCGGACCTGGAACATCCGGAGTTCCTGGTGCTGGGCCGCAGGCGGTCATGACGGACCCGGTTCCGGGCCCGTGGTCGCCGACTGGCGCGTCGTCCTCCCCCAAGGCGGTTCCGGGCGCTGTAGCAGGGGTCCGCCGGTAGGCTCTCCCGGTCCGATCCGCGTGATCCAGCGCTCCCGGACGATCCCTGTCCACCAACTCCCATCCGACGAGAAGAACACGTGTCCGACACCACCCTGACAGCAGCCATCCTCGCATCCCCGCCAATGGGGACATTCGACGAGAACGGCGAGTACATCCCCCGACCGATCACCGAGAACGACCTCGGCTCGCTGACCCTGGAGGAGGCCTACTCGGCCACCATGGTCGACGTCGAGAACGGCCAACTCGTAGAGGGCACGGTCGTCCGGGTCGACAAGGACGAGGTACTCCTCGACATTGGCTACAAGTCGGAGGGCGTGATCCCCCCGCGCGAACTGTCGATCCGCAACGGCGCGGATCCCAGCGAGATCGTGACCCTCGGCGAGAAGATCGAAGCGGTCGTGCTTCAGCGCGAGGACAAGGACGGCCGTCTGATCCTCTCCAAGAAGCGTGCCCAGTACGAGCGTGCGTGGGGCAGGATCGAGGAGATCCAGCAGGGCGACGGGATCGTCTCCGGAACCGTCATCGAGGTTGTCAAGGGTGGTCTCATCGTTGACATCGGCCTCCGGGGCTTCCTGCCCGCATCCCTCGTGGACCTGCGACGCGTCCGTGACCTGCAGCCCTTCATCGGCACCACCATCGACGCCAAGATCATCGAGTTGGACAAGAACCGCAACAACGTGGTCTTGTCCCGCCGGGCGTGGTTGGAGGAGACCCAGAAGGAGAAGAGGGAGGAGTTCCTCCACAACCTCCGTCCGGGCGAGATACGCAAGGGCATCGTGTCCAGCGTGGTCAACTTCGGTGCCTTCGTGGACCTGGG